>JBGTFQ010000197.1:0-24483 GCA_041747155.1 Rubrobacteraceae bacterium
GGGACCGCCTTCGATATTGCCGGGACCGGAAAAGCCGACGATGCGAGCCTTCACGCGGCCCTGGATCTCGCCCGCGAGTTGGCCGGAGCCGAAGAGAAGTCCGACGCAAGCGTGTAAGGAGAGGGGTTTGAAATGGAGTTCCCGAAGATAGTTAAGATGCGACGGAAGTTTCCTCGCCCACTGGTCGAGGATATCGAGGCGACGCTGCGCGAGCAATTGGAACGAGAGGAGATATCCTCCACCATCAAACCCGGCATGAGCGTCGCGCTAACCGCCGGGAGTCGCGGCATAGCGGAGATCGACACTATCCTGCGTGTACTCGTCACGATCCTGAAGGAGATGGAAGCGGAGCCGTTTATCGTCCCGGCGATGGGAAGTCATGGTGGCGCGACGGCTGAAGGACAGGTCGAGATCCTGGAGTCTTTGGGGATTACGGAGGAGTCTTGTGGAGCTCCGATACGGTCTTCGATGGAGGTCGTGGAGATCGGGGATACCGACCGGGGCGTGCCAGTGTATATGGATAAGATCGCCTCTGAAGCGGACGGCATCGTTCTGGTCAATAGGATCAAAGCTCACACCGACTTCCGCTCCAGCATCGAGAGCGGCCTCGTGAAGATAGCTTCCATCGGCCTCGGAAAGCACGAGCAAGCCCTCGCCCTGCACGGCTACGGTGTAGAGGGAATCCGGGACTTCATGGTCGAAGTCGGGGAGAAGGTGCTCGAATCCGGACATATCCTTTTCGGAGTCGGGACGGTCGAGAACGCCTACGACGAACCAGCCATCATCGAGGCGATACCACCGGAGAAAATCGTCGAGCGCGAGGCAGAGCTTCTGTCGGAGTACATGGAGTTGATGCCGGATCTGCCGGTCTCGGAGATAGACGTGCTGTTCGTGGACGCTCTAGGCAAGAACTACTCTGGCACCGGGATGGACACCAATGTGATCGGGCGTTTCCGGATACTCGGCATCGACGAACCCGAGAGGCCTGATGTTAAGCATTTGATCGTGGGCGACATCAGCAAGGAATCGCACGGCAACGCATTGGGAATAGGTCTCGCGGACCTCACCACGCAACGGCTCGCCGGGCAGATCGAGCACAAAGCCATGAACCAGAACGTCCTAACCAGCACGTTTATAGATCGGGCCAAGATCCCCATGATAATGTCGAATGACGAAGAGGCCGTAAAGGCCGCCGTCCGCTGCAACTGGGGCGTTCCACCCGCCGAAACTCGCTTCGTCCGCATCCAGAATACCTTGCATCTAGAATACCTCTACGTCTCTGAGAACCTCGTAGACGAAGTCTTGAGCAGCGGCGAGGCCGAAGTAGTCGGCGACCCGCAAGACCTGGCCTTCGACGGCGAAGGGTACCTGCAAGAATTCTAGATAGTTTCGTTGCGGCGGGTGCTGGGTGACGGTACAGTTTAAGTATAAGGAACAAATATCCGGCTGAATTGTAGGTCGGAAGAGGAGGAAAGATGGATTTAAGCTCCATAGGTTCGATGAAGGTTGTGGATCTCTCGCTGACGCTCTCGGAGCGTTTGCCATGCACGTGGCCGGGACACATGCGCTTCGCGCACAAGAACTGGAACTGGTTCGCCGAAGTAGATGGCCCCGCCGACAAGACCCGCAGCGAGGCTCCCTATCAGACAAACTTCGTCATCATCGACGAGCATTGCGGCACCCATTTTGACGCACCGACGCACTTCATCCCGCCCGAGGATTCGGGATTGGATTACGCCAGCTCGCTCGGAAGCCAGAACGGCGAGTTCGTGCCGCTAAAAGACTTGATGGGACCGGCGGCGGTCGTGGACGTGACCTTTCTCTCCGGTCAGGGAGAGCCGGGAGTCAGCCCGTTCATCGAGCCGGAGCACATTCAAGCTTGGGAAGAAGAGAACGGCGACTTGCAGGAAGGTGAGATCGTACTTTTCAAAACCGAGTGGGATAAATACTACGTCGAGGGCGAGGAAGGCGAGAAATACATGCACGGTTCGCTCGTCACCGGTGAGTTTCCCGGCTGGCCCGCGCCATCCCCCGAGACGGCCATCTACCTGCACGAAAAGGGCGTAAAGACCATCGGCATCGACGCCCCGAGTATCGGCAGTTCCCACGACGGCGTCCCCGTGCACCAAGAAGGACTCAGCCGCGAGATGCGCTACATCGAGATCCTCACCAACCTCGCCCAGCTACCCGTGCGCGGCGCGTACTTCATCTTCGCGCCCATAAAAATAGGCGACTCCTCCGGCGGACCGGGCCGGGCGATGGCACTCCTGCCGGAGTAACCACAGACCCAAAATTCTCGTCGCCTCTAGACTAGCTCGGCTGCGTCTCGGTACGCTGTCAGATATGGTAGCGTCAACATAAATCGTCGAGCTAGCGGAGGCACCTAATGCAACTTTTCGAGAAGCTCATAGAGTACCCGGAGGCCGAACGGTTGGTCCTGGAGAACACGCCGGTAATGTCTGTGGTGGAGACGCCGCTCGGGGAGTGTTTGGGGCTTGTGCTGTCGCGGGATCTCCACGCTACAGTCGATTCGCCGCCGTTCGACAACTCTGCTGTTGACGGGTATGCGATCCGGGCCTCCGATTCCGAGGTCGGGCGCGTCTTCGAGGTGGTGGATGAGGCTCCGGCGGGTCGTCCGACAGAGAAGAGCGTTGGCGAAGGCGAGGCTATCAAGATTTTCACGGGCGGCGTTATCCCCGCTGGTTCGGATTCTGTGGTGATGGTCGAAAATACTTCCGGCTGGGGCGAGAACTTCGAGCTTAAAAAGGATGCCGAGCCAGGACAGAACCTTCGCGCCGCTGGCGAAGATGCTCGAAAAGGAGACCTCATCCTGCGGGGGGGAATTGAGATCGGTGCTCCCGAAATAGCTCTGGCCGCCACGCAGGGCTACGGCACGTTGCCCGTCTATCGCCGACCGAGAGTGGTAGTTCTCTCTACGGGAACGGAGCTTGTCGAGCCGGGGACGCGAGAACTATCTCCCGGTGAGATCTTCGACTCGAACTCTTTCGCTATCGTCGCTCAGGCCCGCGAAGCCGGAGCCGAAGCTCGCCGCGTCCATGCTGCCTCCGACGATGAGGAAGTATTGCGGGCCGCGCTCGAAGCCGCTCTGGAGAATGCGGACGTGGTGGTGACGAGCGGTGGTGTCTCGGTGGGGGAGAAGGATCTCGTAAAGAGCACTTTGCTAGATCTCGACGTAGAGCAAGTCTTCTGGGGTGTGAAGTTCAAGCCTGGAAAGCCTTTGTTCTACGGGAAACGGGAAGATACTCGCTTCTTCGGGCTTCCCGGCAACCCGGTCTCGGCGATGGTCTGCTTCGACCTCTTCGTGAGGCCCGCGCTGATGGGCATGATGAACCGCGAGGACCGGGAGCGACCGCGCATACAAGTCTATTTCGAGGATCACATCGAGAACAAATTCGGTCGGATGCACGCGATGCGGGTGAGCCTTGAGAAGACGGAGAAGGGTTGGCGAGCAGAGTCTGTGGGGGCGCAAGGGTCTGGGCTCGTCAGTTCGCTCACCAAGGCCGATGCGCTTGCCCTGATCGGGCCTCAAAGCGAGGGTATTCCAGTCGGAGAGCCGGTCGAAGCGATAGTGCTCCGTTAGCCTGCCGGATGCGTTTGGGACGATAGTATCCGAAACAAAAACGCTGGTTGGGCGTATCGTTGGGTTGGGTATAAAGAGTCTAAAACTATCGAAGGAACCAGAGATGCTAGTGGTAGAATTCGGGCATAATGTTTGAGTCGGATCATGAGGACAATGTCTTTCGCCGCAGGTTGATGAAGGAGGTCGCGCCGGGTTTGCCGGTTAACTTCTCTTTCTACTCTCCCTCGGTGAAAGTCCAGGTAATGTACCCTGCCGAGCACATGCCCGGTGCGAATGGTCGGTACATCGGAAACGGTGTGACCATCGAGTTTGTGCCGGAAGATGCTGCGGCGGTCGAGCGGGTGCGTGAGTACGTCTGGTGGTGTGAGGAGAACAACGCCTTCACGGCTATACGCAAGATCAACCACCTCAGGCGCAACGTGTGCACGGCCTGCGTCGAGGGCATTCTGGAGCGCGTGCGCGGCGTGGATAAACGAGCCGCCGCCAAAGCCGCCGAAGCCATAGAGACCGACGAGTTGAAAGACATGATCTCCACCGACGACACCAAGTCTCTTGCCCGGATACCAGGTATCGGCGAGAAGCGGTCGAAGGCCGTGGTCGAGTATTACCGGAATGAGCGCGACGACCAGCTGTTTCTCTACGCGGCAAACCGCAACGACCGTTTTCGGGGCCGTCCTGTTGTTACGGAGCTAGACCCGGCGGGGGATCTCGAAGAGCAGACCTGGAAGCATGCCACCGAAGCTCGCCGCCTTGGAGACCCGGACCCGCTCGGTGGTGGCGAGCCGCCAGGCCACACAACTGTCCGAAACGCCAACCTCATGTTTCCTGCGCCGATGACACCGACTCTGATGGGCCGGGGCGTTTATTATTCTGAGCAGGTCGAGATCTTCGCGGAGACTCTCAAGCGCGTGGTGGTCGATGGCGAGAAGCTCGCTGGAGTGGATGCTCTGCGTATACAGCGCGGCAAAATCTTCCACACTGAAAAGATGCCGGGAGTCGGCATGAAGACTCGTTCGCGAGTCTTGGCTAGCGGACTGCTGGACCACGAGTACAGCTTCGACAACCTGGTCTCCATCGACGGCGTAACCGAGTCTCAGGCCCGTACCATCTCCGAGACTGCCAGAGCCGCCGCCAGCCGCGAGGAGGTTCGTGTCTCCTAGCCTCTACGGTTTCGTGCGAGAAAATGGTCCGGTCAGCCCGGAAACAATTACCTCTGAAGTTCTCGCTCTCGCGAACACCAACGGCAACGCCCGGCCACTCGTGGAGAGGTTGATCGGCAAGGACCCGCGGTTCTCTTGGACCGAAGACGGGGCTCTCGAAATAGCGGACGCGGCGTCGCTGGCTCTAGACGAAGCCTCTTACGTCGTCTTCGACGTAGAGACTACGGGTTCCTCGTCAAAAGAGGGTGCTATCACGGAGATCGGGGCGGTCAAAGTCGTCCGGGGATTGGTGGTCGACCAGTTCTCCACATTGATAAATCCCGAGCTTCCAATAGATCCATTCGTCATCAGACTCACCGGCATTACGAACGAGATGGTAGAGGATGCCCCACTAGCCGCCGAGGTGATGCCTCTCTTCGAAGATTTCGCCGAAGGTTCGGTACTAGTTGGTCATAACGTGGGCTTTGACTGCTCTTTTGTCGAGGCGGCTCGAGAAGCGAGTGATCTAGCTCCGCTGCCGAATCCTGTTCTAGACACGCTCAAGCTCGCTCGGTTTCTGGTGCCGGGCCTCAAGCGTTACCGGCTCTCTTCGCTCGTGGCCCATCTCGGGATAAAGCAAGCACCGAATCACCGGGCGTTGGCTGATGCTTCGGCCACGGCGGAGGTTCTCATTCGGTTTCTGAAGATGCTGCGGTCGGCGGGGGTCAAAGGAATTGGAGAGGCATCGACATTGCGGTCGGGGCGCGGCAAGATCAAAGCTCAAAAGCAGCACCTCGCCGAGGGTATCCCGAACACGCCGGGCGTCTACTATTTCGTCGACAAGAACGGCACCGTTCTCTACGTGGGCAAGGCCAAAGACTTGAAGGTGCGGGTCAGAACGTACTTCAACGGCGGAGATGGACGACGCAAGATCGGGCGTCTAGTCGAGGAAGTGGCGGAGGTCAAGATCCATGAGACCGAGAGCGAGCTTCACGCTCTGATCTTCGAGGCCCGAGAGATCCGCCGTCTTCTCCCGCGCTACAATTCCGCAGGTCGGGGCGATAAAACAAGCTGGTTTATAAAGCTCGATACCAACGAGCCTTATCCCGTACCCGTGCGAGTCTCCAGCAACGATCCCACCGAAGGCGTGACGTTTCTCGGTCCTTACCGAAGCGCCAACGTGCTAGATACTTGTATCGAGGCTCTAGGAAGGATATTTCCGCTACGCCGCTGCGAGAATCACGCGACCGGCGTAGACGGAGTTTGTTTCTACGGCCAAATGGGTCGCTGCGGCCCGTGTCTCGGGCTGGACGAGGCGCGTTACGAAGAGGAAGTTCTTGATGAAGTAGTGGCTCTCATGCGCGGTGAAGGGGGAGAGAAGCACTTGGCGGCACTCGTTCAGGAGCGAGAGCGGCTCTCCAACGAGCTAGAGTTCGAGGCTGCGGGTCGGCTGCGAGATCTCATCTCCGGTATCGAGCGCATCCGGCTTACGCGGGCCGTGGTGAGTGCGGAGGGTGTACAGGCGGTCGTCGCCCCCTCAACGGAACCGGGGCTCTTCGAGGTCTTCGCCTTGCGAAACGGACGACTCGTCGGCCATGGCAGCTTCGAAGCCGAGGATCGCGGCGGGCTCTCACGCTTCGCGGAAGAAGCTCTCTCTAGTCCAGATCTCTCGGAGCACCGCTCGCCCGGTGGTCATGGCCCATCCAACCCTTCGGACGAAGCTCGGGTGGTGGCCGCATATCTCAGAAGGCGGCAAGTGCCGGTCGAAGCGGTGCGGTTGCGAGAGGTGTCGGATCTACTTGCGGTGGTGGAACGCTTGCTGGAGGCTGAGGACGCTGCCGATGTAGCCTCGTTAGCATGATGGCTAGCATGGTAAAATCTCTTCCGAAAAGACAGCAAAAGCCCTTTGGGGGCGGTGAGAGACGGTAAGCGAATGACCGCAGGCGTACAGAGCGTAACCCGCAGAATACTTTTAGTGGACGATGAGCCGTCCATCCAAAAGATGCTCGTACACGCGCTGGAGCGCGAAGGTTTTCAGGTACACGCTGTGGGCGACGGAGAGGCGGCGCTGCAGGCCGTCGGGAGTTACGAGCCTCATCTCATCATCCTGGACATCATGTTGCCGAAGCTTGACGGCACGGAAGTCTGCCGCAGGGTAAGGTCCAAGAGCGACGTGCCGATCATCATGCTTACAGCCAAGGACGACGAGATCGACCGGGTCGTGGGGCTGGAGCTTGGCGCGGACGATTACGTTACCAAGCCGTTTGCCGTGCGGGAACTGGTGGCGCGGGTACGTGCGATCATGCGCCGGTCCACCGTTCCGCAGGGTCAACGCCAGGACGAATTGTCCTACGACGGGCTGAAGATCAACCTTCCAAGCCGACGGGTCTCCGTAGCCAACGAGGAAGTCGACCTGACGTATACGGAGTTCGAGCTTCTGGTGACGCTGGCTTCTAATCCGGGGCGGGTCTTCTCGCGCAGCACGCTCCTTACTCGCGTCTGGGGCGACGAGTTCCGCGACGAACGCACGGTGGACGTACATATTCGCCACCTCCGCGAGAAGATAGAACACGACCCCCGCAACCCCGAATTCATCCACACCGCGCGGGGTGTCGGGTATGTTTTCCGGTAAAAAACGCTTTTTTGGAGAGTGGCTCGGGCTAGACCCGTGGAGAAAGCTTCGTCGGGCGCCATTGTTTGGAGGATACAATTTCAAGCCCCGCATAGGCATGCGGATATGGCTGACCGCGCTGTTCATGCTGGTGACGGCCTTCGCAGCCTTGACAGCTTACTCTATCGTCCGACCCATACTGGAAGAAACTTTCCGGGAAGCAGGCGAGGCGAGCTTCCGGCAGGTCGGGGAGCAGTTCTCGCGGGAGGTCCAAAAAAACCCGAACCTGTCTGAACAGCGCATAAAGTCCTTCGCGTCCATAAACAATTTGCAGTGGGGGATAGTCGAGGGTGAGACGGGCAAGCAGCAGTCTGGAGACTTGGATCAGTGGGACGATTCCATAGTGAAGCGAGCCGTTCAGCCACCCGCCGGTCCATTGCGCAGTACGGAACCCATAACAACTGGCCCTCGGAAGGGACAGCGTCAGGCCACGTATGCTTACCCCATAGAAGTTACGGTCAACGGCCAGGAAGAGACTCGGGCCGTCGTCTTCGTGAAATATTTCCGTGAGAGCGACATCGAGAACGTCGAAGCTACTCTCAGCAAGATCGAGTGGATCGCGCTGGTCGCCGGGGCTCTGGCTCTTCTGATGTCGGCTTTCTGCGGCTACGTGGCTGCGGAACTTATCTCACGCCGCCTCAACCGTCTGGGATTCGCCGCTGAACGCTTGGCCGCTGGCAATTTCGACGAACGCATTAACAGCAACGTGGAGGATGAGGTCGGCTCCCTGGGCGAGACTTTCAACCTGATGGCCGCCTCTTTGAAAGACGCCTTCAGTCAGGTGGAGCAGGAAAAAGAACGGGGACGCGCCATCCTCGACGGCATGACCGACGCGGTCGTTGGTGTGGATCGAGAACTGAACGCTATATTCTTGAATCCCCGCGCCCGCGAGATGCTCGAATCCTCCGACCGCGAGTTCCACAACCACCTTCAGGAAGTTTTGGCGAAGACCCGATACGCTGGCCCTATCACCGAGCCCCGAGCCGCATCCGGGGATCGTATCATCGAGATCCGGGCCGCCCCCCTTGAAGAGGGCGCACTGGCGATCCTGCGCGATGTCACGGAGGAGAGCCGCGTGGAGCGCACGAAGGCCGAATTCATCGCCAACGCTTCGCACGAGTTGAAAACCCCGCTCTTCGCGCTGTCGGGCAACCTGGAGATGCTCGAAGAGGAGAAGGATGAGGAAAACCGCGAGATGTTCATGGAGGATATGCGGGCTGCTACTGAGCGGCTGCAGAGTCTCGCAAAAACACTCCTAGACCTCAGTCGCCTCGATGCCAACGCCGTCACCTTCACTTCACAGGAAGTCGACCTGGAGGAGATCCTGCACGAGATCCGGCGCGACTTCGGGTTTACCGGACGTCCGATAAACCTCCAGGCCGGGGAAGACGTACCGCTCATTGAGACCGATCCAAACCAGCTACACCGGGCGATCACGATCCTGGTGGACAACGCGATCAAATACTCCGACCCTGACTCCCCCGTGGATATCGACCTTCACCGCGAGAACGGCCACGCTGTCGTATCCGTCTCCGACGAAGGCTGTGGAATACCCGCCGCCGAACAACCCCACATCTTCGACCGGTTCTACCGAGCCCAGGGCTCCTCCAGAGCCGACGGCACCGGCCTCGGACTCGCCCTGGCAGACGAAATAACCCATCACCTTGGAGGTAGGATCCAGGTAAACAGCGAACCCAATACAGGGAGCACTTTCTCTGTATTCCTCCCAATTGAGGAGCGGAAAGCCTGATTCTCCTTAACTCTGTACCTAAAGTTTAGGTTAGGAGAGAGGTTTATTGAGGTAGAATGATTTAGGGGCAGCTTGGCTCGCGGATTCTCCCCCCTCCCCGCGAGCATCTAGCGGCCCCTTTTACGTGTTCGGCGTTATTTCAGCTCGTTATTCCGAGCAGATAGAGCAACGGTGTTATGAGTATTTGGAGGATGGAGAATGGGCTTGGGAGGCCGGGCAGGAAAGTTATGACGACGAGCCCGAGGAAGATGTAGGGGCCATATTCGTTCATGAAATTCACGAAGCCGTTGAGGGAGCGAGGGAGGAATGGGTATAGCATCTTCGCGCCGTCAAGTGGTGGGATCGGTATCAGGTTGAGCACGAACAGCAATGCGTTGACGAGTGCCACTCCGTACACCATGATCGCGCCTAGCGAGTTCGAGGCGGTTATGTCGAGCGATGGAATCGTCGATAAACCGGCGCAGACTAGTAGTATGGCGAAGTTGGTAGCTGGTCCGGCGGCGGCTACGGCGACCGGTCCCCACACGCCGCCCCGAAGGTTCGAGGGCGTTACGGGAGTCGAGCCCCATCCAAAGCCTGCTGCCAGGAACATGATCGTACCGAGCAAGTCCAGGTGAACGAGTGGGTTGAGGGTAATGCGACCGGCATGATAGGGCGTTTCATCACCCAGGTAATAAGCCGAGAAAGCGTGGGCCGCCTCGTGAAACGCGACTCCTAGTATGAAGCCCAGAAAGAGAGCTATCGCCAGGACCGGATTGGATTGAAGAACTGAGATCATGCTTCGACGGTCACGCGCCGGGAGAGTTTTCGGCGCGGCTCGAAGCCGCGGATATCAGTTGACTCTCGTGGCTTGGAGTGTGACGTGGTTCCCCGCGCCGGTGGTATATGAGGCGAGTTGCGGTTGCAGGGACTTGGCGGAGTCCGAGACCGCTCCAAGCTCGGTCATGCCCGCTGTGACGTTGGTATCGACACCGATGTCCTCTGTGATGTCGCGGACGAGTGAGACCGTGATCCGCATGTTCGAGTTCTCGGAGGACTTTATCTCCACCGTGTTCGCGCCGCCGATAGCTGGGTCCGGGCGAATGGCGGTTATCGTGCCGGTTATGGGTGCGTAGACGGTGGTTCCGGCTTCCGCGCCCACGTCCAGGGCTCCAGTGTGGGGACCGGTTCGTTCCGCCGGATCCATCATGTAGTACTGTATCCTCTCGGTCGTCTCGCCGCCGCCGAACATGTCCAAGAGCGGAGTGTCGGATAGGTTCTCGCCACGAGGCGCTAGTTCGATGAGGCTGTCGCCTTCAGGATGGTAGCCAAGAGCGGTGATGTCCACCGGGCGTATGGGAGTGGAAATACTGTTTTCGGAGGTCGTCGCCAGCGTGGCATCCGGCGCGGCGCTGTTCGGGTCGATAGCCAGCTCGCCGTCCGTAGCGACCGATGTCTGGGCGAAAACCGCGAAGACCAGGGCTATAAGGCCCAGGACCAAGAGGCACACCGCCATTACCCGCCGCCGCTGGTACGTGCTGGACTTAGTGCCGCCAGTCTCACGTTTTCTGGTCGGAGGTTGGCGACTGCTTCCGCCGGACGAGACGCCGTTTAGGTTGATCTCGTACTTGGGAGCCGTTTCGCGGGCGTAGCGTAAAGGTCGAGACTCCGCCTTGCGAGCGTGGTCCGACCCAACATGTTGTGTCTTCTGTGGTTGGTTGCCTCTCATACCGGGGCAAGATTATACAGAGCGCGGGGGAGAGTGTAAACTTTGAAATATGCTTACCTCGGCTATAGAAGCGAATTCGCACGTCTTGGCGACGGTGCCAGGAGCAGCGGATTTCTCTCAGAGTGACATTACTGCTCGGAGTCGCGGGTGAACACTAAGAAACTCATTGTCTCCAAGTATTTTCAGCATCTGATGTTATCGGTTGGAGCCGTGCTGCTCATTATCTTCGTGTGTGAGATCGAGGGTATCCTGATCACGTTCCTAACGGCTGCCGTCCTGGCTTATGTCTCGAATCTCCTGATGCGACGATTGGAGCAGTGGAGGGTGCCGAGCGTAGTGGAGATTTTGAAGCTGTTCCTTGTATTTAGTCTTGCTATGACAGCGGCGCAGAAGTAGTCGAATGACGCTGCCGCATCGCAAATCGCTCTTGCAGAAGGATTCTCTGAGGCAACTTTTGAATCCGCTAGTTCGGGGGCTTACAGCTATGCGGGTCCGGCCTGACACGCTGACCATGCTGGGTTGGACGCTCGCTGTTGGTGCGGCGGTCCTCTTCGCTCTCGGGCATATCAGGTTCGCGGGCGCGGTGATGTTAGTGGCCGGCCTCTTCGATGCTCTGGATGGCGCGGTTGCGCGCGAGTCGAACCGTATTAGTCGGTTCGGGGCGTTTCTGGATTCTACGGTCGATCGCTTCTCGGAATCGGCGGTCTTCGCGGGGATATTGTTCTATTACGCGAGCGAAACCCGGCCTTTCGAGGTTCTGCTGGCGGCTGCGGCAATGACATTCTCTCTGCTGACCTCCTACACGCGGGCTCGGGCCGAGGGGTTAGATGTCGATTGCGAAGTCGGGATTTTGGAGCGGGCTGGGCGAGTTGTGATCCTCTCGCTCTCGGCCATCTCCGGGTTTCTGACGGTTGGCATGATCCTCGTGGCGGTGGGAGCCCTGATCACAACCCTCCAACGTATCTTCCACGTTCGTCGTGAAACCAACTAAAACCCGAGACGCCGCGAGCGACTACCAAGCCAAAACGACCTACGAAGCCGCCCGTATTTCTCGTCTCATAAAGCAAGCCGGACTACCGGAACCTCTCGGTGACCCATCCTGCGGCATCCTTATGGCCGTGGAACCGCCCATTGGGCCGCGTCTCATACAAGCTCTCGAACGGAGCCTGGAAGCCGTGAACCTCGCGCAAGCCTACGTTACATGGACGGGATCCCGCCACCTCCTGGAGGAGATACTGGCCTTCGAGCCCGCAGCGCTCGTAGCCGTGGGGCCGGAAGCCTCTCAAACCATTGACGACCTCGGGTACCCGCTGGTCCAAAACCATTTCTCGGACGCTCGCGACGGCGAATGGTTCTCCTGGACTGGCACAGCCTCTGGCTTGCGTCTCCCACCACTCGCACCCGCTCTCTCGGACGAGGACGCGAAACGAAGCTTCTGGCGAGCGTTTCTGGCACTCAGAAATCCCGTGTGGATCTCTTGAGTACTCCTCGCAAAGCCGCCAGGATCACGATCTTCGGTGCGGGGTTGCTCATGCTTTTTATCTTCGTAGCACCCCTGATTGGCACAGACTTCTCGTATATGGCGCAGATATTGGCCTTCGTCATCGCAGTGCTTGCAACTGGTGCTCTGCTCTTCGGCTTCCCATCGCTTGTCAGTGCCATAGTCACTCCCTGGCTGCTCGGCTTCGGGGCGTTCGCCGCCGTGCTCGGTGGGTTGGCTGCGATCTTCGCTCGCCCCGACGTTCTGGCGGAAGGTTGGGCTGTCGTTCCTTTGATCGCTCTATTTGTCTCCAACCTTCTCAGGATATCGGCTGCTGCGGCGCTTGGGATCTCCCTGGCTCGGCACGTCGCGTCTCCTGCGATAGCACTCTTGATAGCCGCTGTCGCTGCGGCCACGGATCTCTTCTCCGTCTTCGCCGGGCCTACAAAAGCAATGGTCGAGAAGAGCGCTCCGGCCCTTGATTTCTTGCTCGTGATCTTCCCGACTTTCGGTCAAGCTCTGGGATTCGCCCTCGGCATTAGCGACTTTATCTTCCTGGCCCTCTTCATCGCCATGAGCCTTCTTCTGAACCTCCGACATATTCCAACGACCGTCGCAGTCTGCGTCGGAACCCTCCTCGCCATGATAACGAGCCTACTCCTCGAAAGACCACTCCCCGCGCTTCCATTCATATCGCTGGCCTTCGTCCTCGCCAACGCTGACCTTATACTTTCATCACTACTCAAACGCCGGTAGACCTGCCGACATCTGTGACCAGAAAACTCGTGTCTTGGGCCGAGCATCTCCCATTCTTTGTATGGGCTGTATACTCTGGTTTAGGAGTTGAGGAGCTTATACGGCGGGGTTTATTTGGAATCTCGTTCAATCGGATATTACAGGCTCCACGGTACGTTTGGTTGGGGCCGGGAGGAGGAGAGTTATCTTGAGTTTCGCTGTATTGCAGGCTACGGCGTTAGGTTTCGGAGCCATCCTGATCTTTGGATTGATCATCCTGGGGATATCTTTTCTGCTCAGTGCGATCAAAGTGGTCAACGAGTACGAACGCGGGGTCATCTTTAGCTTTGGTCGGGTGCAGGGTCAGGCGAAGGGACCAGGTCTCTTCTTGTTAGTCCCGGTTCGAGACAAGATGGTCAAGATAGATCTCCGTACCGTAACAATGGACGTACCACCGCAGGACGTTATCACCCGCGACAACGTTCCGGCTCGCGTCAACGCCGTCGTGTACTTCAGGGTCCTGGATCCCAACCGCGCCGTCATAGAGGTGGAGAACTACGTGCTGGCGACCAGCCAGATCTCCCAGACCACCCTGCGAAGCGTCCTCGGCCAAAAAGACCTCGACGATCTACTCACCAACCGTGATGCGATCAACGAGCAGTTGCAGAGCCTCATCGACGAGCAAACCGACCCGTGGGGCATCAAGGTAAGCGTGGTCGAAGTCAAGGATGTCGAGATACCACAGCAGATGCAACGAGCGATGGCTCGTCAGGCGGAGAGCGAGCGCGAACGGCGCTCCAAGATCATCGCCGCGGAGGGCGAGTATCAAGCCTCCGACCGCCTGCGACAGGCCGCCGACCGTCTGGATAGCCCCGCAGCCCTTCAATTGCGACTCTTCCAGACTATGAACGAGATCGCCGTAAACCAGAACTCCACCATAGTGCTGCCGATACCAATGGACCTGTTGAGCCCCTACATGTCCACCCCGAACGGCTCGTCTAAGTCCCCCAGCCAGTCAACCACGACAGGCTCCGATGGCTCCGATCTCTACGAGCAGACGATGGGCCGGGGTGCGAAAAAAGTAGAACCGGAGCCAATGGACCCCGTGGAGGATATTCCAGAGCTACCCGAGGATTTGAAGCCCGGTGCACGACCATCGGAGACATCGCCAGACAAGCTATAGATAAACGATGTCTTGGCTTCATACATAAAATGGGTTAGTCAACGACGCTCTCGGGTAATATGAAATTGCGTACAAAGTGGATCCGAATCGAAAGAAGCTAGATGAAACGTGAGACAACCGAAAACTTGGAGAAAGAAGAAACCGTAATTTCAGACCCGATAACCCTAGAGATTCCCAGCAGTTCCGAGTATGTGCTGCTTGGACGCTTGGTCGTGACTCAGATGGGTCAGATCGCTGGTTTCGGCCCCGAAGATATCTACGACTTGAAACTCGCCATCACCGAAGCCATAACGAACTCCATCCGTCACGCTCATGTCGAGACCATTAGAATCGAATACCGCGCCCGTGCCTCGGAAGTCGAGATCATCGTCGTCGACGCAGGCGACGGATTCGATGTCGATAATCCAAACTCCCATTCGGATGAGCTAGGCGGTTTCGGTCTAGATGTCATTCGGAACTTGGTAGACGAAGTCGCCCTCGAATCCGGTAATTCAGGGACGAGTCTCAAGATGATCCGCCGCGTTTCCTCCTCCGTATAACCCGCGAGAAGAATTATTTAACTTGCGTTAACTGAATCAGTTGTATACAGTTACGCGCGTTTGAAAACCCTATAAAAGTCAAGAGGAAACTCGTGCTACAGCTCGTAAACCCTGGCACCAAATCCATCGCGGACTATCGGAGCATCATCCGGCGTGACCTGTTTGAGGAGATCCACGACCTCGCCGAGCGTCTAAAGGGAGCGCGTGTTTTGCACGTAAACGCTACCGCTTTCGGCGGAGGCGTGGCGGAGATTCTTTATACTCTAGTCCCCCTGATGCGCGATGTCGGGCTAGACGCCGACTGGGCCGTGATGTACGGAGCGGAGCCTTTCTTCGATGTGACCAAAGGCTTCCACAACGCCCTTCAGGGTGCGGACTATGACTTTACCGTCGAAGGACGGGCAGTGTACGAGGACTACAACCGGAGATCTGCTGAAGCGCTAGTCGATTCCGGCAATGAGTGGGATCTCATGTTTATCCACGATCCGCAGCCAGCTTTGCTCAAGGAGTTTAGCGGTGGGCTCTCGTCGAAGACCAAGTGGATCTGGCGCTGTCACATCGACACTTCTACGCCGAACCGTCAGGTCTTGGACTATCTAGCACCGTATATCAAGGATTACGACGCGCAAATCTACACCATGCAGCAGTACACGCCACCGGATATGGACCTTCCGAACCTCGCACTGATCCCACCAGCCATCGACCCGCTGAGCCCCAAGAACATGGCTCTCTCGCCCAGTGATGCCCGGTACATCGTGGATCAGTTCGGTGTTGACACGACCAGACCGTTCCTGGTACAGGTATCGCGCTTTGATCCCTGGAAAGACCCGCTCGGGGTGATAGATGTCTACCGTCGCGTGAAGGAAGACGTGCCGGAGGTTCAACTCGTCTTGATCGGCTCGATGGCCCATGACGACCCGGAGGGCTGGGACTTCTGGTACAAGACCGTTGAGTACGCCGCTGGAGACCAAGACATTTTTCTTTTCTCGAACCTGACCAACGTCGGTGCGATAGAAGTCAACGCATTTCAGTCCATAGCGGATGTCGTTATCCAGAAGTCCATCCGCGAAGGGTTCGGGCTCGTGGTCACCGAGGCTCTCTGGAAGGCGCGTCCTATGGTGGCCGGCAGAGTGGGGGGCATCCCGATGCAAGTGACGGCGGGAGGAGGCATCTTGGTGGATGGAATCCCCGAAGCCGCTGCGGCCTGCTCGAAGATTCTGATGGACCCGGAGTACGCTTCCGAGATGGGTCGTCACGGCAAGGAGCACGTCCGGGAACACTATCTCACACCGCGCCTGCTGCGCGACGACCTGCTGCTCTTCGCTAAACTACTCGGCGTTTAGTTTAGCTCGACCGACGAGTTCGAAGCTAGTACGCCGCTGCGGCAGCTCGCTGTAACCGGCATCAGCACTTAGGGCGTACGCCCTCGCGAACCAGGAACTCTTGAAGGGTGAAGTTCTCTTTGGAGATCCGCTTAGCGTTCTTAATGCCGACGTAGCGATAGTGCCAGGGCTCCCACTGGTAGCCGGTCTCGGCTTCTTTGCCGTCAGGGTAGGCGAGTACGAAGCCGTAGTCCGGGGCGTTCTCTAATAGCCAAGTGCTGCCGGTCGTGTCACCGAAAGGCCACCAGAGACGGTACTCGGCGGCGGAGTTGGTAAAGTCGACCGCCGTGCCGAGTTGATGCTGGCTCTGACCCGCTGGTGCGCTGACAGTGTCCGTCTCATCTCCGTAGACGTCGGTGAATTGGTCGAAGGTCGATTGTTGTTCCGCGTAGGTTCGGAACGCGGAGGCGATTATTAACTCCTCCTCGTCCGCTGCTGCGGCATCCATTAAACGGTCGAGCTGCCGAGTTGCCTTGCGCCGCAGTACTGGACCAGCATCCAGGGTAGGAATTCCGTAGCTCTCCAGTGCGACCAAGTCTGTCGGGGCGTAGTCTGGCGGCAAGCTGTGTTCGTGATCCACGAGAACCCGTAGGTCATCGCAGCTATCTGCGGGAGGTGGTACAGGCGCAGTCGGCTTGTACGCGGTTTTCTCGGGTAGTTTTTCTTTGGACCTGGTACTTTCCGCCGATGCGGAAGGTTTGTCTTCGCCTTCGCCGGATGATTTGGAGCTCGTACTCGACGAATCAGAATCGTCCGAGGCATCCGAACTGACGGCGGTCGCTATAACGTAGACGAGGATTGGCACGAGAATCGCGGCTGCTACCAAGAGCAGCCTCTTACGCCTGCGTCGCATCCTTGAGGTGTCGAAGCCCCCTGTGGAATTGTTTCTCTCCAAATCCATCGATCAAACCTAACGCACCAGAAGCCGCTTGTCCATGTATTTCTACGATTATCGGGCAATAAAAAGCGGACCCCGTAGGGTCCGCCGTATTGCGTAGCTCGTGTTGCTTAGAAGTTCGTGACTCTATCGAACCCGGCTCGACTGGGCCTGCTGACCGCCGCTGCCACCGCCTGCGTCGGAGAGAGCTTCCCGGTTGGTCAAGAGCAGGTAACCGAACCCGATCTTAGCCAAGAAGTCCAGGACCAGGAACATGAGTACCTCGGTACCGGAGCCAACCGCGTTGAAGCCTTCTGTACCGAGCAGCCAGACTATCGGGTAGAAAGACCACAGTACTAGCGTCAGTATCGCCAGCGTGCCGAACAAGCTGCTAACGGCAGCCGACTGGCTGGACGCCGCTGCGAAGAGCTTCGTGTAGACCAGATAGAGAACCGCAATCATCGCTATGGTGCTGACGACGAACCAGAAGCCACGACCGAAGCCAGAGATCCTGGACCCAGCCAGAAGACCCGTCAGGATCATCACCACGTCCAGCACGATGAGCGTCGTCAGGAGACCAATGCTCCTGCGCCAGCTAGCGAGAGCTAGGAGGGCCAAGTCGAGCAGCAATAATGGTGTCGTTATGAGCCAGTCTATGTACCGGAAGTAGTAGAAGCTGCGACCGTCAAGCAGTTCCACAAGTCCCGCGCCCGTAGCCATCATCAAGTACGAGAAAGTTGCCACGCCGGTGATGACTGCCGTGATGACGTGGAACGCCCGGTTGCCTTGCGGAGCTTGAGAGCTTAGATAGATGAAGTATGCCGTAGCCGCTGCGAAGCCTAAGACACCAATCCAAAGTAGAAAGGTTTCCATAATCCTCCTCTTTCCTAGTTACCTAACATTAACTTTGATTTTACAAGCAGTTCGCCAAGTAGTGAAGTAATCCTACATACCGTTGCGACGACCCTGAGCCCTCGCCTGGATATCTTCCGCCGAAATTTCTCCGTCGAGGAACATACCTACAAAGTAGCCGAGCACCGCCACGAGTACGACCAGAGCGGTCGCGCCAAGACCTATAAGAGCTATAAGAAAGACGACCAGCCCCCCGATCAAAGCTCCCCACTGCTTGTTGGTCCAAGTTGCCATACATCTTCCTTTCGTCGGATTCGTTTACTACGCTCTTCCCAGGACGGTCACTTGCACTTCCTCGTAGGACACTTTCTGACTCCCAAGAGCGTTTCTTATGTTCTCCCGAACCTGGGTTGCGAGCTCGGTATAGTTGCTATTCTCCCCAGCTTTGACGTCGCAGAAAACACTGTACGGTTTCCCGTCTGAAGCTAGCGAGACGGATGGCGATATCGCACCGGCTTCCCGAGCCGCGTTCTCGGAGAGAGATTTGACAGCTTTCGCGGTCAATCTAGTCTCCTGGCCGGGTGTCTCGTCAATGGTCGTGTCGCGGGCTACGCTGCTTCCAAAAGTAAGTTCCTTCAAAAGCAGGTACAGCGCGATCAGGACTACTAGCACACCAATAACGGCGATGATGATGCGAACTCCTTGCGTAACGCTCGAAGTCGAGAGGTTGCTAAGACCCTGCACAGCGGCATCGTAATTAACGTAGTTGCTTACCACGCTCGATGCGATCACCCCAAAGCCCACCAGTAAGAAGAACACTGGAACCACGATCATCAGAATCGCTATGAGCAACATGATAAAGCGGTTGAAGCCGTTCATTGCACCCTCGTCTTTGTCTCTCGCGGGTCAGATTCGATCATCCGGATTTTGAGCTTGCTCACCGGTGCTCCACTGCTTGAGAGCCGATCCTCGATCCTCTGCCGCAGGTCGGACTGTATCTGTTTTTGATCCTCGCCCCTTCGGATGTTAGCGTCCAGCTTTACCTCCGCGCCGGGCTTGCGTCGGGCCTTCACCTTTGTGGATGAATCAAGAATATTGGGAGTCGACTCGGCGGCGGCGGAGACTTCTTTCTCGACCACGTCCCTCTTCATGTATGTCCCCTCCTGCATCTTTACCTTGCGCGGGGTACGAGGCTTCAATTCCATGATGAGCAACACCAATCCCAAAATCGCCACAAGCACCAATACCGCTATGGTGAGGGGTCCAGGTCCACTCTCTATGCTGTCTACGAACCCGCTCACGCTGTCTCCAACGGGGCCAACTGGAAGATCCGCCAGCTTATAACCGAGAAGGTCAAAACTGTAGACCACTGCGAAAACGCCCAGTAGAGCCAGTCCTATTAGGAGCAGGATCATGATGAGCCGATTAAAGATCCTCATCTTGGGCCACCTCCAGGTCTGTAAAGAATATGGAGGTCTTCCGTCCCCCGGTTTCCGACCCGACCCGCCGATGTAGATCATCGGCTATCTGGGGGATTGGCTTTGGCAGCGGGAAACGAGCTACCACGTGAATCTCGATCTCATCGGGTCTAACCGCGACACCCGAGACTTTCTCACTACCGTCGTAGGTCGCCACTTCCGCGTAACGACCGGTACCCATCGAGTAGATGCCCTCTGTGGCGAGAGCCGCTTTCACGGTGGCCCTCGCTAATTGAATGTCTTCTGCCAAAAGCTCAACCACCCTCTAGTGTGCGTCCGGCCCGAAGACCGGACGCGCTACTGTCGATCCTACTGCTGGTTTTCTTGCTGCTGCAGCTCTTTCTGACGCTGCTGCTCGGCCTCCTGCTGCGGGAAGTAAATGTTGCTGACGACGATGTTGACCTCGTTGACGCTCAAGCCCACGAGATTCTCAACGCGGTTGATGACGTTGCGACGTACAGCCTCGGTGATCTGGGGTATCGATTTGCCATACTCGGCGGTTAGCGTAAGGTCGATAGCCGCTTCTTCCTCGCCCACTTCGACCGAAACACCCTGAGTCTGGTTGCCGCCGCCACTGCTGCCACCGGTGATGCTGCCGAGAAGACCGCTGACGGCCTGCGAGCCGCCGCCGCCCATCCGGATGCCCTCAACCTCTTGAGAAGCGATACCGGCGATCTTGGAGACCACCGCGTTCTGAATGGTGGTGTTGCCCTTCTCGGTCTGCAACGGGTTGTTGCCGCTGCTGCTCTGCTGGCTCTTCTGCTCCGTCATGAATTCTCCTTTTTGTCCGTTTTCCTGGCTTGCATGAACTTTGCTTACGCCGCTCGTCGGGTAATGAAACGGTAGATGACGAGCAACAGAATGGCTCCTGCGGTAGCCGTGAGTATGGAACCCAAGCTAACGTCCCTCACCACAGGGTTGCCAGTGACGAGCTTGACCACATAACCGCCGACGAACGCGCCAGCTATACCGATCAAGATCGTGCCAATAAAACCTCCGGGGTCCGGCCCCGGCATGGCGACCTTCGCCAAAATACCCGCTACAAGCCCTATAACTATAAGAGCTAAAATACTGCCTATGGTCTATTCACCTCCTGTTTCTTTCCAAGGTTACCTACTAAAGGGCTTCCAAAAATATAACAGAAGCCACACTCACATACCGAGTGACGTTACCCCAGCTGATGGAGATATAAACGCTTTTGTCAGATACTTTTAGATTACCGGTGCTCGAAGACTACACTAGCGGCTGGTCCGCTAGACACCGAGGAAAGGTTTGTTCTTCTTCCAGACCAGCCAGGCTATGGAGAGAATCCACAGAGCGATAATGGCTGAGTAAGCTGGGAAAATCTGCCGGTAGTACTCTGGCGTGTCGCCAGTTTCGATAACCGGTACATTGGAGGCTGCTGGGAGTTTTGCCGACTTGAGGCCAGCTTGGGTAGTGTCGTAGAAGATGACTTCGCCTACCGTTGAAATTTTGCCCTCCCAAACCACACTCTTGCCGCTTTGATCTGGGGCAGGCAACCCCTGGGCTGTCTGAACCAAGAGATCATCGCCGGTCTCTTGCAATCCGAAGTAGAAGTACGAAGCACTGTACCGCGAAGAGACTGCTACCTGAGAATCTTCCGTACCAATGGGTTCTCCCTGCAAAGCCTCGAAATCCGGTGTGGCGGTCCCCTTGATCCGTACATAGTCGCCTATCTCGGTCCCTTTGGGGAGTTCACCGCTTTTTAGTTGCTCGACTGTGAGGTCCACAGGCTTGCTTTCGAGGCCATACGAGAAATTGGCCGCCGTTGTAGAGGCTCCAAAGGTAAAGACCATAACCATGAAAAGCCTCGTCAACAGCCAGACATTCCGTTTGAGCCAAGCTCCTAGGCCGGGCTCCTGGTAGTCCGAGTCCAGGTTCTCGCCGAATTTCTCGGTTTTTTGCTCTCGCGTGTCCATACGTTGCAGTCTACTCGGATGCACCGAGAAATGTGGTGATGCTTTCACAGCGGAGATGTCCTCGTTGATGCAGTATGATGCCCGTGGAATTGTAAGTCGAGTGAGGTGGATGGGCCGCGTACAAAACTGTATGCTGTTCTCTTAAAGAACGACTAAATGGCAGGCTGTGGAGGTAGGGCTTGGAAGAAAACCGGCGGGCAGCGAAGCGCGACCCGGAATACACCGTGATAGGCGTGATCCCGGACGGTGTCGAACTGAACCGGGCCGTTACGGAAATCCGGGGCTTGGGCGTTGGCAATGATGACTTGACGGTTGTACTCAAACGTCGGGACATGGCCGAACCGGAGCCTTTTCCCGAAGGCACCCGTTACATTACTGTCCCGGATGACCGACGCGGCCTCGAAGTGCCCATAGGTTTCGCTATATCGTTCGTTTTGCTGGGGGTTTTCTTCGCTATCATCGTGCCGTCCATTGGCATCCCGACCTTCATGGTCTTTATCTCCCTGGCCGCTATCCTGATCGCGGGTTCCTTCACGCGGGTCGGCGTATCCCCGATCCTCACCGAGATGGAAGCGCCGCGAGAGGAGGCTGGAACCTGGAACGAGGCATTCGAGTTCGGCAAGGTTCTAGTCTTCGCCAACACCAGCGAACGCGCCTTGTTGCGTCCTATAAGGGAGGTGCTGCAGAGAAACGATGCTATGTATTACATCGTGGACCAACGCTTGGAGCCGCGAGCCGTGCATCAGGCGGTACTTCACCGGACGCGCCGCAACGAGGATGGAGATAACGGGAATCCTCGGGAGCGTCAACAGCCCGAAGCCAAGACCAGCGAAGCTTCCAAAGAGAATTAGAGGGAGTATTTAGACCGTGCCGACTATTACCTATCAGATACCGGAACTAGCGGTGTACATCCTGGCCCAAGTGCCAATCCTCGAAGACTTTAGTTTTCCGGGTGGAGCGCGGGCGTTCACGGGTATTACGATGTTGACGCACATGTTCTTCGCGCAGTTATTTGTAGGCTTCGCCATCGCCGCGCCGGTCCTGCAGGCGTGGGGCGCCCGCACCGGCAGCCCGAGGATGGATCGTCTGGCTCATTCAATGGCTCGCTTCAACGTGCTGACTTTCAGTACCGGAGCCACGTTCGCGGTTCTGTTTATTGTGCTGCTCGTCGGTTTCTATCCCAGGGTGACTACGTCGCTATTTACGCATTTTTTCTACTTTATAGCTCTGGCGATGCTCTCGATGGGGCTCGCGTTGTGGGGGATGTATTCGTACTACTACAAGTGGGATCGCTACAGTGTGCTGAACAAGAAACGGCACATCGCGCTCGGTTTCACGATGGGGTTCTTTATCTGGATCTGGATGCTCATTATGACTGGCATCGACACGTACATGACCACCGGCGGCGGCCCGAACGCCTCCCCGATCTCGAACGATAACGTTACGAGTTTCGCCGTGGCTGCTCAGGGGATCTTCAACCCGATGTTTGTGGAGATGGTGCTTCACCGCACGTTCGCCAACCTATCATGGCCCGCGTTCGCTATCGCGGCTTGGGCGGCTTTTATGTACATCCGCTCCAAGTCCCCGGAGGACAAGTCCTACTACGACTGGAGTACTTCGGTCGGTCTTACGTGGGGTACGGGATTCTTGTTGGTGCAGCCAGTGATCGGCTTCTTTATCGCTTACTCCATGAAGCTCGCGCAGCCGGAGAATCCGATAAACCCCAGCAATACGGGATCTTATGATCGGCTAACATCAGGCGCGACCTCGAATCTTCTCTACCTCAACCTGTTGTTTGTGGTTTTGATGTTCGTGTTGGCTAACACCGCGATGTACATGGGGGCCGGGCGTCACCCGGACAGGGGCGGTCGAGTGCCGATTCGGTTCTTCGGACTGCTGGCGGCGGTGGCGGGTCTGTACTCGGTCTCACCGTTCGCGAGCGTGCCTTATGAGTCGCCGTTTTTCTACCTGCGCTACATCGCGATACTGATAATGGCTCTGGCGACGCTGGGAGCTTTTATTACCTATATGCGTGGTCGCTTACGTTTTCGCTACGGAAGTCCAGGTACTCTTTACAGAGTAGTGTTGTTGTCCTTGGGAGTTTTGGCGGCGACTACGGCCATGAGCATGGGCCTTATGAAATCCAACTCTAGGGTGCCGTACACGGTATATAATCAGCCGGACTACACGGTTGAGGGCAGCAAGCCGCCAGATGGCTTTGGGAAGTAGCGAAACGTGGATAGGAAGCATCGGGAAGAGTTAGAAGGGGCGAGGAATTGACGGAGCTACAGAAAGACCCCATTACCCGCAGCGACTTTCTTGGGTTTGGTCTGCTGGGTACGGTTGTGGGGGCGATACTTACGATCCCGCCAGTGGCGTTCGTGTTGAGTCCCATAATCAAGACCGATGTGCTCGGTCAATCCGATATCGACGAAGGCTGGCAAGAGGTTGCCTCGGTCTCGGACATCCCCAAAGACGAGCCTGTACCCTTCGAGATAGAGTTTCCAATAGACCAGACCTACGGCGATCCGAAGATTCAAGAGCAATTCCCCGATGAGCCGCGCTCCACAGAGGAATTCACGCTCAAGAACGCGGTGTGGCTATCCTGGAAGAGTGAGATCGACGAGCAGTCCGGCGATATCGCGAAGGTGGATCGTCCGTCGTTCATGGACGAGAAAAGCAGTGGTTTCTCCAAAGCCGAACGCGAAGAGCTGAAGAAGAGCATCAACGTGCTCTCCAACTCTTGCGCTCATCTCGGTTGCCCGGTACGGTGGCTTATCAACACGGACGGACATGGCGAGTTTCTCTGTCCGTGCCACGGTGGGCTGTACGACATCAATGGCGCTTACGTTGGGGGACCGCCTCCTCGGGGCATGTACAGGTACGTGAAGGTTAAGATCGAAGAAGACGGCAAACTCTACGTCAAGCACGGCTACGACATAGAGCCTGGTATAGACAAACAGCAACCCTACGTCGTTTAGGATGCGTGGTAGCGTGAAAAAGGAGACGGCATGATCGGCAGAGTGAAGTCTCAGGCGGTTGACGCGAGCAAGTTCATGGTCGACTGGATGGAACACCGCACCGGGGTAGTCACTCAGATGGAGCATTTCCTGTACGAGCCCGTGCCTAAACGTGGTGCCTGGGTCTA
>JBGTFQ010000198.1:0-2969 GCA_041747155.1 Rubrobacteraceae bacterium
TTCGCCGCCAACAGGCTCGTGACCTGCCCCGGCCCGTCGTACTGCGGATACACCTCGACAACATCGCAACCCACAATCTCCAGGCCACGCAAGCCACGCACGAATTTCTGGGCTTCATAGCTCGTAAAGCCGCCGACCTCAGGCGTTCCGGTGCCGGGGGCGTAGACTGGATCGGCGAAATCAACATCGAAGGAGACGTAGACTTTTGCGTCATCCACGCGCTCTCGGATGCGGTCGATGGTCTTCTCGATTCCGGCTTCGCGCACGTCATCGGTGGTCTGTAAGTCTAAACCGAGATCCCGCGATGTTTGCAAGTCTCCGGCATCGTACAGCGAACCGCGCATCCCAACCTGTATGGAATTCTCCGGCGCGATCAACCCTTCCTCGACGGCCCGCTTGAAGACGGTGCCGTGGTTGTATTTCTTGCCGAAGTAAGCGTCCCAAGTATCTGCGTGAGAATCGAACTGGATGAGCGCGAGGGGGCCATGCGTCTCTGCCGCCGCCCGAAGTTCCGGCAGGGCTATGGAGTGATCCCCCCCTAGCACCACCGGCACAACACCCGCCCGGTGAACCTCCGAAAGCCCCTTCGCTATCTCTTCGTAGCTCTCTTCGATAAACCCTGGTACGACCGTCACATCGCCGTAATCTATGACTGAGAGATGATCGAAGACCGCGACATCCTGCGAAGGGTTGTACGGACGCAACAGATGAGAGGCCGAGCGAATACCCTCCGGCCCGAACCGCGCCCCGGCCCTAAACGACGCGCCAGTATCGAACGGTGCTCCCACAACAGCGGCGTCGGCGTTTGCGAGATCCCGATTATTCGGCAGTCGCATGAAGGTGCGCACTCCGGAGAAGCGCGGAGTCTCGAACGAGTTTGCGGGCTCGTAGCGGGTCACGCGGAGACGGCGGGCTCGGTGTACGGTAGACCGTGGGCTTCTGCGACAGGTTCGCTAACGAGATCGCCGTCCAGAGTCGAGAGCCCTTTCGCAAGTACCGGGTCTTCGGCCACGGCTCCCTGCACGCCACCGTCCGCTATCTTGACGAGATACGGCAGCGTGACGCTGGTCAGGGCGAGAGTCGAGGTGCGAGCGACCGCACCGGGGATGTTGGCGACGCAGTAGTGGACGACGTTCTCTTCCACGTAGGTTGGTTCAGAGTGGGTTGTCGGGCGGCTGGTCTCGAAGCATCCACCCTGGTCTATGGCGATATCGGCGACCACGGAACCGGGCCTCATGCTCGCTATCATCTCGCGGCTCACAAGCTTGGGAGCCTTCGCCCCGGCTACGAGTACCGCGCCTATAACCACGTCGGATTCTTTTACGTACGCAGCGGTACGGGCTCGGTTGGGGATTACGAGATCCACGCGCCCCTCAAAGATGTCCGACAGATACGCGAGCCGCTTGGGGTTGATGTCCAAAACTCGCACGATGGCCCGCATTCCGATGGCTATCTTCGCGGCCTCCGTGCCGGAGATTCCGCCGCCGATAATGGTGACCTTCGCCGCCGGTGTCCCCGGCACGCCACCGAGCAACAATCCCGCTCCGCCATTTGGACTTTCGAGATGATGCGCGGCTGCCTGTATGGACATTCTTCCTGCTACCTCGCTCATTGGCGTGAGTAGCGGTAGGCTGCCGTCAGGGTCCTGGACGGTCTCATAGGCGATGGAGGCTATCTTCTTCTCCATCAAGAATTCGGTGAGTCCCTTATCGGCGGCGAGGTGTAAGTAAGTGAAGAGTTGTTGGCCTTCGCGGAATAGGTCGTACTCCTCCGGTATAGGCTCCTTTACTTTTACTATGAGATCCGCCGCTTCGAAGACCTCTTTCGCGCTCCCGACTACCCGCGCCCCGAGATCTAAATACTCCTTATCCGTGAACCCCGCGCCCTGCCCGGCACCAGACTGCACCACAACATCGTGACCGTGATGGACCAACTCCGTCACACCATCCGGCTGCATGGAGACACGCCCTTCTTTGTCCTTGATCTCCTTCGGAACCCCTACCACACTCGCCATAACCCACCCTTTCCAAGTGGCTGCTCGTCACAAACAGTATCTTATATCAAGCCTACAATAAACATGCAATCCCACAGTAATTTACTGTCTGGGAATTTCAGATAGTTTTTCAGGAGTCGTCATCATCTAGGATAAAGGCTGGGACTTGCAGGTTCCATTTGATGGCGGCCAGTCGCAGTAGGAACGTGGCGGCGGCGCCGGTGGTTGCGGAGATGGCCAGGTAGATGTGGTCCCCGATCTAGAACACCGGGTGCCGATCTAAGAGCAAGTCCCGGATCGCACCTCCTCCCGTAACCGTTACAAAGGCAATGACTATCACCCCAAAAGTGTCCATGCTCTTTCGACCCGCGCTCAGAGCACCGCTGACGGCGAAGACGGAGATCCCGAACAACTTCGCCAGATAGAGCTCTCGGTTGCCGAGTAATAAGTTACGATAAGATTCCGTTGTACTAGTAACGGATCACGGGAGTTGGATTGGCGACGAAGCGCGGTTCGGTTGGTTTCTCCATAGGCGAGGTTTCACAGTCGATAGGTCTCGCGCCTCAGACGTTGCGGTTGTGGGAGCGGGAGCGTCTGGTAAAGCCTCGGCGGACGGAGCGCGGATATCGAGTTTATATGGAGCCGGACGTAGAACGGCTACGTGAGATCAAGCAGATGAGGAAAGTAGAGGGTCTGAACTTCGCCGCTATTCGAAAACAGATCGGGGCCGCAAAATCCCCTCCTTCCACCAACGGCGCATCACAACCTACCGACCAACCCGGCGAACAACTCCGCCGACTACGACTCAAAGCTCACCGGACGCTAAAGGATGTCTCAGAAGCTACAGGACTCTCCATCTCATTTATCTCCGCGCTGGAACGGGGCGGCTCGGGAGCATCCATAGCGTCTTTGCGGTTGCTGGCTGGTACCTACGGCGTGAGTATGCGGGAGCTATTCGGCGCGGATCTCGACGAAT
>JBGTFQ010000199.1:0-3958 GCA_041747155.1 Rubrobacteraceae bacterium
ACCCCCGACTCCATTCGTAGCGGGTTCATCTACGGGTACGCGGGAGCACTCGATGCCCTGATCCGACGCTTCAAGACCGAACTCGACCACCCGGAAGAGGAAATACAGGTGATCGCGACCGGAGGACCAGCCTCGGTGATCGTGCGCCACTGCCGCGAAATAAATATTTTCGACGGCGAACTAACGCTAAATGGCCTTCGTGTCCTGCATGAAATGAACCTTTAGGCCGCTAGATATAGGACATCGAGCTTTATTGTTCGCTTGTATACAAAATCTACATTGAAAGTTCCTTGACACGTCCGTATACTCTCCGGGCTTATGACTGACAAGAACCAAGAATTAGTTACGCCGGAAGGTCTGGAGAAGCTCCAGGAGGAGTTGCGCTACCTCACGGAGGAGCGTCGGCGGGAGATTGCGGATCGCATCCGGCAGGCTCGGGAGTTCGGGGATATCTCCGAGAACTCCGAGTACGACGATGCCAAAAACGAGCAGGGATTGTTGGAGCGTCGGATCAGCGATCTCCAGCGCCGGACTCGTAACGCGAAGGTCGTCGAACCGTCGAATACGAGTGCTGGAACCGTGGATCTCGGTACAAAGGTCACCCTGCGAGTCGTGAAGGGCGGCGCGGAACGGACGTTCCAGATCGTCAGCTCCAACGAATCTGACCCCACGGACGGCAAACTCTCGCACGCCTCGCCCGTCGGTAGAGCGGTTCTGCGGCGAAAAGTCGGCGAGAAAGTAACGGTCTCCACCCCTCGCGGCGCGACGGAGTACGAGATCGTCAACGTCGAGGCCGCGAGCTAGACGCTCCGGCACGACAGCTTCTTTTCTCTCGAACTTCTCACCGAACGGAGCATCCCATGACCGACCGCTCACCCTCAATACCCACCTGGGTCTCCATGACCGTCGACTCGTTAGGCGAAGGCCCGCACGTCGTCGTAACCGGCATCAGCCCATCCGGCAACATCCACGCTGGAAACATGCGCGAGGTTCTCGTCGCCGAAGCTGTGGCTGACGAGCTGAGGGCTCGGGGCGAGGAAGTCCGTTTCATCTTTCACGCCGATACCATCGACCCGCTTAGAAAGATAGCTCCTGGCATCCCCCAAGAGTACGAGCGGTACATCGGCCATAGTCTCTCCCACATCCCGGACCCGGAGGGTTGTCACGATTCCTACGCCGAGCATTTCCTGGTTCCCTTTGAGGAGTCGCTGCGTGACATGGGGATGGAGATTGAGGTTTTGCGGTCGCACGAGTTGTACGAGAGCGGCTTTTACGCGGAGGTCACGAAGGAATCCTTAGCGCAAACTGAAGCTCTCCGAGACTTGCTCCAGGAAGCCAGCGGACGACAGATGCCGGAAGACTGGTCGCCGTATCAGCCACGGGCTGCGTCAGGTAAGTTGGTGGGTAACCGTGTGATCGGGCACGGGCCAGAGGAAAACTCCGTCATCTTTGTGGACGATATGGAAACTGAAAGCGTGGCGGACTACTCGAAGGGCGAAGGCAAGTTGAGTTGGCGGGTTGAGCTTGCGGCGCGGTGGAAGGTACTCGGGGCGACGTTTGAGCCGTTTGGCAAGGATCACACGAGTCGTGGCGGCTCGACCGATACCGCCGATAGAATGGCGCGGGAAGTCTTCGATTATCCCATTCCGGGGCGTCACGAGTACGAGTGGATCCAGCTAAAAGGTGTCGGCGCGATGAGTTCCTCCAAAGGCATCGTGCTACTTCCGAGGGACCTGCTGAAAATCATGTCACCCGACGCATTGCGGCGCATGATCCTCGGTCGCGACCCTGCGCGAGCCCTCGACCTTGACCTCTCCGGTGGATTCCCGGCGTTTATGGACGAGTTCAACTCCGAGCATGACGAGCCCACCATCCCATTCCTGCATCTCGTAACCGTTGCTCAGACCACGAACGGCGACGCCACCGCCGCAGCCCGAATGCTCGACCGGGGCGGCTACGAACATGCCACGCAAGACCGAGACCGGCTAGCCCGAGACTTGACGCACGCCCTTAACTGGTCCGAGACATGGGCCCCCGACTCACTCAAGCTCCGAATACTGACACCCGAGGAATCGCGGGAAGCGGCGACCGGGTTAGAGGACGAGCAACGAGCGTACTTGCGCGGGGTTTCGGATCTCATAGAGTCCGACATGGACGGGGACGTGGTGCAGGATCTTCTGTACGGTACGGCGGTTGGGATGGATCTCAAGCCCAAGAAGGCTTTCGCGGCTCTGTACACGGTCTTGCTCGGCAAGAAAAGTGGCCCAAAGGCCGGTCCATTCGTAGCCGGGTTGCCCGAAGAGATAAGGCGAAGCCGACTCGCCGTGTGATGCGGCACACCACCGACATCCAGTTGGCGGAGTATCTTCGGGGTAGTCTGCAAACCCGGCTAGACACTACCGAAAGGAGTCGGGCGCAGCGGCGGCGCAACTTATGGGGCTGAGAGCGTAAAGTGCTGGATGCGACCATAATTGGGCAGAACCTTTGTATAATTAGTGCAAGACCAAGCAAGATGGAAGAGGCGCAACTTGATTTTAGAAGCAAAGTTTTTGACGATTTGTAATCTATTTGTTTCAGGCAGTCGTACACATCATAAAGAGACCATTATCCCCGACGTTGTGATGGACCCTCAAACCACGGGAGGCTCCCGCTAATGTTCGAAAGATTTACAGAGAGAGCGCGTAAGGTCGTCGTGCTGGCCCAAGAAGAGGCCCGCACTTTCAACCACAACTACATCGGCACCGAGCATCTGCTCCTCGGCCTCTTGCGTGAGGATGAGGGCGTAGCGGCTCGGGCTCTGTCGTCCCTGAACGTCCACCTCGACGAGGTGCGCGAGCAGGTCGAGAGTATCGTCGGTTACGGCGAGGAGGGCACGGGTGGGCAGGCTCCGTTCACGCCGCGCTCGAAGAAAGTCTTGGAGCTTGCGTTGCGCGAAGCTCTGCAACTCGGTCACAACTACATCGGCACCGAGCACATTCTGCTGGGACTCGTTCGTGAGAGCGAGGGAGTAGCGGCGCGAGTGCTCTCCAATCTGGATGTCGATCCGGACAAGGTTCGACGTGAGGTCGTGCGGATGCTCGGCGGTGGCCGGGCGCAGCGGGGCCGGAGTGGCGAGGCCGGTACTGGTGGTCGCGGTGGTTCCGGTGGAGTTGAGGGCAAGCGGCCCAAGACTCGGCAGTTGGATCAGTACGGGCGAAACCTCACGGCGTATGCCGAAGAGGACAAGCTCGACCCGGTAATCGGGCGCAGCGAAGAGATAGCCCGGATCATGCAGATCCTCGTTCGTCGGACGAAGAACAACCCCGTAATCATTGGGGAGCCGGGGGTTGGCAAGACCGCCATCGTGGAAGGACTGGCCGAAGAGATAGCTCGGGATCGCGTCCCGGAGATGCTCGCGGGCAAGGAAGTCTACACGTTGGATCTCGGGGCTTTGGTCGCGGGGAGTAAGTATCGTGGGGAGTTCGAGGAACGTCTCAAGAAGATCATGAAGGAGATCACCGACCACGGTGATGTGATCCTGTTTATCGACGAGATCCACAACCTCGTTGGAGCGGGCGCCGCCGAGGGTGCGATAGACGCTGCTTCGATCCTCAAGCCCGCTTTGGCTCGTGGTGAGATCCAAGTGATCGGAGCTACGACTACGGATGAGTACCGCAAGTACGTGGAGAAGGACAAGGCTCTCGAACGCCGGTTCCAGACCATTCAGGTCGGTGAGCCGAGCGTGGAGGAGACCGAGCTTATCCTCAAGGGCTTGCGCGAGAAGTATGAGGCGCATCACAAGTTGACAATCACCGACGAGGCTCTAAAGGCCGCGTCCGAGCTTGGGCATCGCTACATCGCGGATCGCTTCCTGCCGGACAAGGCTATCGACCTCGTGGACGAGGCGGCCTCCAAGATGAGAATCTCCACGATGTCCTCGCCGCCGTACTACAAGGAAGTCGACGATGAGCTCTCCGGT
>JBGTFQ010000200.1:0-9444 GCA_041747155.1 Rubrobacteraceae bacterium
GGCGGCACGAACACGTTAGCCAGACCGTCAAAGACCACGTAGACCTGCACGCCTTCGCGGGCCTTCTCCGCAAGAGCGTTCACGAGACGGTGGCCGATCTCATCGTCCTTCCAGATAAAAGTGCCGACGAAGATGTGACTCTCAGCCTCCTCGATAGCTCTTAGCATATCGTCGTAGAGTCGGACGCCGAATGGGAATATCTTCAGCCGATCATCGGCTCTCTCCAACTCGATCTCGGGCTGCTCTTCCCACGGGAAACCTTCTCTTGGCCCCTCGCGCCGCTTCCGCAACTGCGCCATAACGACCAGTATCGCCACCAGCACAGCCTGCAACGCCGCTAGGCCAAAGATAAATCGCCACACCAATCTCCGCAGGATGTCCCGGACGTGGCGTATGGATTGTGCGAGGCTCACTTTCGGCGGATGCGCGAGACGAAGGTTTTGGCTTCTTCCGTGGCTCGTTTTTGGATATTCTCCATCTCTTTGCGACCGACCTCCTGGCCGCCGCGCTCGAAGTACAGGATGGTTGCGCGGCCCATGGCGAGCGTTCCAGCGTAGCCCATTACCGCAGATGCGGCCCAACCGCCAACGGGGACGATCTTCACCGCCTGACGGGCCAGGGCTCGCAAGCCAAAGCCCGCAGCCAACACCCCGAGCAACTCGCGGGCGCGTTCCATCGAGAGTTGTTCGCCGTGGGCCGCGGCGATCTGAAGCACCATCCGGCCCTGATTCGCCGTCATCACCGGCATATCAGCGCCGGGGATCGGCAACGCCCCGATAAAAGCATTTTCCTGGGCGTTGTTTCGGACCAGCCAATCGCAGATAGCGCGACGCAAGAGTGGATATCCCTTCGCCAGCGGCACCAGATAGTCTTCGTCCATAGCTCGCACGATCTCCGGGGCCAGTTCGTCTCGGATAGCCTGTTCCGTGATGGTCGAAAGGGTCAACTCATCCGGATCCTCCACGGCTTTGCCGGAGAGCGTGATCCCACCTTGCGGGTATGAGTCGGGTACGGCCAAGATGACTTCGGCTCCTTTCATCGTTCGCTCCGCGCCGAGTAGCGCGGCCAGCTCGGAAGCCTGTGGGGAAGAACCCGTCACGGCCAGGGTGACGCGGTTGCGGGTGGACTTGCGGGATTCGTTAAAGACCTTGTAGAGTCTTCTCGCGCCGATCATGGTGGTCCTTTCTGAGCGTGTGCAACGTTTTCAGTGTATACCCGGTTGCAATTGATCTTTGATCCTTTTCGGATATATTAACGGCTACATGACTTACGAGTTGGACTCTAAAGAACATCTGGACCGGCTTGCAACCTCAACGTGACCTTAGAGAGTTGCAAGGGATTCAGGATCTCTTCGACGCTGGACGCGAGTCCGGGACGTTGGAGTCCAGCGAAGTCCTAACGCTTCTTCAGGAAGTGGATCTCTCGACCGATGAGATCCAACAAGTTTACGGCCTCCTCCGCGAACACGGTGTCGAAGTCGTGGATGCCGGTTTCATCCAAGACACCCTCAACGAAGAAGATGCCCAGATAGTCGAGGAAGTAATGGAGAGCGATCTCCGAACCCGATATACCGGCGACGCGGTTCAGATGTACCTCGATGAGATCGGCAAAACCCCCCTCCTAACAAAAGCCCAGGAAGTCTATCTGGCGAAGCGTGTCGAACGTGGAGACCGCCGAGCGCGAGCGCACCTCACGCGCGCCAACCTGCGGCTCGTCGTCTCCATCGCCAAGAAATACGCCAGCCGTGGCGTCTCGCTATTGGACCTTATCCAGGAGGGGAACATTGGTCTTATGCGGGCGGTCGAGAAATTCAACTATCGTAAGGGTTTCAAGTTCTCGACTTATGCTACGTGGTGGATCCGGCAAGCCGTAACCCGTGCTATCGCGGATAAGGGCCGCACCATTCGCGTGCCGGTTCACATGGTCGAGAAGATCAACAAGTTCTACCGAGTCCAGCGAAGCCTCGCCGCCGACCTGAACCGCGACCCGACCGACGAAGAAGTAGCCGTCGTCCTCGAAGTCGAGACCGAAGAGATAGGACGCATCCGGCGCGTCAGCCGCCGCTCCATCTCGCTCGAAACACCTGTGGGCGAAGATCACTCCTCCGAACTCGGAGATTTCATCGCCGACGAAGATTCGGAATCCCCCCACGACCTCGCCAGATCCTCGCTACTCAAAGCCCGGATGCAAGAAGCCCTCAACGGCCTCCCCGAACGCGAACGCATGGTCCTTGAATACCGCTTCGGACTCACCGGCGGACAACCAAAAACACTAGAGGAAGTCGGCGAACGCTTCGACGTAACCCGCGAACGCATACGCCAGATCCAACTAACAGCTCTCGCCAAGATAAAAACAAGCCCCCACGCCGCCTCTCTCCGCGACCTGCTGGACTAGTATTACCCGGTCGTCCACTCGAAGCATCTTTCACCTTGGACCATGAACGTCTTTCTGGACGCTCCGAGCGACTTCGAAAACATCTGTGGGATCTCGCGTACCCTGGAAACACTTGGCATAGAATGGTGCTACGTCTACGATCCAAACCGCCTGATCCGCGCCACCTACGGCAAAAGTCGAACCGCTCGCATCAAAACAGTCTCGGCAGGAGCTTTCTTCCGCGTACATTTCGAGCGCGTAGAAGAACCCGAAAAGCTTCTACAAGCGTGGCCTGGCAGAAAGATAGCGACGATCCCGGACCAGAGTGCAACGCCCCTAACGAGCTTAGTTTTTCGGCCAGACGATACCCTCATTTTCGGTTCCGAAGGCTTTGGAATTCGCCCCGAGCTACTAGCGGTGTGCGACGAGCAAGTCACGATTCCACAGCGTGGGACGACGAAAAGCCTGAACCTCAGCGTCGCGGCGGGTATCGTTTTGTTCGAGTTTCTTCGTCAGACAGTCTAGATACAGGAGTAACCCGGTTAGCTACTCGTCTCTACCGGCGCCGGAGCGTTTGCCGGGGTCGCGGCGTTCGGTCTCGTCGCCTTCGCCCTCGGGGCGGTTTGGGTTACGTTCGGCGGCGCGTCCTAAAACCCCGACGAATATCGGTATGGCGATAACCGCTATTACCACCAGCAGGATCATAGCCACTACAGCGATTCCCATGTGTGCTCCTCTCGAACGCTAATGCCCGCCGACTCGGTTGCGAGCGGTTGTGATATTACCGCATAGCTTCTATTTGCATCCACCAGAGTTCTCGATCATCTTATCCTGGGCTCACCTCTTCGAAGGCGCGGCTTAGTTGCGCATCGTTCTCCAGGATCTCGTCAGCGGACATCTCTTTGGCTTCGTTTATCGTGACGGGTTCGGAATCCTTACCGAGCTTCACTTCAATGTCTGGGTCGATGCCACTCTCCCGGATAAAGTCTCCGTCCGGCGTGAGCCATTCGGCCACGCCGAGCAGGATAGAAGATCCGTCACTCAGGGTGAACTCGGAGAGGACCGTTCCAGTGCCAAAGGTTGTCTTGCCGATCACGGTAGCCCGTTCGTTGTCCCGGAGGGCGCCTGCCAGTATCTCGGAGCTCGAAGCTGATCCCTCGTTTACGAGGACTACTAGCGGAGCTTTTATCGTCTCCGCGTCGTCGTTTGCTTTGATCTTCTCGCGATCGCCGTCGGCATTCTCTCGGATATAGATAACTTTGCCTTTTTCGAGAAACTGGCTGGAGATCTTCTCGGCCTGATCCAAGCGCCCGCCGGGGTTGTCGCGGACATCCAAAATAAAGCGTTTCGCGCCGCCCGCTCGCGCTTCGTCCAGAACACGCGACAACTCATCGTAGCTGTCGTCGGAGAAGGATGTCAGGCGCACGTGAGCGGTGTCGGAGTCCGGGATCAAGTACCACGAAGCAACGGAAGACTTGATCTCGGCCCGCTGCATCTCGAAGTCGCGCTCTTTGTCGTCACGTCGCACGGTTAGCTCGACCGTCGTCCCTTTCTCGCCTTTTACGTCGTCGACGATGTCGGCGGCTTTCTTATCCCCCACCTCTTTGCCGTCAACGGCGGTCAAAACATCCCCGGATTCGATCCCAGCTTCCTCCGCCGGTGAACCTTCGATGGGAGACGCCACGACTACGCCTTCTTTCTCGTCCGATAATTGAATGCCAACTCCGATGTACTTTCCCGAGAGTCCGGCCCGGTTGCTTTCGGCCTGTTTGGCAGTCTGGAACCGCGTGTGTCCTTCGTCGCCCAGGGAATCTAACATGCCCTCTATCGCGCCGTAGGTCTGCTGTTTGGAGTCCATATTCTCCTGGCCGACGTAGTCGTCTCGGACGGTATCCAGTGCCTCGGCGTAGAGCTTGAGGCTCTCACGATCCCGGCCTTCAAGACCCGCGATGCTCTGCGAGCGTCCGTAGAGAAAAGCCCCGGCGGCGACGGCCAATAGGAGCAACGAGAGAAACAGCGTTTGCATGATAAAGTGCCGCCAGGCGATACGCTTCGTTAGAGCGGCTTTGGTGGTCTTCCACATATCTGGATTCTACTACCTAACGGGCGCGGTTCGGCGGAGAGAACTAACCGACGTAGGGAGTCTCAGTAGTGGACGACTCGACCTTCTCGCCTTCGAGTACCGGAAAAAAACAGGCGGCTTGGTGATCGGTCTTCCCATGCGCGGCGAGGTCGGGTTCGTTGTCTTTGCAGTACTCTTGAGCGCGTGGGCAACGGACGTGGAAGTGGCATCCCGAGGGCGGGTTGGCCGGGCTTGGCACGTCGCCAGTTAAGACCACGCGGCGGCGGGCGCGTTCCTTCTCCGGGTCCGGTATCGGGATGGCGGATAGCAGCGAGTTCGTGTACGGGTGGCGCGGGTTATCGTAGAGGGTCTTGCGGTCGGAGATCTCCACTATCTTCCCGAGGTACATTACCGCTACGCGATCCGAGATGTGTTTCACCACTGAGAGATCATGCGCGATAAAGACGTAGGTGAGATCAAACTCCTTCTGCAAATCCTCCAGAAGGTTGACGACTTGAGCCTGGATCGAGACATCCAAAGCGCTCACCGGCTCGTCGCAGATAATGACTTTCGGATTCAGCGCGATGGCGCGGGCCACCCCGATCCTCTGCCGCTGACCTCCAGAAAACTCGTGCGGATAGCGATTGACATGCTCGGGATTTAGCCCCACAATTTCGAGCAGCTCGCGCACCCGACGCTTGCGGTCGCCAGCCTCCCCAACCTTGTGAGTCCGCAACGGTTCGGAGACGATGCTACCAACGCTCATGCGCGGATTCAGCGAGGCGTACGGGTCCTGGAAGATGATCTGCATGTCCCGGCGCACCGCGAGCATCTCTTTGCGACCCATCGAGAGGACATCCTTACCCTCGAACATTACTTCGCCATTCGTAGGCTCCAGAAGACGGAGGATCAGACGCGCCAACGTACTCTTGCCGCACCCCGACTCACCTACTAATCCCAGAGTCTCGCCCTTCTTCACCTGGAGATCCACGCCGTCGACGGCTTTTACATGACCGACGGTGCGCTTGAGAACACCGGCTTTTATGGGGAAGTGCATCTTCAAATTTTTGGCTTCGAGCAGGTACTCGCCAGAGTATCCGTTGCCGTTGGTTGTGGCGTTTTCGGTGGTCATCCGCTCACCCCCAGTTCCTGGTCCACGCGGTTCTTGTTCGCCTCCATCTCTTCCACCGGCAGGATGCAGGCGGCGGCGTGGCCGGGCTTCTTTTCTTCAAGGATGGGGTCGGTCTCGTGGCATTCATCCCGGACAAATGGGCAGCGGGGGGAAAAATTGCAGCCTTTTGGAAGGTGGATCAGGGACGGTGGCTGGCCTTTGATCGGGAGCAGCCGCACCTCGCCAGCCGTATCCAATCGTGGAAGACTTCTCAAGAGCGACCACGAGTACGGCATCAGCGGATCGTAGAAAACATCGTCGGTCGTGGCCTGTTCGACGGCGCGGCCGGCGTACATCACCATAACCTTGTCCGCGATCTGGGCGACTACACCGAGATCGTGCGTGATCATAACGATAGCCGTACCGAACTTGTCCTGCAGGTCCACCATAAGCTCAAGGATCTGAGCCTGAATCGTCACATCAAGGGCAGTCGTCGGTTCGTCGCAGATAAGGACCTTCGGATTACAAGCTAGGCCCATCGCGATCATAGCCCGCTGGCGCATCCCGCCGGAGAATTGATGCGGATACTCCTTTACACGACGCTCGGGATTGGCTATGCCCACATCCTTCAGAGTCTGGACAGCCTTCTCGCGGGCTTCGGATTTCGAGACACCCTGATGAATTCGGATAGCCTCCGTGATCTGATTTCCCACGGTAAAGACGGGATTGAGACACGTCATCGGGTCCTGGAAGATCATGGCGATATCGTTGCCGCGTATCTTCTGCATCTTCTTGTCCGAAGTCTTCAACAAATCCTGGCCCTCGAAGAGGATCTCACCCTCTGGATAAGTAACCGGCGGCGCGGGATTTAGCTGCATAACGGAGAGAGCCGTAACACTCTTACCACTCCCGGACTCACCCACGATCCCAAGCGTCTCCCCCTCCTCCAAAGAGAACGAGACACCATCCACAGCCTTGACCAAACCGTCCTGAGTCTTAAAATGAGTCTTCAAGTTATTCACTTCGAGCATCGCCACGTTCTACTCCCCTCTCTCGAAGCTTCGCCGGGCATCGCCGCTAGAAACGTAGCGTACAGCAGTTGAGACATATGTACCAACCCTCAAAGCTCATCCCGCATAAACTTCAGCACCTCCGCATCCAGATAACCCCGATCCTGCTCCCGCTCCTCGAAATTCTCGGTGCCGTGGTACGCCACAAGGGCCGCAAACAGAGCTTCATCTTCAGGGGCTCGTTGCTCTAGGTATCCGAGCCGGACCAGTATCTCTTCGACCTCTTCCCGGACTTCTCCCTCTACCACGACTACCTCTTTGGTCTCACCAAAGTACAAGTCATGTAGACCCCGGATGCGGATCAACTCTTGTATCGGCGAAGGATGTTCGTCCACTCGAAGGTCCACGACCCGGTCGTTGTCTCCACCGTATCCACCGCCCCCACGCACCACGAGCAGCGCCGCAGACTGCTGACCCCGGCGATCCCCTCCCGCCGCTTGACCAGCTTCGAGTGCCGAGAGCAACCGCCCGGCGAAGTCTCCCCCATCCGTCTCGTAAGCGTGCGCCATCGCCTCGACCGTCTCCCGACCGACGAGGATATTGCCTTGCGCGGCGTAGTGCTCGCCCGTTACGCCGCCCGCCCAGTCGAAGCACTCCGATCCGGTAAAAGTCGCAGACCGCCCGGTTGAGTCCACTACGCCTACTTGCCGGTGCTCGCGGCCATCGTCGGCGGAGGTTAGGGTCTCTACAACACTCTCGGCGGAATCTCCTTTGGAGAGGAGATCCAAGCCACGAGGCCCGTAGGTATAGTTCGCCATCGCCTGCGTCGCGACGGCACCAACTCCAGCCCGCGCCCAGGGCACGACAGCTCCGACAGCAAGAAACTTGGACTGCACAGCAACACCCCAGGATTCTGTCTCGGGGTCGAAGGCTGCGATGGAGAAGGTGGCGATTATGTTTGTCATGCTACTTTGTTATCTCTCGTTGAGTTCGGATAGATCAGTCTGCCGCGACGCGGTCTCTCTGCTGTTCGGCGCGGGCATCGTAGTAGAGGTGGCAAGCTGCTGAGTGATCCGGTTTTATCTCGCGCATCTCGGGGACGATCTCGGCGCACACATCCATGGCTTGTGGGCATCGGGTTCTAAACCGACATCCAGACGGAGGGTTGACCGGACTCGGCACATCACCTTCGAGCACGATTCGTTCGCGCTCACTCTCCACGTCTGGATCGGGGACTGGTATAGCTGAGAGCAACGCCTGAGTGTATGGGTGCAATGGCTCCTCGTAGAGCTTGTCTGAGTCCGTTGTCTCGACCATCACTCCAAGGTACATCACTCCGATACGATCCGAGATGTACTTGACCACCGAGAGGTCATGAGAAATGAATAGGTATGTCAATCCCTTTTCGCGCTGCAGCTTCTTCAGGAGGTTGATAACCTGAGCCTGAATGGACACATCGAGCGCACTGACCGGCTCGTCCGCCACGATAAACTCCGGGTCCACGGCCAGGGCGCGGGCGATACCTATTCTCTGGCGCTGGCCGCCGCTGAACTCGTGCGGGTAGCGCCCGGCGTGCTCCTCAGAGAGGCCGACGGTCTTTAGCAGGTCGTTGACCCGCTCGCGACGCTCTTTTTTGTTTGCGGCGAGGCCGTGAATGTCAAGTCCCTCGGCGATGATGTCCCCGACGACCATGCGCGGGTTCAAGGAGGCTTGCGGGTCTTGGAAGATCATCTGGAGTTTGCGATTTAGCGATTTCGCCTCGTCACCTTTGGCCTCCGTCAGGTCCTTACCGTCGTAGACGACGCTCCCGCCGGAAGGCTCGTAGAGTCGCACGAGCACGCGGCCAGCGGTGGACTTGCCGCACCCGGACTCGCCCACCAGCCCGAACGTCTCGCCCTTGCGTATCTGGAGCGAGATGCCGTCTACGGCCTTGAGCATCTCGCGGCCCACCTTGAAGTGCTTTTTGAGGTTCTTTATCTCCAGCAGCACCGGGGCTTCGCCGTTTGGGGTGTTGCCGTTCGTCCTCTCCGTCACCGGACGCCTCCGAGCTTTACGGGTGGTTCGACCTTCGGGGCCATCTCATGGTGTAGCCAGCAGGCGGCCTGATGCTCCTCGGAGAAGATCGTGTAGGCAGGCATCTCTTCGGGGCAGATCTTCATGGCGTGAGGGCATCGGGCGGCGAAGGGACAACCCTTCGGCGGGTCCAGGGCATCCGGCGGTGAGCCGGGGATGGGGATAAGCTCCTGCGAACGGTCGGCGTTCGGGAGCGGGATGGAGGCCAGAAGTCCCCAAGCGTAAGGGTGTTTGGGCGAGTAGAAGATCTCGCGGAGAGTCCCCGTCTCGACAACCCTGCCCGAATACATGACCGCGACACGATCCGCGACATTGGCGACCACCCCGAGGTCGTGAGTTATAAGGATGATCGAAGTCCCTATCCGGTCTTGCAAGTCCCGCAACAACTCAAGGATCTGAGCCTGTATGGTGACATCTAGCGCGGTCGTGGGTTCGTCGCAGATAAGGACCTGCGGGTCGCACGCAAGAGCGATTGCTATGACTACGCGCTGGCGCATACCGCCGGAGAATTGGTGCGGGTACTGGCGCACGCGGGCTTCGGGATTCGGAATGCCTACGAGCTTCAACAACTCGATAGCGCGCTCCGTGGCCTTCTTTCCGGCCATGCCGAGGTGTTTCTTCAAGCTCTCTTCGATCTGCTTACCGATCTTCATGGTCGGGTCCAGCGAGGTCATCGGGTCCTGAAAGACCATCGAGATCTTCGGCCCCCGCACCTTCTGCATCCGCCGCTCCGAGAGCTTCAAAAGATCCTGCCCCTCGAAAAGTATCTCACCACCCCGCACGACGGTGTTCGCGGGCGGGTTCAGCTTCATGAT
>JBGTFQ010000201.1:0-5675 GCA_041747155.1 Rubrobacteraceae bacterium
GTTCGGCATCATCCAGTCGCTGACGATCACCTCTATGCCCGGGTCCTTCTGGTAGATGCCCCACGCTTCGAGGCCGTCTTCCGCGGCTATGCAGTCGTGGCCCAGCTTCTGGATAGCCCGCTTCGCTATGGTGCGGGATACAGTGTCGTCTTCGGCTAACAGGATCTTCAAAACTCGGCTCCTGATCCGGGTGTGTCCTACTGAATATTATCGGGCGGGGACCGTCGGAACTTTAACCGACGCTACCCACCGTAGTCCATCGGGGTATCGAGGTCGGTGAGGATGTCGGCGGGGCGCTTAAGGTTCGCGGCGACTACTTCTCCTAAGAATACGGTGTGATCCCCAGCCTCCATCTTCCCGGCGACCCGGCATTCGAGGTGCGCGAAGGCTTCATCGAAGAGCGGTGCTCCGGTCGCTTCTCCCGTGACGTATTCGTGTCCACCGACGGCCCCGTCTTCGTGCTGGAGCGGCTGGGTGAATTCGCTGGCGAGAGCTTCCTGCTCCGCGTCGAGGAAGTTTAGGGAGAATACGCCGCCGGAGTCCATCAGGTCGTGAGTGTGCTGGTCTTTGCGGACGGCGACTATTAGTTGTTGCGGCTCGAAGGAGACCTGGCTGACCCAGCAGGTTGTGAAGCCGTTCGCTTCGCCGTCGGCGCCTATTACGCCGGTTATATAGAAGCCATAAGGAATGGACTTCAGGATCTCGCTGCGGTTCTGCTCCTCCATTGGGATCTCTCCTTCTAGTATCTATTGGGATGCGGACTCAAAGATGTCCTCGGAAACTATAGCCTCCCGGAGCGGATGATGCCGAGCAAGAGCAGTACGCCGAGCACGGCTGCGGCTACGAACCCGATCAGACCGAAAACACTAACTCCCAACAACTTCGCCCCGCCCTCGGTGAAGATGCCAAGCATGGACGACCCAATTATGAGCGCGGCTATGAGCAGCGCGAAGACGAGCCGATTAGCCAGAAGATCTACCTTGCCGATCAACTCGTCTAACCCGCCGTGCTGAAACCGCACTTCCAACTCGCCATCCTTCAACTCGTCGAGGAAAGCGTGGATCTGACGCGGATAGTCCGCATAAGCATCGGGCTGAGCGAGCCGCCGGGCCGTGCGCCCTATAAGGTACGCTGGGTCTCTGTACCGGGCGTTGAGCCGACCAGCGGCCCCCGCCGCAGCCGGGAGTCCACCGCTCCCGCCCAATTCTTCCGCCGCCACGAGAGACCCAAAGAGCCCGGCGGTCTCGTCTTCCAGGACCACGCCGCCCCGCCGCAGGGCTTCGAGGCCCGCGTCCCGGACTTCCGCAACGGTGTGCTCCCTCCACAATGGTCCACCGAGGGAGCCTAGCGCCTCCCGCAACTCGCGTTTGAGGTTCGCGTCCTCGAATGGAACGGTCGCTCCGGTAAGCGGGAGGGCGCGAAGTATCGCATCCACATCCTCCCGGCGCACGGAGGACAGAACCTCCGAGATGCCTCGCATACGTTCCGGGTCCAGAGAGAAAGACTCCGTTGGGTCTGAAAACCAGATCTCCTCTCCCGAACGAACGAATCGACCGGGCGTAACGTCCGCGAAGAAGATCCCCTCCAACACTCCGAGCCGCGTCAGAGCCGCCGCCGCCGTCTGGAGATCTGCCGCGTCCAGAGGCAAACCATCCGGCGGCGCTTCGAAGGTGACGCATCGTGACGACGAATATCCCCGATAAGCCTCTGGTATGCGTATTCCGAGATCTCCGAGCGTCGCTAGTCGAGCTACGTTCTGGGCGGCAGCGTACATATCCCGGCGATGGGTGGCGTGCGCGGCGAACTGAGCCACGGTTTTGCCAGGGTCGAGAGGAAGACGGTCGCCCAGTCTGCGGCGAGTTAGGTCCGCGACGGGACGCATCGCTAGGAGATCCCGCCGAATTCCGGGTCGATTGACGACTACGAGTGCGGGGCGATCCCCTGGCAGCGTCACCCGATGGGATTGCGTGAATACTCCAACTCTCTCCGGCTCCTCGGAGAACTCCACGAACAACCGTTCCAGGGAGTTATCCAACTCGGTCTCCAGGCGGGTGCGGACTTCGGTGGGGGACATCGCCTTTGGAATTCTCAGGGTGCTGCCAAGCTCGACCGCTATGCCCGGCGGCAGGAGATCCCGGCGCAGGGAGAGAAAGTGTCCGAGTTCGGCAAAGTTTGGGCCAAGCTCCTCAAACGAGAGGCGCATCCGAGTGCCGATCTTACCGAGGTCTGGAGGCCGTCGTCGCAGTGAGAATCGCCGCCCGAAAACGAATCCAAACCCGTAGCGAGCCCCAACCCGAGCCACCGCCGCCGCCCGTCGCGCCGGTCCCCCCGAAAGCCCTCGCGTGATCTTCGGCTCATCCACCAGCAGAGCATATCAGCGAAACCGCTATCAGCCCCGCGAGTACCGGCTACAATATCTCTACGGACTATCAACCCTACCCTATATAGGAGGAGCATCCATGCAGTACATACACACCTGCTACCGGGTCCTGGATCTCGACAAGAGCATCGAGTTCTATCGCGACAAACTCGGCCTGGAATTGCGTCGCAAGAGCCCCGTTGGCAGCGACGCGACCAACGCCTTCTTCGGCATCCCCGGTGAAGACGAATCTCGCCTGGAACTAACCTTCAACCACGATCAGGATGAGTCTTACTCACTAGGTGACGGCTACAGTCACGTAGCCTTCGCCGTCGAAGACCTCGATGCCCTATCAGATCAGCTCGAAGCCGCCGGTGGCGTGGAGTTCGAGAGCAAGCCGCACGAGATGGGCAGCGGCGGAACCCGCCTCTTCTTCGTAAAAGACCCCGACGGCTACCGCATCGAGTTCATCGAGCGCAAGTAAGCCCAAAACCCATCCTCTGAATCTGGCAGCGACCGCGCTCATGTAATATATTTCACTCAGGAACGGCATGAGCGCGGAGGCGGGGGATGGGATCTAGACACGGAGTTCGGCGCAAGCTTTTGGTCGAACGCGGATTTACACTCCAAGAGATGCTGGTGACCATTGTCATACTCGGCATCCTGCTCGCGGTCGGGATAATCATCTTTCTCGGCATCCTGGAGCGTTGGCGGGTGGACACCGCAGCCACGCAGGTCAAAGCCGACGTGCGCCTGGCTCATTCCAACGCCTCTAACCAGCTTACCGACTGGCGCGTAATATTCGTGCCGGGGCGCGGGGATGAGGCTGCCGGGCCGGACTACTACATGGTGAAGATGGCTGGGGTAGATGGCACGGCGGTCGCCGCTGGAACCCCGATCGAAGAGCGTTACCTGCCCGCCAATGTCGAGGTCTGGAATCACAACAGCAGTCTAAATGATCCAAGTGCCAATCCGAACGGCCTGATCCCCGTTTCACCAGCGAGCACTCGCACGCTGGAAGTAAACTCCGACGGCACCCTGGCTTTCCGGGTAGGCCCGAGCGGCACGGTATGCGTAACTATCGACGAAGACCCGCAACGCCGAGTCACGGCCCTCGCCGCTACATCGAGGGTTCGAGTGAAGCTCGATTACAACGAAGCCCCCTGCGATTGACATCGCTAAAAACAAATCCACTGCCCGCCCGCTAAAATCCACGGTACGCGGGCATTACAGAAGAGATGAGACGGATTACAACGAAAACCAGCCCCCGCAGACCCTTGCGCGTCGAAAGCGAATCCATACGCCCTCGCGGATTAAAGTTTTCTCGATCGTGTGCCGACAACTTTAATATGGGTGTGTCACAAAACCAGAGAGACCAGTGTTTAAGAGATGAGCGCGGCTTCACGCTGGTCGAAGTTTTGGTAACTATAGCCATAATAGGTATAGTTGTGGGGATCGCGTCGTCATCGTGGCAGAATGTTGTCGAGAGTCGCAAAGTGACATCCGCTGCAAACCAGTTGACGGCGGATCTTCGACTGGCTAACAACAAGTCTACGAGCCAACTAAAGGATTACGCTGTAGTGACAAATCTGTCCTCACTCGCGATCCCTGGCACCGCGCCCACCTGCTCTGGCGGTGCGCCAGCGGACTACTATCTTGTCCAGATCGGCAACCCCATTACCAGCTCTGTGACGACAGCCAAGTGCCTGCCGGAGGGTACTGAGATAGATGCAGCTTTCGGTGCTCGCTTTACTTCAGATGGCTCAGCGACGACTGCCGGTGGACTTACGACCACGGTAAGCCGCAAGGACGGCGGAACCGCGAGCAATCCAAAGCATACGATCAGTATTGCAACGCAGACATCGCGGGTGCGCGTTGATTGATCGCTTGAGAGAAGAGGCCGGATACTCTCTCGTGGAGGTTATGGTTTCGATACTGCTTCTTAGCATCGCGATCATTCCAATGGTCGGTATGTTCGATACTGGCCTCAAGACAGCTACTACTGGCAGCAACTACGACAAAGCGCGAGCGTTCGCTAACGAGCGTTTGGAACGGACGAAAGTCCTTTCCTACACACAGGTTCGGGATAGCTTCCCGGTAAACCCTTCAACGCCGAGCGGCACGACAGGTGTGTACACTTCGCCAAACCCTGAGCCCATTCCGCCCAACGCCAAACTGCCCAACGGAACCTATACCGTTCGCAAAGAGTACGTGTCGGTCAATGCGTCCGGCAACCTCGTTAACTCGGGCACTGGTTCGGACACTCGCTTGATCCGGGTGACCGTCAAGGTGAACTGGTCTTCTAGCAATAGCATAAATGTCTCCGGGGTAGTCGCGGGAGGAGTCTCCTAATGCGGGCGATCCGTGAGGAAGATGGTTTCACTCTAGTCGAGATGTTGGTCACGATAATGGTGATGCTCATCGTCATGTTCGCCTTGTACAGCATCTTCGACATGAGCATCCGAGTCTTTACCTATGGAAACAATAAAGTCGAAGCCGTCGAAAATGCTCGACTGGGGCTTGGCAAGATGGAGCGCGAGCTGCGGGCCGCCTATCCATACGACAAAGGTAACTCGACACCCGACACACGGCTATTGACGGGTTCGATGTCGGAAAGACAAATTACCTTCGGCAACGATCTCAACGGGGATCGAGTCGTGGCAACTGCGACGGAGCAGATCACTTACTACCTCGATGGCAAGCTATTGAGGAGAACTGTCGGAACCGGCGGCGCCTCGGGCGGGCAGACAGTCGTGGAGTCCGTGAAACCCGCCAATCCTACCGCTAGCTACGATGGTGGTCTGAAATTCGAGTACTTGAAGAAGAGCGGGACAGATCTGATAGCGACGACCAACGAACCCGACGTAGAGGTGATCCGCATCTCGTTGGATGTTCAAACTGGTGGAGGAACCGGCACGGCGACCCAGCAGATAACTACGGACGTAGACTTGAGGAGCCGGAATTGAAAGTTATAAGCAACAGTCTGTTTAGACGCTTCTTGAGGGAAGAATCCGGCATGACGATGGGCCTTGTTGTCATAATGATCGTGCTAATCGGTGTGATGGGAGCGGGTCTTCTGACCTTCGTTCAGCGTGACTTAGAGAATGTTGTGGAGGTCAATCGCGGCCAGAAAGCCATCGAAGTTTCCGACGCGGGCGTGCAAGCAGCTAGGCGACAGTTGCTCGTCAACTCTTTCCCGAACCAATACAACGATCCCACTGCCACTCCACTTAGCCCCGAAGCTACCAACTCCCCGTGGGCCTACAACACAGGGTCCGCGACTTGCGGAAGTTTGTCCGCCGGTCCAGGAAGATGC
>JBGTFQ010000202.1:0-6009 GCA_041747155.1 Rubrobacteraceae bacterium
GTTCGAGGGTTTTGGTAGGACATGATCCGCCGGAGCCTTCACAAACTGCGCGAAAGTCCCATCATCCGGCAATCCCATTATCCGGTACTCCTTGCCCGGAATCCTAGGGTCGTCACCCCACTGCAGAGCCGGGTTGATAACTACCTCCGTACCCTCTTCCGGTCCATCCGCGCCATCACCCCTCGCCACTACTTCACCGGCTCCATCCGACCCGAGGGTAACGGGCAGCGCATCCGGCTTCGCGCCGGGGTACATTCCTCGCGTCACAAAGACATCGCGGCGGTTCAGGGCGGCGTTTTGCAGCCGCACCACGATTTCGCCGGGACCCGGCTCAGGCTCCGGCAGGTCCTCGTAGACCAGATTCTCCGGCCCGCCAAGCTCGTTTAGACGGATAGCTTTCATCGTGACTCCTCTCGGTCGATAGAGTTCCACCCTTAGCTTAAAGGTTTTCGCCGTTTCGTACCGGCGGGTATCAGATAAACGAGGTTACGATCCAGGCGAAACCGAACATGGCCGGAACGAGAGCCGCCAGCAAGGCGCGCGTCGTGCTCGTTTGGTGTAGTTCTCGCAGGCCGACCATCGTTACGTACACGCCGTAGATACTCACTAAGTACCCGAAGATCGGTATCCAGGAGAACAGCGATAGCGCACTCCCATATGCCACTACCGGAAAGGTACCCCAGTATCCGCTCCTCTCCCTAACGAACAGGAAAACGAAAAAGTGTTGTACCGCGGCCACGAGATAGACCCCCACCAACAACAGCAGAGGAAGCAGCACGATGGTGCCTATGGATAGGGCGATAGTCGCTACGGGACTCTCCCTGAGGAGCGAGATGTAGCTGGGATCTAGTACTGTTGGCGTCTCGGGCTGCAGGGGGTCAAAGGGGGCCACGACGAAGATAGCGAAAACGGAGACCATACCGCAAACTATGGCGAAGATTAAGGGTTCTTTGACTCGATCCGGGTTCGGACCCCCCAACCCCGCGAAGAATCCTGCCGGTTCGAAGATCACCCCTCGAACCACCTCTACAAAACTCTCACCTGGCCTGGAAGTATCGAACCCCTGCTCAACTCCACGCTCCATGAGCCCTCACTCTCGGACTTGCCAACTTCACGATGTCTAAACCTTACACTCTGGAACGTCTAGACGCCAAAGAACGCCGACCAGAAACTCCCTCCGGTCGGCGCTCTTTTAAAGACTTTCAAACGCGCTGCGAAACTTCTACACGAAAGCCGAGATTCCCGTCACGTCGCGGCCCACGATGAGGCTCTGGATCGTGTCGGTGCCTTCATACGTATACACGATCTCCATGTCCGAGAGATGCCGTGCTACGTGATATTCCAGCAGCAGACCGTTGCCGCCCATAATATCTCGGGCGTCGGAGCAAACCTGCTTGGACTTCTTGGCGTTGTTCATCTTCGCCAGCGAGGCTTGCGGGCCGGTCATCTTGCCCTGCTCCTGAAGCTGAGCGAGCCGGTAGACCATCAGCTGCATGTTGGTGATCTCCGCCAGCATGTTTGCCAATTTGTTCTGGATAAGTTGGAAACTAGCTATCGGCTTGCCGAACTGCATCCGCTCCTTGGAATACTGTAAAGCCGCCTCGTAAGACGCGATGGCGTGACCAATCGCCTCCCACGCTACTCCACCGCGAGTCGCGGTCAAGACTTTGTTCGTGTCCTTGAACGAGTTGGCAAACTCCAGCTTGTTGGCCTCCGAGACTCGCACGTCTTCCAGGTAAATGTTTGGCTGCCATACGGCTCGTTTACCCATCTTGCCGGTGATCAGCTCGGTGGAGTAGCCGGGGTGCTGCTCGCCGTTCTCGTCTTTTTCGAGGACGAAGCCTTTTACTTGTCCGTCTTCTACGTCCCGCGCCCAGATTATTACTATATCCGCGAAGGTTGCGTTGCCGATCCAGCGTTTCTCACCGTTCAGTACCCACTCGTCGCCGTCGCGGCGGGCGTTGGTCTCTAGCATCACGGAGTCGGAGCCGTGCTTGGCTTCGGTTAGTCCCCAAGCCCCGATCTTCTCCATCCGAGCCATCTGTGGAAGCCACTTCTCTTTCTGCTCCTCGGACCCGCAGATAGCAATAGTCCCCATCGCAAGCCCGGAATGGACCCCAAAGAACGTGTTGACGCTACCATCGCCCCGCGACATCTCTATGGCGGCGAGTCCAGCGGCGGTGTGGCTCATGCCGGGACAACCGTAGCCTTCTATGGCTCCACCGGCTATACCAAGCTCCGCGACTTTCGGTATCAACTCGAACGGGAACTCGGCGTTCTCCCAATATTCATTGATGATCGGGATGACTTCAGCGTCCGCGAACGCTCGAACTTTGTCCCGAACCTCGCGCTCCTCATTGGTCAGCAAATCGTCCAACACGTAATAGTCAGTCCCCAAAGAGCGGGAAACATCGGCGATCATGCACTCCTCCTTCTATAGCCCTTCCACGTCCCAACTCTAACACGACAGCCGCGCCGCCAGAACCCGGAAACCTTTACCTGAACTTATTATCCATGTTATTATCAATATTGACAAGTTTCACGGAGAAAGGGAGCGTTTGGCGGGTCGGGCGGAGAAGGTGGCGGGGGAGAGGACGACGCCGAAGGATGTTTTTCTGAGCGAGGTAAAGACGCGGGACATCTTCCCGTTGCTTATACTGCATCTCGTGAGGGAGAAGCCGGAGTATGGCAACAGCATCATGGCGCGGATACGTGAGATCAGCGCGGGGGCGATGAGTGTTTCGCCGAATACGGTTTATCCGTTGTTGCGTCGTTTGGAGGAGAAGGGCTACGTGGAAGGGGAATGGGAGCACCCGGATACCAGGAGTCGACGGTTTTATACGATCACGCCGAGTGGTGAGAAGAAATACCAGGAGATCAGTGACCGTTTCGAGAGTCATCTGGTGCGGGTACGGGAGTCTATCGAGTCGATGCATAAAGAGTTGTACGGTTAGCCAGGGAAAGGGAGCCGCATGTCGCAGAATATTAGGAGAGTAGCAGTCCTCGGAGCGGGTACGATGGGCGCGGCCATAGCCGCCCACTGCGCGAACGCCGGGTTGGATGTGGATCTTTTGGATATCGCGCCGTCCGAAGGCGACGACAAGAACGCCGTTGTTAAGGGCGGCTTCGACCGGATGAAGAAATCCCGTCCCGCGGCGTTGATGAGCAAGGCCGTCGCCGAGCGGATGAGGATCGGCAACTTCGACGACCATTTCGACCGAGTCGCGGACGCGGATTGGATCGTCGAGGCGATCATCGAGAAGCTCGAACCGAAACGCCAACTCATGCAGCGCGTCGAGGCGATAGCGAAAGAAAGCGCAATAATCTCTTCTAATACGTCGGGGATACCGTTGCATCAGGTCGCGGAGGGACGCTCGGAGGACTTCAAGAAACGGTTCCTCGGGACACACTTCTTCAATCCGCCGCGCTATTTGAAGCTCATGGAGATAATCCCTACGGAGGATACGGATACCAAGATAATCGACGCTACGCGCAACTTTGGGGAGCGCGTGCTTGGCAAAGGTGGTGTGATCGCCAAGGACACGCCGAACTTTATCGGGAATCGGCTCGGCACTTTCGCCGGGATGCAGTCGGTGACGTATGCGTTTGAGAACGGGTACGGGATCGAGGAGATCGACGCCATAACCGGACCCCTGATCGGTCACCCCAAAACCGCCACGTTCCGCCTCAACGACCAGGTCGGCCTCGATATCGCTGTCGGAGTCGCCGAAAACCTCTACGAAGCCGTCCCGGAAGACGATGCCCGCGAAGACCTCAAACCTCCCGAGAAACTGAAAGAGATGCAGGAGAAAAACTTGCTCGGTAACAAGACCGGTGCAGGGTTCTATAAGCGCGACAAGCGTGACGGGAAGACCGTCTTCGACGTGCTGGATCTCGAAACTTTCGAGCACGAGCCCGTCCAAAACCCGGAAGTTCCAATAGCCGACGAAGCCTGGAAACAGGGCGACCTTCAGGCGCGGCTCCGCTTCTTGATGGAGAAGGCCGACGAAGATCGTCACGCCAAATATCTGCGGGATACGTTGTTGCCGTACATGGCTTACGCTTCGCGGCGCGTGCCGGAGATCAGCGACACCCTTGAAGACATGGATCACGCAATGGAGTGGGGATTCGCCCACCAGACCGGCCCATTCCGAACCTGGGACTTGCTCGGCGTGAGCGAGACCGTGGAGAACATGAAGTCCATCGGCCTGGAAGTCGGCCCCTGGGTCCACGAAATGCTCGAAGCGGGCAACGAGACTTTCTACAAGACCGAGAATGGCAAGGAGATGCAGTTCAGCCCGGTCAGCAAGCAGTACGAGCCGGTGCGTGAAGACCCGATGTACGTCTCGCTCGACACCTTGCGCGAGGACGGAAAAGAACTAGCCAGCAACGATTCCGCCAGCTTGCTAGACCTCGGAGATGGCGTACTCTGCTTGGAATTCCACTCCAAAGGCAACAGCATCGACGCGGCGATGGTCGAGATGGGAAACCGGGCTCTCGCGATGCTTGAGAGTGACGAGTGGGAGGGGCTCGTTATCGGCAACGAAGGCCGCAACTTCTGCGTTGGGGCGAACCTCGGAGAAGTAGCCCACGCTGTCCAAAACGGAATGCTGAGTGAAGTAGACAAAAGCATCACCGCGCTACAGAAGCTCCTCATGGATTTCCGCTTCGCTCCCAAGCCCGTAGTCGCCGCCCCTCGGGGTCAGACACTTGGCGGAGGGCTGGAGATCTGCCTGCACGCCGACCGGGTCGTGGCGGCTGGTGAGACCTACATGGGCCTCGTCGAAGTCGGTGTCGGCCTGATACCCGCTGGTGGTGGAACGAAAGAGATGGCTCGTAGGCTCGTCTCTCGTGCGCTGCGCGTTACGCCCAACATCCCGCCGCTCCCGATGGTGCAGAAGGCGTTCGAGCAGATCGCAATGGCAAAAGTCGCGGCAAGCGCCCTCGAAGCCAAAGAGATGGGCTATCTGGGCGAGGATGATCGGGTCGTGATGAACCCGGATCACCTCATCTCCGCCGCCAAACGCGAAGTCCAAGATCTCGCGGACGGCTACGCTCCACCCGAGCACGGCAACAACGTCTACGCCGTAGGAACCACCACCCGTTCCGCGCTAGAAGTCGGCGTTCGGACACTACAATGGGGCCACTTTGCCAGCGAATACGACGGCGTAATAGCCGGATACGTCGCGAACGTCCTAACTGGCGGCAACATCAGCCAAGCCCAGTGGGTGAGCGAGGAGTACGTCCTCGGCCTAGAGAAGGAGGCGTTTCTGGCGTTGCTCGAGAACGAGAAGACCCACGAACGCATCGGCGGTCTGCTCAAGACCGGAAAACCAGTTAGGAACTAGCTGAAATGTTGTTCAACCGAAGGGAGAACCAATGAAAGAAGCAGTTATCGTATCGGCGGCGAGGACCGCCGTAGGGCGTGCGCCACGGGGTACGTTGCGGGCGATGCATCCGGTGGACATGACCGCCGCCGCTATTCGGGAGGCTGTGAGCCGGGCTGAAGGGTTGGATGCTGCGGATGTCGAGGACGTTATTATTGGCTGTGCGATGCCGGAGGGGACGCAGGGCAACAACATGGCGCGGCTCGCTTCGATCCGGGCTGGCATGAGCGAGACTGTTCCGGCTCAGACGGTGAATCGGTTCTGTTCGTCTGGTCTTCAGACTGTCGCGAACGCTGCGGAGAGGATCATGACAGGCCAGGCCAAAACTATCCTCGCCGGTGGTTGCGAGCATATGTCCACAACTATCGAGATGCCGAACTTCTCTCCGGCTCCGTCGCTCGTGGAGACCAACCCGGCTGTATATATGGGCATGGGTCTGACCGGAGAACAAGTCGCCAAAGAGTTCAACATAAGCCGCGAAGATCAGGACGAACACGCCTTCCGTAGTCACACTCGGGCAGCTAACGCCGTACAGAACGGTATCTTCGATGAGGAGATCGTGCCGCTAGACGTGAACTTCGATTGGGTTGACGACAACGGCGAGACTCAGCACTACGAGACG
>JBGTFQ010000203.1:0-3123 GCA_041747155.1 Rubrobacteraceae bacterium
AGTTTCTTTCGCAGGTTTGCGACGTGAACGTCCACCACGTGATCGTCTCCGAAATAGTCCTCTCCCCACACCCGCTCCAGAAGACGCCGCCGTCCAAAGACGAAGCCCGGCCTGGATGACAGGGCGAGAAGCAGATCGAACTCCAGCGCGGTAAGTGATACCTCCGCTAGTCCGAAGCGCACCTTGCGTCGGTTCGGGTCTATCTCCAACTCCCCGAACACTAACGGCTTCTCCTTCGGGGTATCCGCCTCTCCACTGAGTCCTCCGCGCGGCCTGCGGAGCATCGCTCGAACGCGGGCGACGAGCTCGCCGGGAGAGAAGGGTTTGGTCAGGTAGTCGTCGGCGCCGGCCGAGAGGCCCACGATCCTGTCCACCTCCTCCGTCCGGGCAGTGAGCATGATGACGTACGCCTCAGAGAATCGCCGGAGCTCACGCAAGACTTCCATACCGTCGAGTCCGGGGAGCATCCAGTCGAGGACCACCACGTCGGGTTCCAATCGCCGGGCCGTCTCCAGCCCCACCTCGCCGTCGAACGCCTGGTGCACCTCGAAGCCTTCCCGCTCCAGGTATCCTCGGAGCAGGTCGGCCAGGTTCTTCTCATCCTCGATCACGAGCGCTCTAACTTCCACGCCCTTATTCTAGTCGCTGCCGTAGAATGACTCATCCAAACTTACGAGCATGTCAGTCTGTGAATATTGGGTCATAGGACGATCAGGCCCATCGGCTCTTTCCCGGTTTGCAGGCTCTTCTCGACCTCTAGCGACTCCATATCCACGATGGCTACCTCGTTCTGCCCGGTTACCGCCACGTAGCTGAAGGCGCTGTCCGGTCGGAAGGAAACGTTCGCGGCGCTGCCTCCGACCTCCAGCTTCTTGACGAGCTTGCCGCTCTCGGGTTCGAGGACCGCGACCCAACTGCTACCGAAGTGCGTGACAAAGTCGTAGCGGCCGTCGGGTGACCAGGCGGTGGTTACGGGCTGGCCCCCGATTTCCTCTGTATGAAGCTTTTCGAGGGTCCGGGCGTCGAGCACCACGTTGGAACCCGAGGCGGTCTGCACGTAGACGACCTTCCCGTCGGGCGAGACGCGGAGCATCCAGGGACGGGAGCCTTCGGGGAACTCTACCCGCTCCGTGATCTCCAGTTTTTCGGTGTCGAACATCGCCACCGTATCCTGGTCTCTTTCGGGTACGAAGCCGGACGAACCGTCTGGCGAGAGATCGCAGTCTCACGGATAGGCGCCCGTCTCGATTCGTCCGACAATCTCTCCCGCTTTCGGGTCCACCACCGCCAGAAAGTCCGAACCCGCACCGTTGACGAAGCGCGAGAGTCGCACGAGTATCTTTTCTGTCCTCTCGGAGAGGGCCAGGGGAAGAAGTGGCAAGGAGAGGTGCGAGGCCGAAGACGAAGAGCGCGGCAAAGCCCCAGGCTGCGCCGGATGTGACGCTCCGGCCGAGGAAGACGAGGAGCAAGGGGTAGGCGCACGCCGGCAGGTTGAGGCCGAACAAGAGACCCATGCCCAGGGTGTGATGCCGAGGGAGAAACCTGCATACGGAGAGGCACCCGGAGATGCCCCAGCCAAAACCGGCGTTCAGTATGACGAGGACGCCTAGCGACAGGTACAGAAGTCCCAGGACGAGCCAGAACCCTTTCTGGGCCGAGAAGACGAGGCTTCCCAGAAAAGCGACAGAAGTTTCAAACCTCTGCTCAAGCGGGCTGGCCTGGCAGATCTCCGTTTCCGCGATCTTCGGCATAGCTGCCTGTCCCTGCTCGCCCAACGCGGCGAGCCGATAAGGGATCTACAAGCCCTCGCCGGACACGCGACGGCGGCGTTTACCCTGCAACGCTACACCCACCATTACGACGCAGCCGCCCGCCGCACCGCCGACGCGATGGGAGACATCCTCCCCGACGAGTCCTAACGCTAGGTGATGTAGAGGTGATGTAAAAAGAGCCCCCAGTATATCATCAGGGCTTTTATCTCGCACGAGTATTCCGCTTATATAAGCCGATTCAAGAGAGCCGACGAGCGGATTCGAACCGCTGACCTGCTCATTACGAATGAGCTGCTCTACCAGCTGAGCTACGTCGGCCTGTTGCGGGCGCGGATTATACCGCAGGCCCGCGTGTCTTTCAGTTGTTGGCTCTTACTGGATCAGATCTCCGACTTTCATCGTGCCCCGCTCTAGCAACTCTATCCTATAGCCGTCGGGATCCACCACACATGCTATCCGATAAACGTCGCCGCCTACGGTCATGGTTTTCGGAGCAAGCGCGACTTCTACACCCTGCTCTTCGAGCTTTGAGACCGTACCTTCGAGGTCGTCGACGGTAAATGCTACGTGTGAGTAGCCGTCGCCGAGGTCGTAAGGCTCGCTCTGCTCATGGTTGTGGGTCAGCTCCAGCATCGGCTGCGCGGCGTCGGCCTCTGCAGCGAAGAAGTAGTTGGCCGCCGTGTCGAAGTGCATCTCGCCCACGAGCTTTAGGCCCATCTTATTCGTGTAGAAGTCGATGCTTCGTTCCGGGTCAAGTATGCGATAGCAAGTGTGGATGTAGGTCGCAGCCACGTGTGATCCTCCAATTCCGTTGGGTTCTCTTTGCAACACAGCGTATCGTAGCGTGAGTTCGAGGAAAGTGCCACGAGGTGTCTTTGCGCGTCAGTGTGTTGCGCGAAAGTTTGGACGTGTATATAGTCTAAAATGCGACGCTCCAAAGAGAAGAGCGACTTTTTGTAGGGGAAAAGTAAGCGAGAGGAGAGAACATGTACGAGAAGGACGGCGAGAAGTATTTCGTGGTGGACGAGCATCTTCATTTCTGGGACGCGAGCCCCGAGAACACGGCCAACAAGTATGGCGAGGGCTTCATCAAGTGCTTCTACGATTACCACGCGAACCTTAGCCCCGACGAGTATACGTGGTCGTTCGAGAAGTACCGCAAGTACTCCGAAGAGGACATAATGCACGACCTGTTCGAGGTGGGACACGTGGACGTGGGAATCCTTCAGTCCACCTACCTCACGGACTTCTACACCAATGGCTTCAACACCATCGAGCGCAACCATCAGTTGGTGGAGAAGCATCCCGGCAAGTTCCTCTCCAACTTCGGCTTTGATCCCCGCAACGAGGC
>JBGTFQ010000204.1:0-31725 GCA_041747155.1 Rubrobacteraceae bacterium
AGACGTGTGCTCTTCCGATCTCGCCCGCCGGGGACCCCGCCCGCGCTCTCCCGGCCACAAAGGGAGGCGGAGCCCGACTTGGCAGGACACAGGACGCCCCGGCTCCACCGGTTCGCCCCCTGTCCTTATACGCGACCTTGTGACCGGCGCGACGTTGCCAGCGGCCAGCTACGCTCGCCGCCACTACAAACCCCGTAAGATGGAACCAGCAGGACGGCGGCCAGCGAACCTCCACAATCGACAACCGCCTTGACCCACACTGCTACCAGTCTCACCCGGCGAAAGATCGCCGCCTCATCCCGACCCTGGGCTATGTTCTGACCGCCGTTCTCAGGCTACGTCAGCTGGCCGGGGACGGCTCCGCCGCCTTACAGGTGTCAAGGGGCCTCCATACCGACCGTTCCCTACCCCTTGACATCCCCGGCCCGCCGACTCCGTTCGCCTCTAGGCGGGCAAAACACGATTGCTGGCGATGCACGTTTGTTCTGCCTTGTTTGATGTCGCAATCCTCGCGCCTCCTCCAATTAGCGTCTTTTGCCACTCTCTAGCGGGTAACGGGTAGACGGCGAAGGAGCATCTAACTTATAGTAGGAAGGAAAAGCTATCGGGTAAAGGCTCGCGTACTCAAGGTGCGTAGCTCTGCGGACATCCCCGACGAAAGGGAGAGGGCTTTGATGCATGAGAGGTCGGATACGAGGTTACTGCACTGGCCGCCGAGGCATGAGCTTTTTAAAAGGTTCTCCGCCGCCTACGACATTGTCCCCGTTAGGTGAGCGCCCCCCAGGACCCTCTCGAAGGGATGCGCGCCACGGTCGGAAAAGATATAGTCAGAAATGGCAAGTCCTCTACTGGCCGTTTGGAAGCCGAGCTCTGGAAGACTGCTGATGCTTTGCGCGGTAGCATGGATGCCGCCGAGTACAAACACGTCGTTCTCGGTCTGATCTTTTTGAAGTACATCTCCGATGCTTTTGAAGAGAAGTACGCGGAGCTCGAAAAAGAGATCTCGCAAGGCGCCGATCCCGAAGATCCGGACGAATACCGCGCTGAAGGCATCTTTTGGGTGCCACCCGAGGCGCGATGGTCACACCTGAAAGCACAGGCCAAGCAGCCCACTATAGGTACGCTACTGGACGACGCTATGGCTGGTGTCGAGCGGGACAACCCTTCGCTCAATGGTGTGTTGCCCAAAGACTACGCCCGACCGGCGTTGGATAAGCAGCGACTCGGTCAGATCATCGACCTTATAAGCAACGTAGCCGTTGGTGACCGGGAGAGCCGCTCCCAGGATATTCTGGGCGACGTGTACGAATACTTCCTCGCCCAGTTCGCGAGCGCCGAGGGGAAGAAGGGCGGAGAATTCTACACCCCGCGCTCCGTAGTAACTCTGCTGGTCCAGATGCTAGAGCCATACAAAGGGCGGGTATACGATCCCTGCTGCGGCTCTTCCGGTATGTTCGTGCAGTCGGAGGAATTTGTCGAGGAACATACCGGCAAAGTGGACGACATCAGCATCTATGGTCAGGAGTCGAACTACACTACCTGGCGGCTCGCACGCATGAACCTGGCGATCCGGGGCATTGAAGGTCAGATCTCCCACGGCGACACTTTCCACAACGACCGGCACCCGGATCTCAAGGCCGACTACATCCTCGCTAATCCACCCTTCAACGTGAGCGACTGGCGCGGTGAGTTGCTACGCGACGACAAGCGTTGGCAGTACGGCGCACCGCCTGCTCGCAACGCCAACTTTGCCTGGGTGCAACACATCATCCACCACCTTTCGCCAACCGGACTCGCGGGTTTCGTGCTCGCCAACGGCTCCATGTCCTCCAACACCTCCGGCGAGGGTGAGATCCGCAAGAACATCATCGAAGCGGACCTCGTGGACTGCATGGTCGCACTACCCGGCCAACTCTTCTACTCCACCCAGATCCCGGTCTGCCTCTGGTTCCTCGCCCGCGACAAGAGAAACGGACGCTTCCGCGACCGCCGAGGAAAGGTGCTCTTTATAGACGCCCGCAAACTTGGCGAGATGGAGGACCGGACTCATCGCAAGCTAGCCGATGAAGATATCGCCCGTATCACGGATACCTACCACTCCTGGCGCGGCGAGGAAGACACGATAGAACGTGCGGGCGAATATTCGGACGTACCCGGTTTCTGCGCTTCCGTCGAGTTGCAAGACATCAGCAAGCATGGCCACGTCCTTACGCCGGGACGATACGTGGGCGCCGAAGCACCCGAGGAGGACTCAGAGCCGTTCGACGAGAAGATGCGGCGGTTGTCGGCCCAGTGGCGCGAGCAGCAGGCGGAGGCCCGGCGGCTGGACGCTGCCATCGACGACAACCTAAAAACTCTAGGCTACACTATTAACGAATAGACCCATTTTCGTTAATAGATGTCGGCCTTGTTTACACGAGTGAGAATAGTGATGAAACGCGGAGCTACGGGACAGTATGAGATCACGGCTACAGGGGACGAGAATGTACACGCCTTCGTACCCGCGCCGCTGCCATGTGACCCGCCCTTGGATCTCTCCGGCGAGCGTCAGCGGTTGCTCGAACGGGCCTTGCTCGCCTGCGGGCGATTGGATGGCGTAACTGCTCTGCTCCCGGACCCCGACCTCTTCCTCTATGCTTACGTCCGGCGCGAGGCGGTGCTCTCCAGTCAGATCGAAGGCACGCAATCCTCCCTCTCCGACTTGCTGCTCTTCGAGCTGGACGAAGCGCCGGGCGTACCCTTCGACGACGTCGTGGAGGTATCGAACTACGTCGCCGCCCTCGAACACGGCATGGCCCGGCTCCGGGGTGGCTTCCCGATCTCCAACCGCCTGCTGCGCGAAATCCACAAGGAGCTACTTAGGCGCGGTCGCGGTGCGGACAAACAGCCCGGTGAGTTTCGCCGCAGTCAGAACTGGATCGGCGGTACCCGTCCAGCCAACGCCCGATTCGTGCCGCCCCCGCCGCAGCACGTCGAAGATTGCATGGCCTCGCTCGAACGATTTATTCATGCTGAAGACGACGGCTTGCCGGTGCTCGTCAAAGCCGCGCTCGCCCACGTGCAGTTCGAGACCATCCACCCGTTTCTCGATGGCAACGGGCGGGTCGGGCGGCTCTTGATCTCCTTGATGCTCTTCGAAGCCGGGGTGCTCGGTCAGCCGCTCCTATACCTCAGCTACTACCTCAAGCAACACCGCGCCGAGTACTACCATCTGCTCGACACTGTCCGCACCGAAGGCGACTGGGAAGCCTGGCTCGACTTCTTTCTCGAAGGTGTCGCGAGCACTGCGGGATCCGCTGTGGACACCGCCCACCGGTTGCTCGCCCTGTTCCGTGACGATGCCGCCCGCGTGCAAACGCTCGGACGCGCCGCAGCAAACGCCCTGCGGGTATTCGACGCTTTCCGCGACCGGCCCCTCGCCACACTAAACGCCCTAACCCTACGAACCGGAGCCAGCTACCCTACCGTCGCCCGCGCGGTGGAGGCGCTAGAGAACCTCGGTATCGTGCGCGAGATCACCGGCCGCAAACGCGAGCGGGTGTTCGCCTACACGCAATATCTCGCCATCCTAAACGAAGGGACGGAGCCGCTGTGAAAAAAGTTCGCGTGGTAACGAGAAGTCAAACACAGGCCGAATCGGTATGTAAGCGTGGCCGGAGAAGGATATCGGAGCCAAACTGAGATGCTTGGGCTACCATGTTGAGGAGGACGGAGCCGAATCGGGGCGTGATAGAGCCTAAAAAGTCCAGGGTGAGATCGGGGCGCGAGATGGTGGAACATGAGCGTGGTCAACTGGTGAGGGAGAAGCGCGTGGAGATTTTACGCACCGCGTCCAGGTACGGCGCACGCGACGTGCGGATCTTCGGGTCCGTGGCCCGCGGGGAGGCGGACCGGGAGAGCGACGTGGACTTCCTCGTGGAGCTAGAGGCGGGAAGGTCTCTCCTGGACCTCGGCGGCCTGCAGATGGAACTCGAATCCCTCCTCGGCTGCCGGGTGGATGTCGTGACCGTGCGCGGCCTCAAGGCGCGCATCCGCGAGCGCGTGCTGCGGGAGGCGATGCCGGTATGAGAGATCCCAGAGAGCGCCTGCTCGATATCCTCGCCGCTATCTCCGCCATCGAGCGCTACCAGGACCGGGATAGGACGGCTTTCGAGAGCGACGAGTTGCTGCAGAATTGGTCCCTCCGCCACCTGCAGATCATCGGCGAGGCAGCCAGAACTCTCCCCGAAGACGTGCGAGTCCTCGCCCCAGAGATCCCCTGGTCGAACATCAGCGGGATGCGGAACATCCTGGTTCACGGGTACTTCGATATCGACACCGACATCGTCTGGGAGGCGGCCACGCGCGATGTGCCGGCCATCAAGCCCGCCGTGGAACGGCTACTGAAGACGTTGGAGGAACAGGGCCGATGATCCCGCAACCGTGCGAGCTGTTCGTCGGTTTCCGCAACCGGATCATCCACGAGTACGCGGAGGTAGACACCGAGATCGTCTGGACCATCGTGCAGAACGAAGTCCCCCGGCTGCTCGAAAAGTCCGAAGCGCTCCCAGAGGAGTCGGATCATGGCGGTTGAGTGGCTTGAGACGACTATAGGTGAGCTAATTGCTAAGCAAGGTGGCAGTGTCAAGACTGGTCCTTTTGGTACAACGCTCAAGGCTAGCGAATACTCTACGGAGGGTGTGCCGCTGATTTCCGTTCGCGAAGTCGGATATGGCACTTTTCGTTTGGATGAGTCTACCCCTTTCGTGCCACGAACCGTTACAGAGAGACTCCCCGAGTATATTTTGCGTACAGGCGACATCGTCTTTGGACGCAAAGGTGCCGTAGATCGTTCCGCTCGCATCAACGAAGAGCAAGATGGTTGGTTTCTCGGATCGGACGGGATTCGTCTAAGACTTCCAAAGACTTGCGATTCGAGTTTCGTAGCGTATCAAGTTCGTAACTTAGCTACTCGCAGTTGGCTTATTCAGCATGCTACCGGAACTACCATGCCGTCACTCAACCAGGGAGTAATACAACGAATCCCGATTATTCTTCCGCCGCTTGCGGAACAACGCGCAATCGCCTACATCCTCGGCACTCTGGACGACAAGATCGAGCTGAACCGGCGGACGAACGAGACACTGGAGGAGATGGCGCGGGCGATCTTCAAGTCGTGGTTCGTGGACTTCGATCCCGTGCGCGCGAAGATTGAAGGTCGAGATCCCGTCCTCCCCAAACACATCGCCGACCTTTTCCCCAACCGCTTCGAGGACTCCGAGTTGGGTAAGATCCCGGTGGAGTGGGAGTCTGGAATATTCGGTGAAGTGGCAAAACATCTGCGTCGCACAATCAAGCCGGAGAAAATCGAACCTTCGCAGGCGTACATCGGGTTGGATCATATGCCACGCAAGTCAATTGCTCTCGGGGAGTGGGAGAGCGCCGAAGTTCTAGGCAGCAACAAGTACGAGTTCAGACTCAAAGAGATTCTGTTCGGGAAATTGCGACCATATTTCCACAAAGTCGGTATTGCGTCATTGGATGGTGTCTGCTCGACGGATATTCTCGTAGTTGCGCCAGAGGAGCCGGAATGGTTCGGGTTTGTGCTCGGACATATATCCAGTTCAGAGTTTGTCGACTATACAAACGCTTCCTCGACCGGAACTAAAATGCCCCGAACGAACTGGAAGGATATGTCTAGTTTCGATCTCGTCATACCGCCCGTGGAGGTTGCGCGGCTATACACTGATTTGGTCCGACCCTTGACGGATAGGATCGTAGCCAACATACACGAGTCCAATAGCCTCTCAGCTCTCCGCGACACGCTGTTGCCGAAGCTGCTATCCGGTGAGATACGTGTGCAAGAGGCTGAAGAGGTCGTGGAGGCCGAGCTGCTAGTGAAGAAGAGGGTATGAGTTCGCTATCGGACTTCAAGCGTGATGACATCGAGTACCGAGTTAAGCTTGCTATTGAAGGACTATGGGAACATGACAGACACTTGTTGACGACAGACGCTAGTGAGAGATCCATAACTCACCATCTTGCAAACTATCTTCAGCAACAGTTTCAAGACCGGCATGTGGATGTTGAATACAATCGAGATGGTCATGAGATCAAACGTCTTCGTGACCCGCTGGATGTTTCAAATTGCGCCGTGTATCCAGACATCATCGTACATCTAAGGGGAACTAACGACGACAATCTCCTGGTGATAGAAGTCAAAAAGAAGAGTGAAGATAATGGGTTGGACGAACAGAAGCTCGTTGAGTTCACGAAACCTGTCACTCAGAGTGGGCTTGGCTATTCTTATGGTCTTCGTCTGGTCCTTGAGAACGATGAACGAGGGGAAGAATCTCTACAATGGTTTGAGAAAGGAAAACCGTGCAATGAGTAACTTCGATGAATCCATAGTCGAAGAAGCCACGCTTGCATGGCTTGAGTCCCTCGGCTACGCGGTCGAGAACGGCACGGACATCGCTCCGGGAGAGGCGCGGGCCGAGCGTCGAGACTATGGGCAAGTCATCCTGGAAGATCGTCTTCGGCGGGCATTCGCGCAACTCAACCCGAAGCTTCCTTCAGAGGCCATCAAAGACGCATTCCGCAAGCTTACCCGGCCCGAGGGACCGACGCTTGAGACTCGCAATCGAGCCTTCCATCAAATACTCGTGGACGGCGTGAACGTCGAGTTCCGCCGCGAGGACGGCTCTATTGCTGGTGCTCAGGCTCGCGTTATGGACTTCGAGAACCCTGACAACAACGACTGGCTCGCAGTCAGCCAGTTCACCGTTACCGAGAACCGGCACGTTCGGCGGCCCGACGTGGTGCTATTCGTCAATGGTTTGCCGCTCGTCCTCATCGAGCTGAAGAACGCCGCCGCTGAGAACGCCACCATCTGGTCGGCGTATGCGCAACTCCAGACCTACAAGGCCGAGTTACCTACTCTGTTCGCTTTCAACGAGTTGCTCGTAGTTTCCGATGGTATGAAGGCGCGTATCGGCTCGCTCACGGCGGGGCGCGAGTGGTTCAAGCCGTGGCGCACGATCTCCGGCGAGAAACTGGCCGATCCACACCTGCCCGAGCTGCAGGTCATGATAGAGGGTGTCTTCGATAAGCGGCGCTTGCTCGACTTGATCGGCTACTTCGTCCTTTTCGAGGATTCGGGTGTCGGTCCTCCCTCAAAGAAGATAGCGGGCTACCATCAGTTCCACGCCGTAAATGTCGCGATAGGGGAGACGTTGCGAGCCTCACAATTTCGGGAGAAGCCCGAGGTCGTCGCCGATCCCCGCGAAGGCTACGAGGCCGGACGGCAACCCGGCGGCAAGCCCGGAGATCGACGAGCGGGCGTGGTCTGGCATACGCAAGGTTCCGGTAAGAGCCTGACGATGGCCTTCTACGCGGGACGTGTGATCCGCGAGCCGCGCATGGAGAATCCCACCGTCGTCGTCATCACCGACCGGAACGACCTTGACGACCAGCTCTTTGGCACCTTCTCCCGCTGTCGGGACCTGCTGCGCCAGCCCCCGGTGCAAGCCGAGAGCCGCTCAGACTTGCACGAGAAACTGACGGTGGATGCGGGCGGTGTCGTCTTCACCACCATCCAGAAGTTCCTGCCACCGGATAAAGGGGATTCGTACCCGGTCCTCTCCGAGCGGCGCAACATCGTCGTCATCGCCGACGAAGCCCACCGCAGCCAGTACGATTTCGTTGACGGCTTCGCCCGACACATGCGCGACGCTTTGCCTAACGCCTCGTACATCGGCTTCACCGGCACCCCGCTGGAACTGAACGACAAGGACACGCGCTCGGTCTTCGGCCAATACATCAGCGTCTACGATATCCAGCGAGCCGTCGAAGACGGGGCTACCGTGCCGATCTACTACGAGAGCCGTCTAGCGAAGCTGGGGCTAGACGATGTCGGTATTAAGACCCTCGAAGCGGACTTTGAAGAAGTAACCGAAGGCGAGGATGCGGAGCGTGTGCAGAGCCTCCAGGGTAAGTGGACCCAACTCGAAGCCATCGTTGGTTCAGACAAACGCCTCGACCTCGTCGCACGAGATATCGTCGAACATTACGAGCAGCGCCTCGAAGCGATGGAAGGCAAGGCCATGATCGTGTGCATGAGCCGCCGCATCTGCGTGGGCCTCTACAAAAAGATCGTCCAACTACGCCCCGATTGGCACGGAGAAGAGGACGACGAAGGAAAGATCAAAGTGGTTATGACAGGTTCGGCCTCTGACCCGGAGGACTGGCAGACCCACATCCGGGCCAAATCCCGCCGCGAGGCACTCGCCAACCGCTTTCGCACCCCGGACGACTCTTTCGAGATCGTCATCGTCCGGGACATGTGGCTTACTGGCTTCGATGCCCCATCACTCCACACCATGTACCTAGACAAGCCAATGAAGGCGCACGGTCTCATGCAGGCCATCGCCCGTGTAAACCGCGTCTTCGAGGACAAGCCCGGCGGCCTGATCGTAGACTACCTCGGTCTTGCCCACGAACTGCGGCAAGCACTGACTACCTACACAGAGAGCGGTGGCACCGGAACCACCGCTCTTGATCAGGAAGTGGCTGTTTCGGCCATGCTTGAGAAGTACGAGATCTGCTCGGCTCTCTTCCACGGCTTCGATCACTCGAAGTGGATCACGGGTACACCGGCGGAGAAACTGGGCTTATTGCCCCTGGCCCAGGAGCACATTCTCGCTCAGGAAGACGGCAAAGAGCGACTGCTCGACGCTGTGCGCGATCTTTCCAAGGCCTTCGCCCTGGCCGCCCCGCATGAAGAGACGCTCCGCATCCGGGACGACGTTGCCTTCTTCCAGGCTGTACGGGCCGTGCTCGCAAAGCGCACACCCGGAGATAAGCGCACCAACGAGGAGCTGGATCACGCAGTGCGCCAGATCGTCTCTCAAGCCCTCACCCCGGACGGTGTGGTGGACATCTTCGCCGCCGCCGGATTGGATAAACCAGACATCTCTATACTCTCCGAAGATTTCCTGGCCGAGGTGCAGGGGATGCCCCAGCGCAACCTCGCCGTAGAGTTGCTGAACAAGCTCCTCTCCGGTGAGATCCGCACTCGACGACAAAAGAACGTCGTGCAAGCTCGCTCGTTCGAGGAGATGCTCGGCCAATCCCTCAGTCGTTATCAGAACCGTGCCATTGAAGCGGCGCAGGTGATCGAAGAGCTCATAGAGCTGGCAAGACAAATCCGTGAGTCCAACGCCCGCGGCGAAGCATTGGGCCTCAACGAAGAAGAAATCGCCTTCTACGATGCCCTGGAAGCCAACGACAGCGCCGTCCAAGTCCTCGGCGATGACACCCTCCGCGCCATCGCGCGAGAGCTCGTCACCACCGTCCGCGCCAACGTGACCATCGACTGGACCATGCGCGAGAACGTCCGCGCGCACCTGCGCGTGCTCGTAAAGCGCATCCTCCGTAAGAATGGCTATCCGCCCGACAAGCAGGAGCAGGCCACCCGAACCGTGCTTGAGCAAGCTGAGGTGCTCTCACAGGAGTGGGCGGTTGCATGAGTCTAGAAGTGTGTTGCTTGACCGGACACGGTATATTGGAAGAGGAATTTGTGGCGTTGCGATTGACTTGACTCAGGAGTTTACAAGAGTCGATGCGTAGTCCGAGAGAGGTTTTCGATAATCCTCAGCAACACTGGGGCTTCCTGACTGCGCCCGCAGACGAGGATTTCGAGGGTCAGCATTTCGACCGCAAAGAAGCAAGCCGAGCCGGTGAAAACGGTTCAGTAGCAAAGTCACAAGTCACTAGCTTGGTAGACCAGATCACTGAGTGCGTTTCGGCGTTCGCCAATGCCAACAAGACTGGCAGTCTTCTAGTCCTGGGGATCGCCACATCAGGTGATGTCAAAGGTATAAATCACCTAAACGACGCACAGAGGACCAGGATCACCAATCTAGACGAAATGCTGATAAATCAGACGGCTCGGGTGGGATTCGTCTCGTGTCACGATGCCTCGGGCAGCCCCAACCAAATATGCTTGATCTACGTTCCTCATACGACGCGCGGCATCTGCGAAACACCTGGGAAGAGCCCGAAGGCCTGGTTGAGGAAAGGCCCCCAAAGTATGCCCATGACCCACGATCAGCGGGAGCAGCTTCGGCGGGACAAGAAGATCGTCGATTTCGAGCAGACTTATTGCTGTCTGTACGATCCCGACGACGTGGATGTGGGGGTGCTGCAGGAGTACCGTAAGGCGGTCCTCTCGGAAGCCGAGTATGATCACGGCGACGAGCAACTGCTTTACCGAGCCGGCGCGCTGACGACCGATGATGGAGGACGCGGCTTCACCAACGCAGGCGTCTTGTTCTTTGCCTCGAACCCGCAGAGGGTGCGACCCCCGGCCTACGTGAGGCTGCTACGGTTCGACTGCGGCATTGAGGAGGCTGGTGAGCGCGGTCTACCCACGTTTGAAAAGAAGTTCACCGGTCCCGTGACCAAGCAGATACGGGACTTGCGTACCTTCTTCAGGGAGTCCGCGTTCTTCAAGACCTACGAGAGGCGCAGGCCAGAGGGCGGCTTCGCCGAAGAACCGGAGTACCCGTTGATAGCCGTCGATGAGGCGATTGTGAACGCCGTTGCTCACCGAGATTACGCAATGAGCCTGCCGATAGTCTGCGAGTCTTACAAAGATGCCTTCGTGGTGCGTAACCCAGGGCGGGTTCAGCAGATTGACCGTGATGTCCCCGACCGTTTCTCCTTGGAGGACACAACACTCGAATCGACGCCGCGCAACCCCGCACTGATCGAATGGCTAAAAGATATGAAAGATAACGGAGGTAGGGCTTTCGTAAGGGCACTTAACGAGGGCACTAGGCGGATGCGTAATGATATGGCGGACCTGGGTCTGCCGGCCCCAATCTACGAGGTTGGGGATGCTCAGACCACCGTCAAGCTGTTCAACAACGCGGCCGAACGCGAGGCTGCGCTACGCCGCGATAGCGGGGTGGAGACGACAGAGTTCATGAATCTATTCCCCCTTGAGACATCCCCTGACGGTGGAGGCGTGTCCCGTGCCAATGACCTTGGCCGTCGGCGGGGGGGGAGGGGGGTTCATGGCGTTGCTCGGGGATGCGCTCTGGGCCAACGGTTGGTACGTGGACACTTCCGGATTCGGTCGCTTAAAGGCCCACCGTCGAGGCTCGGACATCTCGCTACCGGGAAGGGTCACGAGTCTGGTGAGGTTCTACCCGGCCTACTCGTTCCAGTTCCGTCAGCATTGGGACAAGAACTACCTATGCGTCGATTACACGCTAGAGGTTAAGAATGTCCGTACTCTGCAAGCCTTGCTGACCGAGCGCGAGCCGGGCGAGTTCGTGGGTAAGACTGTCGTGGCGCAGTGGGGGGCAACATGGCATCGGGGCAAGATCGTCTATGCCGACACCGAATATGCTCGGGTGCAGTTCTTCGACCTCGAAGCAGAAGAGCAAATCGCCACTCACAAGGTCATCCCGAGCCTTTCGAGAGCCGAGATCAAGGAGATCTTGAACAGGGCAGGCACGACCTTCGATTTCGACCGGGAAATCAAGCGACACGGCTTGTCTCTGGAGCCGGGTTCGGCCCGTGTTAGGGCTGAGAAGACACAGGCAGTGGTTGAGGATCTCGCCGAATCGGTGTTTCCGCTGCCGTTCGATGGCACTACCGTCACGCTGCGGCCACGTCCGGCCCCGCTATTGCGCCATCGTCGAGCAAAAGCCACGCTCACGGTGGACACTCTGCCAGAGCCCAGCGTCGAGTTTGGTCGCCACGTGGAATCAGCGGACATACGCGACGGCATAACTCGGCTGGGGTCTTACGACGACTCGCCGCATAACGTCGAGATCGTCCCCGTCTGCACCGATCAGATGCGAACTGGTATGGTCGCCCTGATCGAACGCTTGAAGACCGGGAAGTACAAATACCGGGGGGCGGAGCGGACCTTCAATACCCGATTCACCTATGGGTCTATCGTAACCGTGCCGACCCCAGAGTCGATATTGGAGGAGTGCCGGCGGCTACTACGCGAGCACCCGGAATGGATAGGCAACGAGCGAGTTAACCGCATCTTCCTCGTCCAAACTCCCGAGGCAGGTTACGCCTTGGACGACGAAAACTCCCCTTACTATCGGGTAAAGCGCTTCTTGCTCGAATACGGCGTGCCGTGCCAGATGGTTGACACTCCGACGCTGCGCAACCCCGATTGGAAGGACCTGAACCTGGCCCTGAATATCGCCGCCAAATGCAACGTGGTTCCGTGGGTGCTACCGGATGCAGTGCCCGACGCGGATTTCTTCATCGGTCTCTCCTACACACAGAGCGCACGACGGGACCATGAGAGGCTCATGGGGTACGCAAATGTGTTCAACGAATACGGTAGGTGGCAGTTCTACTCCGGTAACACGGAGACGTTCGCTTACGAGGAGCGAACCGAGAACTTCGCGAGGTTGGTCCGGGCAACCATGGAACGCCTGCAGTTATCCGAGACTCCCAACATATACTTCCACTACTCGGCCAAATTCTCGCGAGAGGATCGCGATGCAATGCTGGATGCTGCACGGAGCATCCGCCCCCAAGGGACTTATCACTTCGTGTGGATCAACACCCATCACAACGTCAGGCTCTACGATAGCCGTCCCGAAACTGACGGCAGCCTGAGCAGAGGGAGCTACGTTACTGCTTCGCCGAACCAGATATACCTGTCCACGACCGGCTACAATCCGTACCGCAAAACGTTGGGCACGCCGCACATGCTTGAGGTCAACGCGCGCGTTGAGGGGCCGAAGGGGACACCAGGGCAAGCTCCCGATCTTCGAGCCTTAGCGGTCCAGGTCCTCAGTTTGACCAAACTTAACTGGGCTTCCACCGACTCGTTGTGTGCTGAGCCCATCACAACTAAGTACGCTGGCGACATAGCCTACCTGACAGCGGCCTTTCTCAGGCAAGGCGGAACCTTCAGGCTGCACTCGGTACTTGAAAATACCCCGTGGTTTATATGATCGGACGAATCTTGGAAGGTTACCTACGAGGCCTGGCGGTCGCGAGCATCTCCTGAAAGCGGGAGTCGAGGGAGACTTTCTCCAGACTATTCGTAGGGAAGTCTGCGAGGAAGGTTAGGAGGCTTTTAAGCTGAGGGCGCACAACCTGAGGTTCGAGCCTGCGGGCCATCTCCTGATACTGTGCCGCGCACGAAGTGTGCCGTAGATGAGATTCCACATCTGGCTCTCTCACGGAGGCAGCGAAGACAAAGACGTGATCGTCTCGCCAGCGTTCTATAAGATCGTTATAGACTGGTCCTGCAGACCAAGAGATTCCGTAGCCATTTCCTATCACGCATAAGGTCAGGACTTCCACATATTTACGAGCTACGGCCTTCGGTACGGCCCCGTTTGGCGGCACGAGCGACTGTAGGATCCGGGCTGGGGCCGACTCGTTGTAGAAGTTATTCGTGCCGTGGTGGGCCGAGAGCAGGACGTCCAGTGCTCTAGAGATTTCTAAGGATAGGGTATCTGGGGGCAGATACGTCAGACCACCTACTAATTCCAAGAACTCGTGAGCCAATCTCGCTCGGGAAGCCTCGCCATTGGCGGACAAAGTAGCGTGCTTGAGGCCCGCCTCATGACGCGCCTCCTCTCCGCAAGAGTGCCATATCTCCCCAGCTACTAGGCGGATGTTTGCGCTCGTCTGCGCCCCCAATTTGGTATCGGTGTACATGCCGAAGGCAGCCCGCATCAGGGATCGGGAGAGCTCCTCGGGCAACTTCTCCACCGCCGGGCCGATATGTGGTACGTCGGATTTTGATAACGATTCTTCCCGAAGGCTCTTGAGTAGCCTGCGTACCTCGAAGGCAGCCCCCTCCGGCTCCTTGCCGAGGACTTCCTTCACGCATGTCTGTAACCAAGCCGCGAGCTGGAGGCCGGTTATTTCATTGTGGTTCGGGTGCGCGGCGCTGGCATGGTTGCGCATGTCTCGGATGTAGTCCAGGTGCTTAAAGCCAACCTCGCCAATAATCCCTGTTTCTCTGCACCCGCTGATTAGCCTCCAATCCTCCAAATTTTCTAGATCATCCGCATCCTTGAGCCTTGAGCGTCGATCCGGGTCGGTGATGACGCTGTCATAGAAGTAGTTCAGGTCGAAGCGCGCAACCTTCTCCCGGAGGTTACGCACGGTCTCATCCCAAAGGTAGTTCAGGGCTGCGTCGAACAGGCCCATTGCACAAGCCGCGACAAACTTTGAGAGGTAGGTGGCTGCCAGCTTTTGGCCCGCGTCGAGGTCCGACATGACGAATGGCAAGTTGCTTATCGCCTGTTTTCGCTGTTCTGGCTCGACAATCACCGACGCCGTTGGCAAGCCAAGGTACTCAAGGTAACCGTTCAGACCGTTGGCAAGCTCGTCCAGGTTCCTGGACAGGTCCCGAGGTTCGCGTGGTGCTGATTCAATGTCTTGTGTCACGGGCGCAAACCTCTCCTTAGCGCAAAAACAATAGAAGGAGCCAACTCTTCCTGTCCATTATGGGCTGAGATTAGAGAAGTTGCCACCAGAGGCGTGCCGGAAGATGGTTTGAGCGAAGAGGGCCTAAAGGCCGAGTGCCTGAATCGCGACAGCTCCCCCGGCTGCGCCGTCCGCCGTCCGGGTTTGCTCAGCAAAACCTTCCTCCACTCATAGCCCTTGCGCTCCCTTTGTCCCGGCGCGCTTCGCAAAGATGGAGTGCGAACAAAACGTCCTGGTGGCACGCTAGCATCCTGGGGCTCGGACCGACACAACACTGGACGCACTGGAACGGAGTAGAATTTGCTCGCCGGGAGCATGCTCCCGGGAACCCCGTAGCTGAGATATTGAGAAGGACATGTCAGTAGCAGACTTCACCCCAAACTGTCAACGCGTTCGTCGGGATCATCCTGATGCACATTCCGCCCTACAAAGGATGGCCGAGTTGACCTACGAGCAATACGGGGAGGCAGTCGGACTACCTGGGGGCGAGGACGATCTGACTGCAGCGATGAAGCTAGGCCTGCTGGAGCGCAACGATGACGGTATCGTATTCTCGGACCCGGACATCAGGCACGACTACTTGGTGCGGCACGTCGCGGATCTGGCGCTAGGGGTATGGGACGATCCCGAAGAGTTCGCCAGAGTCCTCGACGAGGCCCGAGACCGGACCCTGGACCTTGGCACCCGGCGGGAGTTGACAACTGTCGTGCTGCTCGTACTTGCCAAGGATGACGGCAAGGACATAGTCACGCGCATGGGCGAGGTAGCTCGGGCAGGAACGGGGGGCGGGGATCGCAACGACCTGTTTTGGGGCCTGTACCACCCGTTCTGCGAGGCGCTCCCGGAGCTCATCACCGAGCCACACGAGCTGGCCGAAGCGCTCGAAGCGGTGTTCGAGGCTGCGTCCAAAGACCTGGCCGGAGGGTTCATATACGGCGCCGTCGAGAAGCTCGCTACCAGATCCCGTACAAACGCCGAGGACCTCTACGAAGCCTTCGCTTCGCGTCCCAACTCCCCTACCGTTGCTTTCACTGCGAACGCTCTTTTGGGGCTCGCCAACTTCGATCTGTCCGAGGCGCATCGGCGTGCGCTGGACCTGACAAACTCGGAGCAGTCCACCCTGCGCCGGGCCGGCATCGCCGCGCTCGGGCGCTTCGACTACGCCAGCGGCGAGCGCTCCGACCTTCTGAAATCCGCTTGGCAAAGTTTGCAGGCCCTGAAGGCGACACGGGACCCCGAAATCGGCCAAGCGCTTGCCCGGGCCTATGGCGAACTGATCGGACAGAAGCCGGAGGCCGCGGAGGCCCTGATAGAATTTTCATCTTGGCTTGATCCCGCCACTCAGCACCAGGTTGCCGCAATCCTCTCCATGCAGGACGCCGAGGCGCGCAGCGAAATTTGGTACAGGAGCTCCTTGCTGAACCTCGCCCGTGTGCCGACCTCGCACGCGGGGACGTGGCGGGAACTGGACCATTGCTCTTACAGCGTCTCAAAGGACAACCCGGAGTTCGTCATCGAGTTCATGGAGGCCATGGTCGTAGGGCGTGACTACGGTGCACGGGGCGAGGAAGGCGATTTGCCGGAGATGCTCAGTAGCACCTTTTCCGAGCTGATGGTGAACCATCCCGAGGCCTTCTCCACCGCAGTCACGCGCTGGTTCGCGTCCACCGAGCGCCGGCTGCACTGCGCGGCCCGCGACGTGGTGAGCCACTATCGAAGCCGTACCGTAGATGGGGGAAGTCCGTGGCCCCGGCTTAGCAAGCCGGTACTCAATGAGTTCGACGAGCAGACCGTCCTTTACGCGCTGCAGCGGATCATGGGCCACGTCGTGGTCGGCGGCCATTTCCTCGCCGCGCTCTTGCTGTCGGCGGTGCGACGCGAGTCTTGCTCGCCGAACTTCCTGAACTTCGTGACGGAGGCGCTCGGTGAGCACGTCCTCTACAATTTTCCTGGGGAAGCTGGCGATTATCTCAGAGGCCGGATCGACGCCGACGACGCGTCCGAGGCCGAGCGCGAGGTCGCCCAGGCCGCCCTCGATTACTCGGAAGGATACTTCATGGCACTAGGCAACCTGCCTAGGCTGGAAGAGTTCAGGCCTCCGTGGCGGCGTCTCTACCCCCTACGCCTGGCGCGCCTAAAGCAGCGAGCCGAGATCTCGGAGGCGGCGTACGAGCGTTCCGTGTTCGCCGACTTGTTTTCTGAAATTCCCCTGAAGTACGGTCGCAGCTTCTTTATGGAGCGAGACGGTGAGTACACGGAGCCTTCGGAATTGGGTGAGATCTCCGTCGGGATGGAGCTGCCATGCGGGGAGCTGATCGACCCCATCGGCCAGCAGATCCAGCGGATGCATTGGCTATCCGTCGGTTTGGAGAGGGATGAGGACAGCGCGCAGAACGATTCCGGCGAGGACATCGACGTATGAGGCTCGTCGTGAGGGAATATCTCAGCATGCTCAAGGAGCGGGATGAGCTGGACGCGCTGCTCCCAGATCTCCTACTTAGTATGGACGTAACCCCGACCAGCAGGTCGCAGACCGGGGTACGGCAGAATGGCGTGGATGTAGCGGCCGTCGGTCCTGATCCCGATGACGAAGGGAAGAGAAAGCTCTTCTTGCTTGTGGTCAAGCAGGGCGACCTTGACCGAAGTAGCTGGGACAGCGGTACGCAGGCAGTCCGTCCGTCGCTCAACGAAATCCTTGACGTCTACCTACCGCAGCACGTCGCCAGCGAGAACGAACCGCTGCCCAAGAAGATTGTCGTCTGTTGCAACGGGGACATGAAGCAGAACGTCGAAGGCAACTGGAACGGGTACAAACGCCAGCACGCCAAGCCGGGCGCCGTGGAATTTGACTTCTGGGGCGGCGACAAACTCGCCACTCTTGTCGAGCGGCACTTCCTCGACGAGTATATCTTTCCGGAGTCAGCCCGGAAGAAGATGCGGAAGACCATCGCGCTTGTCGACCAGAACGAAGAGGACCCGCACCACTTCTACTCGCTGGTCCACGAGACGCTCTTCGAGCGCGGCCTGCCGACAGACAATACGCCGAGTGCTCGGCGTAAGAGGCAGCACGCGCTACGCCTCATTAACCTTAGCATCAACATCGTCTTTCACTGGTGTCGAGAAGCCGACAACCTGCGTCCAGCCCTGCTGTGCGCGGAGCGCGCCGTGCTGCTCGCCTGGGACTGGATGCGCCAGAGCGAAGTCCTCGACTGCCAGACTACTGTTAAAGAGTTCGTAAAGCTCTTCTCCACCTACCTCAGCGTCACCCTCGCCTACGCCGAAAAGCTCGCTCCTTTGTGCCTCGTGCGAGACGGCATGACCGGCCAGTGGGAAGACGAGCTCGAGTACCCTCTCCGCACCCTCGAAACCGTCGGGGTGTTCGGCGTGTTGGTTATGGCGCTGACGTCGCTGGCCGCTAGCGCGGAAGATGGCCACCCGAACAAACAGGACATGACCCAGACGGCGCACGGCTGCGCCGAAGTCCTCACCGCTCTCATCAAGAACAACCCTGCGGCGGCGACGCCGCGCTACGATGGTCACTCCATAGATATAGCGTTGGGATTGCTCGCCCTCACCAAAGCCGGGTTACATACGCAGGCTGCTGACTGGTTGGAGAACCTAGGTGTGAGGATCTGGTTCGCCTACCGAGCCGGGCACCACTTCCCGATCTCGACCGACTCCTACGACGACCTCGTAGCCATATACTTTGGCCAAGCCCCGCCAAAAGAGAAGCTCATGGAACTCTCGACCCTGTTGCCGCTGTTGGCGCACTGGCACGTCGTTTTGGATCTGCCCGAAGCCTACGAGAACTTCCGCAATAACATCGTCGAGACTTTCACCCATACGACGCTTCAACTCTGGTTCCCAGACGATAAAACAGAGGACCATTTGTACTGGGAAAATGCTGGCTTCACCAGCGGTACGACGTTCGCGCCGATTCATTTACGCGGCGCACTGCACGAGCTAAAGGCCGAAACTGAACGGCTACACGAAGCACGCCCGTTACCCGAGAATCTCTCCTGCTTCTCCCACGGATGGTCGATCCTAGGGCTCATCGCCAGCAGGCACTTCCGAACGCCGGTGATGACCGCGTACTGGCAACCGGCGGACTGTGACGCGGATTCGAAGAAGATCGAGCACCCATAACGGAAGAGATCAATTGTAAAGATAGAGGGTAGTTTACGAGCAACAGTACCAGTATCCTACTATCCATGGCGAAGGCCGAGAAAAAGGGTAGGCAGCGCGCCAACGGGGAAGGCTCGATCTCCAACCGCAAGGACGGTCGTAAGGATGTGGAGCTCACCGTTCGCGGTCCATTCGGTGAAAATCGCCTGAGAACCACAAAGAAGAACCGCACCGAGGCACTGGCCTGGATCGAGCAGATGAAGCGCGACTACGCCGACGGAGGTCTCGACCTCAAGGCAAAGACGTTGACCGTTGGTGAGTACCTGGACCTGTGGATACAAGACTCGGTCGAAGGCGTGGTGTCACGCCATACGTACTCAGATTACGAGAGCAAAGTGCGCCTGCACCTCAATCCGACCATCGGTCACCTCAAGCTCCAGTCCCTGACCAGCGCTCACCTCCAGGCCCTCTATCGCCGCAAGCAGAACGAGGGGCAATCCCCACGCAGCGTAGGCTACATCCACACTACGATTCGCAAGGCACTCGCCCAGGCGGAGGCTTGGGACCTGGTAAAGAAGAACGTGGCTCGATTCGCCAAACCCCCCAAAGCAAGCCACAGTGAGCCCGATGCCATGACCGTGGAGGAAGCCCGGCGTTTCCTCCAAACGATCAAGGGCAACCGATTGGAGGCACTCTACCTTTTGGCCGTCACAACAGGGCTGAGGCGCGGCGAGCTTCTAGGCCTCAAGTGGACGGACCTCAACCTCGATCATGGCCATCTCCGAGTCGAGCGTAGCCTGGATACCCTCCACGGACCCGCCGTGGAGAACGACCCAAAGCGCAAGGCCAGCCGCCGACCAGCAGTGTTGCAACCGCCCGTGGTGGCGGAGCTCAAGGCTCACAGAGCGCGCCAAACCTCCGAGAGGCTGGCCGCCGGTCCCGCCTGGCGCGAACACGGCTACATATTCCCTACTCGCGTCGGCACTCCGGAGCGCGGTGACAACGTGCTCAAAAGGTCTCTTGGGCCGCTCGCGGTCGAGCTTGGAGACCCAACACTCAACTTCCAGAAGCTCCGGCGCTCACACTCCACCTTCTACGCCATTCTGAACGTCCATCCCCGCGTGGCGCAGATGAGCATGGGTCACGGATCATTCGAAACAACGATGAAATACTACACAGGTGTCCCGTCCGACCTGCAAAAGCAAGCTGCGGAGGCGTTGGGCAAGCTCCTCTTTGAGGCCTCGGACAAGCCTGCGGAGGACTCTACTCCCGTCACGCTCCCGTCAGATCCGGAAAAGCTAGCGGCACTCAAGTTGGAGTTAGAGGAGAAACTCCTGCAAATACAGGAGTTCGAAGAGCGCGCTCGGCAGGACTCGAACCTGCGACCTCCTGATTCGTAGTCAGGCACTCTATCCAGCTGAGCTACGAGCGCGTGAAGCCTTTCTACTATACCGCTGCGAAGGGGTTTGCTCAAGGGGGGTTCTTTGGGGGCGCTTTGTGGATATAATTCGAGGGTTCGTGAATGTTTGGGATGGTTGAGGTGTTTTGAGCGCTACGGTTCTTTTGGTTATAGGGGATGATGAGGAGCGGCTGCACTTGCGGCGGGCGTTGTCGGGCGAGGGGTGGCGGGTCATTCCGGCGGGCTCGGGGTCGCAGGCTCGGCAGATGGCTCAGCGGCAGGAGTTTGAGATCGCGGTGGTCGATAATCGTTTGCCGGATGAGCGTGGATTCCAGGTTATAGCCGCGGTGCAGAAGCCGGGAGTTTCGACGGTGGCGCTTTTGCGGGACGAGGACACGATGGATCGCATCGTCGGGATCGAGCTAGGGGCGGATTACTATATGCGATCTCCGGTGAATCCGAGGGAGTTGGTGGCGAGGGTCAAGCAGATCTTTCGCAAGCGTCAGAGTGCGGACGACGCGCCGGAAGGAGCTGGCCGCATCCTGGTGGGAGAACTTGAGATCGACCCGGACCAAGTCTCGGTTCGTAAAGGAGGAAAGGAGATCCTACTTTCCCCTCGCGAGTTTAAGCTGCTCCATACTTTAGCTGGAAGCCCCGGTCGAGTTTTCCCCCGAACCACGCTGCTGCGACAGGTCTGGGGTGAAGACGAGTTTATCGACGAACGTACCGTCAACGTCTACGTCCAACGCTTGCGCACTAAATTGGGAGACAACTCCACGGAGATGATAGAGACCGTGCGGGGATTTGGTTACAGACTCGTCAAGCCCGTGGAGAAATAGAACTAGAGGCGTTACTGGGAGCGTCGCATCAAGGCTCCCCCCCGAATTGTTTCCCCGGCCCGAACATCGTAACTATGTCCGACTATGCAGTCCTCCAGGTACGCTCCGTCGCCGACGCTCGAACCGGGTAGCAAGATGCTCCGCTTGATGGTGGCGTTCGGACGGATCCAGCAGTCCGTACCCACCGTCACGTCCCCGGCCAACGTCACCCCACGTCCAACGACCGCATCCTGACCAACCAGAACATGCCCCTCGATAGTGGCCGACGGATGTATCTGCGCGTGCTCACCAACCCACAGGCTCTTGCCACGCTTCTCACCCGGTATCTTTATCTTCACCCTGCCGGACAACACATCGTATTGAGCCTGTCGATAAGCCTCCAGTGTCCCAATATCCGACCAGTAGAAGTCTCCCTGATAACCCACGAACCTCTCGCCGTTCTCCAGAAACATTGGAAATACGTCCTTGGCGAAGTCGAAGAACTCACCCTCCGGCACGTACTCCAAAACCCGTGGCTCGAAAACGTAGATACCCGTATTCGCCAGAGTGCTTATTGCATCCTTTGGATTCGGTTTCTCCTGGAACCCCTGGATGTTGCCGTCGTCGTCTATGTCCACCACGCCAAACTCCGACGTGTCGTAGACCCATCTCAACGCCACGGTCGCCAAAGCGCCCTTCTCCTTGTGGAACGCCACCAACTCCCCGATATCTACATCCGTCAGGGCATCGCCGGAGACGACCACAAAAGTGTCGTCGAAGTGGTGCGCGAGACGCTTGACGCCGCCAGCCGTTCCGAGAAGCTCTTGTTCGCGTTCCAGGTGGATGCTCATGCCGTTTACCTCGGAAGTTTCGCCGTAGGCTTCGAGCAGGGTTTCGGCGAGATAGAAGATGTTCACGTGAGTCTCGTGTATGCCATGACGCGCCAGAAGCTCGAAGATGTGGTCGATGATCGGGGTGTCCACCACTGGAGCCATCGGCTTAGGCATCTCGCCCGTCAACGGAAAGAGTCGCGTTCCTTTCCCCGCCGCGAGCGCCATCGCCTTCAAAGTGTGACCGTCGCTTTCTGCAAAGTCTTCCTGCTTACCGTATATTCCCTCTCGTGCATTCGAACACTCTACACTGTCTCTTCCCATCGGCCAAGTTCGACGAACCGCTGCGACGCTATACCGCGTGGAAAATTGGTGGACCGGCTGACGCCTTGGTCGAACCGACGAGCGTGGACGAGCTTGTCCGCGCCGTAGAAATCGCCCGCGAAAACGATGTTCCCCTCACGATACTCGGGGGCGGTACTAATGTCCTGATCCAGGACGGCGGTATCCGCGGGTTGACGATCCGACTAGCCAAATCCCTGAAGAACATTCAAATTGACGACCTTCGCGTAACCGCTGACGCAGGCGTCCTCTACCCAGTCCTGGCGAACACGACCGCCGCTCGGGGTCTCGCGGGCCTCCAGTTCGCGACCGGCATACCCGGAACGGTAGGCGGTGCAGTTTACATGAACGCGGGAGCCTACGGCTCGGAGACGACAGAAGTCCTGGACTGGGCCGACATTTTCCGCGACGGCGAAGTCGTCCGCATGAAGAACGAAGACCTCGGGCTCGCCTACCGTAAGAGCCTCCTGCACGAACACCCGGATTGGCTGGTCCTGCGTGCTAGTTACACCCTCGTACCGGGCGACGCCGACGCTTTGAAAGCCCAGATCAAGGAGTTCCGCGCCCAGCGGATGAACGGCTCCCCAAGCAAACCAAGCTGCGGCTCAACCTTCAAACGACCCGCAGGAGACTTCCCCGGTCGCGTTATAGAAGCCGCCGGTCTGAAAGGCGTTCAAGTTGGCGACATCCAGGTCTCCCCGGTCCATGCCAACTACCTAGTCAATCTCGGTGGCGGAACCGCCAAAGACGCACTGAGCCTCATAGAGCACGTTCGAGAGACCGTCCGCGAGAAGTTGGATATAGAACTAGAATCCGAAGTGCGAATTATAGGGGAACCGTAGTCGAAGAGCCGTGGCTAGTGGAAATTCTAGCCGGTCGCCGATTGTCCAGAGTTTCGTTGCCGGAAGAGATCCCGGATAGCCCCGAGGTCCGTGTGAGAGTCGCATACGTCTAATAGAGCCTGTGAGGTGCATTGACCCGCGCTCAAGACTTCGACCCGGATGCCGTGTTCGCTCTGTAGATATTCGACGGCATCGACGTAATCGCCGTCGCCGGAGATAAGGACGTAAGTATCCGCGTGGGCCGCCAGGCGCATCATGTCCACGACGATACCGATATCCCAGTCGCCTTTGTGCGTGATCTCCCTCTCGCCTGAGGCGCTAGTGGTCTCGTGAGCGACGAGTAGTTTGGAACGCACTTTGTAACCAAACTTGTTGAGGTTGTAGACAAAAGAACGTGCGCCAGCACCCTCTTCTACCTCTTGCTTCTCGACGATATAGAACGTCGCCCGCAGCAGCCGCCGTCCGTCAACGGAGGCTTCCAGAAGTTTCTCGTAGTCCAAAACGCCTTTGTAGTAGCTTTTTATGGAGTGGTAGAGATTAGCTCCATCCACAAAAACGGCCACCGTTTCGGGGGAAATATCGGAATTTTTGTGGTTCGAAGGATGCATAATCGGCGATATTATCAGAGAAAGGCCGCTAACTCTTGCTCGAAGTTTACCGGACGGCCTGTTTGCGTTAAGATTCCGGTATTGTGAGGTACTTCCGGTGTTAGAGAGCGAGATGACGCATCTTTGAACTTCGACGTTGGCATAGACGAGCATGATGGCGGACTCTCGGTGGTCTCGGTTCGTGGAGAGGTGGATCTCCACACCGCCCCGAAGGTCGAGTACGCTATCGCGAAGGCCGGGGGCAACGGCGCTTCGGCGGTAGTCGTGGATATGAGCGGCATAGCTTTTATGGACTCTACGGGCCTCTCCACGTTTATGCGAGCCAAAGACACTCTCGCCGAGCGCGAGGTTAGCCTGCGTTTAGCCGCGCTCTCCCAGGCTGTCGAGCGCATTTTCTCCGTCACCGGTTTCGACGAATACTTCCAGGTCTTCGAGACCCGCGAACAAGCCATCTGCGCCAACTAGTCTGAGGGGTGACCCTTTGGAGATCGCGTACTAGAATCCGGGCATGGTTATGACTGACGTGAAAAAGGTCGATGTCCCTAGCTCTCTGAGCTCCCTGGGGGATTCATTCCGGGAGGCTGGACACGAGTTGTATCTCGTGGGCGGTTATGTGCGTGACGCGCTTACTGGAAGTGTTGGGCTGGATGCGGACGCGACTACGGATGCCCGGCCCGCAGAGGTCAAAAAGCTCCTTAGGCCGCACGCCGATAACCTGTGGACCGTCGGCGAGCGTTTCGGAACCGTCGGCGCGAGCATCGACGGCTTCGCGGTTGAAGTTACGACCTACAGAACCGACCTGTATACCGAGGGGAGTCGGCACCCGGAGATCCGGTTCGGCGACAGTCTCGAAGAAGACTTGGCTCGCCGCGACTTCACCATAAACGCCATCGCCGCCGATGCTGTGACCGGAGAAATACTGGACCCCTTCGAGGGACGGCGTGATCTCGAATCTGGCGTGATCCGACCAGTGGGAGAACCTCTGGACCGGATGCGCGACGATCCGTTACGGATGCTTCGAGCCGTTCGCTTCGAGGCACGACTCAGCAGCCCCGAAAAGCTTTTCGCTATCACCCCGGATCTCGAACAGGCCATCCAGGAGAACTCGGGCTGGCTCCAGAGCATCTCCGCCGAACGTATCCGGGATGAATTCGACAAGATACTGACCTCCGACAACGTCTCGCAGGGTTTGCGGACGCTAGTTCGTCTCGACCTGATGCGCTACATCGTGCCGGAATTTCTCGAAACTCTCGCCGTCGAACAAGAAGCCGAATTTCATCACAAGGACGTCTTCGAGCACACTTTGATCGTGATCGACAGCGTCCCTAACACGCCGCTGCTCCGTCGGGCTGCCTTTTTCCACGATATCGGCAAGCCACGCACGCTGGTGTACGAGCATCGCTGCACGTACTGCGGAGCCAAAAGCACCAAAAAGGCTGCAGGTGAGGGCGAATGTGAGCGTTGTGGTGGACGGACGTTAGCCAAGAAGATCCACTTCTACGGCCACGAGAATGTTGGGGCGCACATTGCTCGCAAGGCGATGAAGCGGCTGACCTATCCTCGCGACGACATAGACGCCGCAGCCCATCTCGTCACACATCACATGCGCCCGATGAGCTACGCTGTTGCGCGTGACCCCTGGACCGATGCCGCCGTTCGGCGGTTTGTTCGGGATACGTACCTCGAACGCGGAGACCGGGTGCTCGCGGATGTCGATACGCTGCTGAAGCTAGCGAAGGCCGACATAACCGGCAGCAATCCGAGGCGGCGGCGCATCGCGATGGAATCCTGGAGCAGTTTGAAGGATCTCGTAGACGATGTGCGAGCGCGGGACAACGTCGAGCGGATCACCAGCCCACTGACCGGTGACGAGTTGATGGCGCACTTCGAGCGGGGTCCGGGGCGTTGGATCAAGCACCTCAAAGACTATCTGGAATCTGAGGTAATAGAAGGCCGCCTACCCAAAAACGACACCGAATTGGCCTGGACAATGGCCGAGCAATTTGCCCACGACCAAAACCTCTTCGAGGAGGAATAATGCAGAGCTTCGACCCTTTGGCAACCACCGAATGGCTCGCCGAAAATCTGGAAGACCCAAACGTCCGCCCCGTAGACATTCGCGGATACGTCCGTAAGACCGACCTCGGCGACGGACGCCAGAGTGCCGAATACACTGGAGCCCGCGACGAGTACGGCGAAGCCCACATCCCCGGCGCGGTGTACGTGGATTGGACGGACGATATCGTAGATCCTGATGACCCCGTACCGGCGCAGCTCGCTCCGCCAGAGTTGTTCGCCGGGATCATGGGCGACCTCGGTATCGGGGACGAAACCCACGTGGTCGTCTACGATCACACCGGCGGCCAATTCGCCACGCGCCTGTGGTGGGCGCTGACCTACTATGGCCACGACCGCGTCTCCGTCCTCGACGGCGGCTGGAACAAGTGGACAAACGAAAACCACCCCACCACCGCAGCCCCCGCAATTCCCGAGCCCGAGACCTTCATCCCTCGTCCGCGACCAGAGTGGCGGACAGAAGCGGATAACGTCCTGACTGCGAGTGGAGACGACACTTTTGTCCTCGATGCGCGTGACGCGGGCCAGTACACCGGCGATGTAACGCGGGGGGAGGGTCGATCCGGCCATATACCTGGCGCAACGAACCTTCACGCGGACAAGATGCTAAACGAAGGCGGCACGTTCAAATCGGAGGCGGAGATCTCAACCATTCTCGAAGAAGCTGGGTTACCCGAAGACCGTGACGAGCCCATCGTGGCATACTGCAACGGTGGGGTAGCGGCCACGGTGCCGCTATTCGTGTTGCACCGGCTCGGGTACAGGAAACTCGCCAACTACGACGGTTCCTGGAACGAGTGGGGCGTGCGCGACGATCTGCCAGCCGAGAAATAGAGAGGCCGGACTCCTTGCGGGACACTGGTACCGCTCGTGTTACGATCTAGGGGTAAGTTTTGAGAAAGTTTTCAGGAGGCGATCATCGCTAAAAAGGGTAGATCTCGGACAAAAGGAGTAATCTCCGGGATTCTCAGTCTGCTGATGGTCCTCGCGGGAGTCGCCCTGATCGGCACGTTCTTCTTCGGACAGAGCCTGGAGAACCCGGCCACAAATGAAGCTGACCCCGGCGGATTCAACGTACCACAACTCGGCGGGGGCGCGGGCAACACCAACGATGTAGCGGGACCGAACGACAAAACCCTCAAACTCACCGTCCCAAACATGAGCCGCGTCGAAAACGCGAAGGTACCGCAAGCTCAGGGCAACGACACGGACGCTCTGGACTCAAACGCCGCCATACACCTCGAAGGAACCGGATACCCGTGGCAGGAAGAGGCGAACGTCTACATCGCCGGACATCGCCTCGGATACCCGAACACCAACAGCTTCTTAGCCTTCTTCGACCTCGACAACCTCGAAGACGGAGACGAAATGTTTCTCGAAGACGCCGACGGAACCAAATACACTTACAAAGTCTTTAAGGAGATCACCGTGAGCCCCACGGACATCTCCGTAACCCGCCCGGTCCCCGGCAAAAACGTCTTAACTCTCCAGACCTGTACCCTCCCCGACTATTCCGAACGCCTAATAGTCCAGGCCGAACTGGTGAACAAGGAAACGTAGTCTCTTTCTAGCGTTCAGCAATTTCACTAAACGAGACCTTCTGGATCTCCCTCGGCATCACTCTATGTTCATTCGATTCTTGACAGAGAACTTCTTTAGCTCTTGCCAAACTCCTGCGCCTTGAAACGCTGGCCGGTTACGTCCTTTGACTCGTCCGAGGCGAGGTAGAGAAAGACGGCGGTGTTCTCTTCCGGTGTGATGCGGCTCTGAGGGTCTTCGTCGGGGTAGGCTGCTGCACGCATGTCGGTTCTCATGCCGCCAGGGTCGACGGCGTTTACTCGGACACTGCGCTCTTTGAGCTCGGCGGCGAGTATCTGAGTTAACCCCTCGATGCCGAACTTGCTCACCGAGTACGCGCCCCATTCCGGGCGTCCTTCGACGCTCACGCCGCTCACGAGGTTTATCATGGAGCCGCCCTTGCGCATGTGTGGCACAGCAGCTTTCGCTACCAGAAAAGGCCCGGTGAGGTTGGCGTCGATCACGTTCCGCCACTCATCCTCGGGATACTCTTCGATAGCTACGCGCGGGCCGAGGACACCGGCGTTGTTGATGAGCACATCTATCCCGCCAAAGCGGTCGACCGTTTCGTCAATGAGTCTTTGTGCGTCTGGGCCATCGGATACGTCGGCGGCTACGGCCAGGACTTCCGCGCCGATGGCTTCGGTTTCCTCGGCTACGGGGCGGATGCTCTCTTCGCTGCGAGAGTTTACGATGAGCTTCGCGCCCGACTCCGCAAACGTCAACGCCAACGCTTTTCCGAGTCCCTGGCTCGCGCCCGTTACTACTACGATCTTGTCCTGCATGTTCGCTCCTTCTCGTCGTCTAACGGGTTTAGTTTACGCATCATCGAGCCCGTCGTTCGTGTTCGTTGGGAGATGGAACCTTCGCATATGGCGATGTTGGATACCTTTGGCCCTGCAAAGTCTCGCCGGGTGGCGTATAAAGGGTTTGTGGAATCTTTGTTTAGAAGGGAAGCGTCTCATGTACGGTGAGAGTGCGCCGCCATCCTGGGCGCGGTTGCCGGGTGCGCGATGCCGGGCGGTTGAGCATCTGACCAAGCTCGAAGGATTCAAGGAATTTGAGTCTCTGGCCGGGTTGGACGAGCAATTCTTTCAGGAGCTTGCTATATCTGCTGCGGTGTTGGAGATCGGGGCTGGTACGCCACTCTACCGGGAGGGCGAGCCTTCCGGCGCGGTCTACTTCATGCGCGATGGCCGGGTTAAGTTGTATCGGTCTATAGGTGGCTCTAAGGCGCGGGATCAGATCCTAAACGTCGTCGGCGATGGTGCCGTTCTCGGTCTTGCCTCGGCCCTTGAAGCTCGCCCCCAAAGCCAGGGAGCGACCGCCCTTACCGACTGCGTGCTCTACGCTGTCTTCCGCGATGACCTCGTCGAGATCACCAGCCGATTCCCCGATGCTTCTTTGCGTCTCTCCCGAACCCTCGCCGCCCGAGCCCGCGAACTAGAAGACCTCGTGGCCGACCTCGTCTTCCACAGCGCCCCTCAGCGAGTAGCCCGAATGCTCATCAACCTCGCCACCGAAGAAGGACGAGTGACCAAACGCGGCGTCGTCTTCGAGCCGTCACTGAGCCGCCAAGAGATGGCCGAAGCCACTGGAATCTCTCGCGAAGCTCTCTCCCGAGCCCTCTCCCGACTCGCCCGCGAAGACATCCTCGAACTCGACAGCAAGAGCATCACCATCATCAAACCAGCCGAACTTCGCTCTCGTACCTGAGAATCGCTCCCGATAACCCCTAATTTTGCTGGAGTTTTGATCCAGATCACATACGGTCATGATGTGAATCATGCTGGATGACGACGGGAGTCAATGCTGGGTGTCGGCGTAGGTATTGGGCTGGTATAAAGCGGTTACGGAAAGATTACAGAGAGGAGCGGTAGGATGACCTACGTTATTACAGAGCCGTGCATCGGCACCAAGGATCAGAGTTGTGTAGAGGTTTGTCCGGTCGATTGCATCTACGACGCGGGCGATCACTACATGATCAACCCGGAGGAGTGCATCGACTGCGGAGCCTGCGAGCCGGAGTGCCCCGTAGAGGCCATCTTCCCCGAGGACGAAGTCCCCGAGGAACAGGAGAGCTACACCTCGAAGGCCGCAAACTACTTCGAGTAGAGCCAAGCAAAACCGCAATACGAGGGAGGGGCTTCGGCCTCTCCCTTTCTCGTTTCATGGTGTCGGCGCGTTTTTACTTGTGCGAGGCGTGGCGATACTGTAGATTAACGGCGAGTTAAAAAACCGGGGAGCCGAGAGGCTGAGAGGGCGCGGGGTGATCCCAACGCGCCGACCCGCTGAACCTGATCCGGATAATGCCGGCGCAGGGAGATTCCAGAATCTTATCGGCGCGTCCCCCGAATGCTCGGAGAAGGAGGACGCGATTTTTATATTTTTGGAGGACACGGTAGATTTTGGCGAAGTCCTCGCTCACTCTCATGTCAACCTCACGCCGAGTAGTAGATGAGGCTACGCCCCGAAGGATCTCTCGACGGGCGATCTGGGAATTCATGGGTCGCAAATCCTTACTCGGCTCCGACGAAGATACTGTCTTGTTAGTGATCACCACACGGAGAACGGCATGAATAGAGTTGGCCTTCAGCAGTCTGGGAGTGTGGGATCTAAATCCAAGCTCGCTGCTCGTGGGGTTGGGATGACGAAGGGTGGTGTCCGTATCCTGGACGGCATCGACTTCGCGGTCGAGCCGGGTACTTTTGTGGCCCTCGTGGGACCATCCGGTGCGGGTAAATCCACCCTGCTCTCGCTTCTCGCTGGTCTCGAACCACCAACCGAAGGGATTATCGAGAAGGACGGCGAGCCACTGGCGGGACCCGGAACCGTTGCGTATATGCCACAGAACGATCTTCTTTTACCCTGGCGCACCGTTGTCGGGAATGTCGCGCTAGGACTCGAAGCTACGGGAACATCAAAGCGTGAGGCCCGCACTCGGGCTAATAAAGCGCTCTCCCGGTTTGGACTCGAAGAGTTTGCCGATGTACCGCCGTGGAAGCTCTCCGGCGGTATGCGTTCGCGAGTGGCGTTACTTCGTACGGCTCTTTTGGACCGGGACGTGCTTCTCCTGGATGAGCCGTTCGGGGCGCTCGACGCGCTTACTCGTCGTCACTTGCAGGGCTGGCTGCTCGAAGTGCGCGAAGAGCTTGCGGCTACCATAGTCCTCGTTACTCACGACGTAGACGAGGCGTTGCTACTCGCGGATCGCGCCGTAGTGTTAGGACAGCGTCCCGCCCGTGTTGCTCTGGATCTCCCCGTAAAACTCGAACGACCCCGCACGATGGAGATCGAGACCACCACAGAATTCTCGCGCCTCAAACGCCAGCTTCTGCAAGCCCTCGGGGTCGCGGGATGAAGCGCGTTCTACCTGCCGTCGTGTTGGCTCTTGGCGTACTCGTGCTCTGGGAGATCGGGGTTCGAGTCTTCGGAATTCCAGCGTTCTTGCTGCCGGGTCCCGTGGAGATTTCATCGGCGTTCTGGGAATCCAGGGAACTTCTGTTCTTCCACGCAGTCCCGACGGCGATGGAGGCCGTAGTAGGCTTCGCCGGGGCGGCGGTGGCCGGAATTCTATCTGGCGTGCTCATAAGTCGCTCGGGGCTCGCGGAGCGGTCGTTGTATCCGTGGCTCGTGGCCTCGCAGACGTTGCCGGTTATCGCCGTCGCGCCGGTGCTCGTTACATGGTTCGGATACGGTGTGCTGCCGAAAGTGCTCGTCGTGGTGTTGTTTTGTTTCTTCCCGATCACGGTCAGCGTGGTCGACGGCTTGCGGGCGACAGACCCGGATCTCTTGCGCCTGATGCGCTCGTTTGGGGCTTCGAAGTTCAGGACGTTCTTTATGGTCGAGGCGCCAGGGGCGTTGCCGTTTGTCTTCGGTGGTGTGCGGCTCGCGGTTACATACTGCGTGGTTGGGGCGGTAATCGGGGAATGGGTGGGATCCAGCGAAGGGTTGGGCTTCCTTATGATCCAGGACAAAAATCAGTTCGAGACCCCACGTCTCTTCGCAGCGATAGCCCTACTCTCCGCGATGGGCGTGACACTCTTTCTAACCGTCGCGCTCACCCAACGACTCCTCGCCCCCTGGACCTTGCGGCGAGATACATGAATCACTACCATACAAAACACACGGCGGAGTCATCCCGACAGGGGACGGCTGAGAGTCGGCAAAGGCCGAGACGCTTAGAACCTGATGTGGTTAATCCCACCGGAAGGGAGTGAATCTCTTGGAATCCATACCTTGAAGTTCTCACGGTTTGATCTCACCCGTCCATCATCAACCGTGAGAGGTATCTCCTTGAAGAAACTCGTAATGCTAATTCTCTTGTCTACCGTACTGGCCACGCTCGTTTCGTGCGGTGGCGGGGCTGCTTCAGAAGATAGCGGCGGCGCAAAGAAAGTAACGCTAACGCTCGACTGGTATCCCAACGCGGACCACGCTGGTATCTACGCGGCGCAAGAACAAGGATATTTCGAGGACGTAGGGCTCGACGTGAAGATCCGCCAACCCTCCGACCCGGCGAGCGTCCTGCAACTCGTGGCCGCCGGGCGCAGCGAGTTTGGCGTCTCATACGAGAACGAGATGACCAACGCCGCCATCCGCGACATCCCCGTGCAATCGGTCATGGCGATCATG
>JBGTFQ010000205.1:0-25565 GCA_041747155.1 Rubrobacteraceae bacterium
AGGATCATGCAGGACTCCGGCAGAGCTTCCATTAGAAGCGGCGCTCCTATGGAACCGTTAGGCTCCTTGACGACCAGTGTCTCATCTGGTTTCAAGTTCGGGTTTGAGTAGAAGGCGCCGTCGAGAGTGAAGTTTCTTATCGAGTGTATCCAACCACGACGAATCGGGTCTCCCATAATGAAGTTCGCCGATACGGTATTGTTCTCCTGCGCCTGTTTGTGAAACTCGCCGAAGAGCCTCCCGACCATCGGCTCTTCCCAAACGCGATGGTCATTCACATCGCCCATCATGCTCCGGAGCCACGTACTCCCACTACGCCCCGAGCCAAAGATCCAAACCATCTGATCCGGCCTCACTCCACCGGCCCGAGCACTCCCACCGGAAGAACCACGCTTAAACTCAGCAATCCGCAGCAACGCCTCCTGGCGTTTCCTCGATATACCGTGATACACCCGCCGCAGAGCCGGACTCTTGCGTGCGTTCCGCCGCAGGGAGCGCGCCAGAGACCTAAGTTTCCTGGATACCGTGCTGTTTCTAAACTCCGACAAAAAATTCCTCTCCAAAAGATTTCGCCAAACTTACAACAAAACATCGCCCACATCACGCTCGAATTCCCCTGACGAAAGGCTACGAGAGCTTTTCTGAGGAAATTTGTTGAACCGCCGTATATTGTGTAACGTCACGTAAATATCGGCTCATGTTGCAAAAAGTACTCCGACGCACTTCACCTTTCGGACGTTTTGGTCGATAATCTTTATACAAGCTTCTCAAGAAACTATCTCTGGAGGGGGATATGCACTCAAAACTTTCATTAGCTGTACCAAGTCCGATGAATCGAGGAAGCTTTCTCAAGCTTACCGGAGCGGGCGTGGCCGGTGTTTTCGCTCTAGGTATCATGGGGTCCGGTAGCGTGCTAGCCCAGACTCAACTCCGGGGCGAATTCGATGCGGCGGCCGAAAAGCACAGCGTACCTGTGGAACTGCTTCTAGCTATGGGATACGTAAACACTCGTTGGGAGATGCCACGACCGGCAGCTAGCGGTTACGAGGAAGACGAGTTGGAGGGCAAGGGTCTCTACGGCATTATGGCACTCGTCCGCAACCCGTCCGCCGACACTCTGGGGGAGGCGGCAAAACTAACCGGCATCTCCGAGGACAAGCTAAAGACCGATCGCGAGTCGAACATCCAGGGCGGCGCGGCTCTACTGGCGAAGAGCCAGGGAGAGAAACCCTTCAAATTGGGTGATTGGCTCGGAGCGGTAAACGGAGATGGCGGCAACGGTCGAGCATACGACGCAATTGGCGGCATCGGCGGCGGCGAACTATACGTGGATCAAGTCCTCGATACCCTCAGAAGCGGCGCGGAAGCGGAGATCAGCGGCGGCGAGAGAATAGTCTTGGCTCCGCAAAGCCCCGCGTCCCGAACAGCCGAGAAGACCGGGGAGGTGCTCTAATGGCTACCCCGGATTACTCTGGCTCCACGTGGTACGGCGCTTACTCCGGCAACTACACCAACGCGAGCCGTCCGGGCTCGAACTCAATCGACAAAATCATTATCCACGTAACACAAGGCTCGTGGTCGAGCGCCATTAACTGGTTCAGAGACTCCCGAGCCGGAGTTACGGCCCACTATACGGTTCGCTCATCGGACGGTCATATTGGGCAGTCCGTGCAGGAGAACGACATCGCCTATCACGCGGGCAACTGGACCTACAACCAGACCAGCATCGGCATCGAGCACGAAGGGTATGTCAGCAACTCTTCCTGGTTCACGGAGAACATGTACCGTTCTTCGGCGAGGCTAACGGCGTACTTGTGCAAGAAGTACAAGATCCCCATTGATCGTAGCCACATTATAGGACACAACCAAGTTCCGGGCGCGACTCACACCGACCCGGGAGGCTACTGGAATTGGACAAAGTACATAAGCTATGTTCAACAGGCGGCGGGTGGCGCAACGGCGGCTCCGGCTGTGAGGCGGGATCCCCTCCCCTACTCTAGCGGTCGGTACAACCAGATCGTAGGCGACCTTATGACCAGTCACTTCAAGACTTCCGGGTCTTGGGTCAATAGCACCTACCATTCGAATACCAACTACGGCGGCACTCACAAGGCTTTCACCAAGCCGACCAAAAGGACTAAGGCCAGCGCGCGGTTCAAGATTCATACGCCACACAGAGGCGTGTACGAAGTTTATGCTTGGTGGCCGGCGGACCCTGGATACAACTCGAGCACTAAGTTCAAGATAAATACCGTAAACGGATGGGTCACGCGCACGCTCAACCAGAAGGAGAATGGCGGCAGGTGGGTAAGTCTCGGGCGCTACACGCTCGATGGCGGAACCTCTTTCAAGATAAAAGTTCTTGGCAAAAGTCGGCAGCGGGGCTACGTAATCGCAGACGCCGTAGGCATAGTGAAGCGCTAGAGCGACCTACAACACTGAAAGAGAAAAGACCGGGGGAATCTATGTCTGCTGAAAACAAACAACTAAAGATGGATCGCGGGGATTTTCTAAGGCTAGGTGGCGCGAGCCTTGCGGGTGCCACGTTGCTCGGAGTAACTGGTAGTCGAAGTTTGGCAGTTTCCGGGCCTTTACTGGCCGACGAGTTCAATGTCGCCGCTGAAGAGTACGGAGTTCCAAAGGATTTGTTGCTCGCCATGGGCTACGTGAATACCTTGTGGGAGATGCCGCAACCGGATACCACGCCTTTCGAGGCTGGGGATCTGCACGGGCGAGGTACTTACGGGATTATGCAGATCGAGCAGAGTCCTGCGAGAGACGATCTGGGCCGTGCCGCCAGCCTTACCGGACTGACGGAGCAGAAAATAAAATCGGAGAGAGCCGCGAACGTACGTGCTGGTGCGGCGCTTCTAGCCAATAAACAAGGCAGCGATAGAACAAGCAACCTGAACGACTGGCGGGAGTCGGTCTCCGAGTACGCGGGCATCGACCTGTACGCTCAGGAAGTCTATGAAGTTCTCGATAACGGAACCTCCGCTACCATCGCATCCGGGGAGAGACTAAAGATCTCACCTCAGCCGGGGATAGTAATTCCTCAGTCCTACTCCACTTACGGGTCAAGAGGCGATTACGGAAGAGCCACGTGGCGACCGGCGTACAGTGGCAACTACACCAACTCCCGAAGAGAGCGTTCCTACAATATAGATAGGATCGTGGTCCACGTCGTGCAGGGTTCGTACTCGAGCGCGGTCAACTGGTTTCAGGATTCGCGGGCGGGAGTGTCGGCGCACTACACGGTCAGCAAGAGAGGCCAGATCGCTCAGTCGGTTCGTCACGAGGATGTCGCCTATCACGCGGGTCACTGGGGAACCAACAAGCACAGCATCGGCATAGAACACGAAGGATACGTCGACAACCCGAGTTGGTTCACGGACAAGATGTATAGATCTTCGGCGAGGCTTGCGGCCTACGCCGTTAGACGGCACCGCATACCCATCGACCGTCGCCACATCATCGGCCACAACCAAGTACCGGGTTGTCCGGGGCCAGGCGGTGGCGGAAGTTGCCACACGGACCCTGGTCGTCACTGGAACTGGGATAAATATCTGCGTCTGGTCAGAGGGTATGTCCGTCGCGCTAGAAGCCGTCGATAGCCAAAACCTATAGCCGGTCTTGCGAGGTTACGGTACACTAGCCGCGTCCTTATTGTGAGCTATTAGTCCTGCGAGGAACGTTCATTGTCCAGCAGCGCGAAGACTGTCAAGATGAATTCGACGAAATCAGGTTCGCGGAGTTCCGTCTTCGACGCGCTGGCGAACTTCCACCGCAGACGGTGGTTGATCCGCTATTTCCTGCAACGTCAGATCGCCCGCGACTATCAACTCTCTTTTCTGGGCTTTGCGTGGGCTTTCCTGGGTCCTTTAATGATGGTCGGACTTCTCACGGTAGTATTCTCGGAGTTTGTGGGCATACGGTTCAGAACCGTCGCAGGAGCTGAAGGGCTGAACTTCGGGCTGTTTCTGTACTGCGGTCTGCTACCGTTTCTAGCCTACTCCGAATCTTTGAGCAAAAGTATAAACAGCATTAGAGGCAGCTCCGGGCTCATTCAAAAAGTGATGTTCCCGATGGAGTTTCTGCCGTTCACAACAGCGGTGACCTCGCTCATAGACAAGCTTTTCGGGTTTGTATCCCTTATGTTGGTTATCTTTGTGGTTCAGAACGGTCTGCACTGGACCGTTCTGCTTTTGCCGGTTGTCTTGATACCGCAACTTATTTTTATACTCGGGATCAGCTACACGATGGCCGTCTTGGGAACCTTTCTGCCGGACGTGCGCGAAATCAGCCGAGCCGTAGTGCGGGCATCGTTCTTTATAACGCCTATCATCTGGGATGTGAGCCGTGTTCCACAAGGCTCCGCCTTACGACCCGTCGTGGACTACAATCCGCTGGCGTATCTGGTGGGAGCGTACCGGGATATGCTTCTTTTCGGCAAGGCACCGGAGCTTATGCCAACCCTGTTGTTCAGCGCTTTCGCCCTCGCGTTGTTCGTCTTTGGATTCACGCTCTTTGTGAGGCTCAAATCCCGATTCGTGGATATCCTCTGATGCTGGCGATAGAGCTTCAGGGAGTCGGCAAAAGATACCGCACCTACTCCAACCGCCGCGAGCAGCTAAAAGACCTGCTGAGGTTTGGGAAGTCCGGTGAGGACCACGATTTCTGGGCGCTTCAGGACGTAAACTTGCAGATCGAAGCGGGAGCTACCCTGGGCATCCTAGGACGAAACGGGGCGGGCAAGAGCACGCTTCTGAAGACGATCTGCGGGGTTGTGGAGCCCACGACCGGCACGGTGGAGCTAAACGGTCGGCTCGCGGCTATTTTCGGCTTGGGCGCGGGTTTCAACCCGGAGTTCACTGGACGCGACAACGTGATGCTGAACGGGTTACTCCTTGGAATAGAGCGGGACGAGATGTTGTATCGTTTTGACGATATAGAGAGCTTCGCGGATATCGGTCAGTTCATGGATCAGCCAGTAAAGACGTATTCGAGCGGTATGCGAGCGCGTCTGGGCTTCGCCGTGGCGGTGAACGTGGAACCGGATATCCTGGTGGTGGACGAGACTCTCTCGGTGGGTGACGCGGTGTTCAAGCAGGCGGGATTGCAGAGAATGCACGACTTGCGGGATCGGGGGACGACCATCCTGTTCGTTTCGCACAGCATGGGAATGGTCAAGAACTTCTGCGATCAAGCACTGCTTTTGCACAAAGGTCAGCTCATCACCCACGGAGACATCGACGGCACGATAGAGCAATATCAAGCGCTCCTCAACAGAGCCCGAGCTAACCGCAAGATGCCGGACGCCGGTGAGGGCATGGCGCAAATGATCGACAACGAAGAAGCCGAGGATGTTGACACCCCCTCCTTCAAAAAAGACAAGGGCGTTAGAAAAGGCCGCGCCCGAGCGATGAAATCCTTGAGCGGCGAAGCCAAGGTAAGAAGCATCGAGCTTCTGGATGCGGATCATCGCCCGGCTACCACGGTTGACCCCGAGTCCGCAACCACCGTGCGAGTTCATTTGGAGTACCTGCAGGATGTCGAGGAGAGCCAAGTGTCTATCAGCTTGCGAACCGAGACTGGCTTGGATTTGTTCTCGACCGATACCAACCGGGAAGGCACGAAACTTGGCGAACGTCGCTCGGGAGAGCGTATGATCCTGGATTTCACCCTCAACCTGCCGTTGCGTCCCGGCGGCTACGATATATCCGTCGGTATCTCGCGGTCAGACGAAGATCATCTGGATTGGATCGATGCCGCCAAGGCGTTCGAGATACAGGCACCGAGAGACGCTCCAGTTCCTGATGGCCTGATCTACCTGCCCACCACTGTCGAAGTTCGCGACTCCGGCAGTGAGGGATCCAGCCGTTCGGCCTGAAGAGCGTGAAACCCCGCCTAACGGTCGTCGTACCAAACTGGAATACCAAAAAATTCCTCGCGCCTTGCCTCTCATCCCTGAGACGCCAAACTTTTACGGATTTTGAAACCGTCCTCGTCGACTCCGGCTCGACGGACGAATCCGTGGTCCTCGTATCCAAGGACTTCCCGGAGGTTCGTATAGTGGAGCTTGGGGAGAACCGGGGGTTCTCGGGAGCGGTGAACGCCGGAATAGAATCGTCGAGCAGCGAATACATAGTTTTGCTGAACAACGATACGGAGCAAGACCCTGGCTGGCTGGCGGCTCTCGTCGACGGGGCGGAACGCTGCCCCGAGGCGGCCCTCTTCGCAAGCAAACTGCTGAATTTCGACGATCGTCGAGTCCTGGACGGAGCTGGAGATGCCCTGCGCCGGAGCGGCCTTCCTTACCGACTCGGACACCGAGAGACGGATCGGGGCCAGTTCGATGAGGAGCGTTATGTCTTTGGAGCGTGCGCGGCGGCGGCCCTGTACCGTCGCTCGCTCTTCGACGAAATAGGACGTTTCGACGAGGATTTTTTCGCTTACTGCGAAGACGGAGACGTAAGCTTTCGCGCCCAACTCTCCGGTCATCGATGCCTTTACGTCCCAAGTGCCGTCGTCTACCACGTGGGCTCCGTCTCAACCGGCGGTAAGCGCAGCGCGACAGCCACACGACTCGGGACCCGCAACGGCCTGTTGCTCCTGGCAAAGAATCTTCCCAAACCACTACTGTGGCGCTGGTTGCCATCTATCGTGGCGGGTCAATTCTCGCGCCTGTTCGTCACAACCGCTTCGGGTGTTGGCGGGGCGCACTTGACGGGACTACTCGAAGCTTGGAGTATGCTACCTGCAATGTTGAAGAAACGCGCCAAAATACAGAAGCATCGGCGGGTCTCGGATCCGTACTTGCGAGGATTGTTTCGTGATTCGACTCGGCGGGCCGCGAAGAGCCGGACGCGGCGTTTGCGCGATGAGTGGCTTCGGCGTTTCTCATGAAGTTCTCGGTGATCATCGTCAACTACGCTTCCTGGGCCTTCACATTGAGGTGCATAAAATCGCTGCGGGCGACCGGCTATGAGGATCTTGAGGTGATCCTGGTAGACAATGACACTGCGCCGGTTCCTAAGCTGCCCAAATGGGTGAATCTGCTGAGGATGGGAGAAAACGCCGGGTTCGCACGGGCTCAAAACCGGGGAGTCGGTGCTTCGGCGGGAGATCTCATCGTCGTCCTCAACCCGGATACGACTGTTGAGGAAGAGTTCTTCAGCAAGGTGCGGACGTTCTTTGAAGATCACGCCAAAGCAGGAGTCATGGGTCCCCGGCTATTGGATTTTAATGGTGAGATCCAGCTCTCCGCCCGACGCGATGTCACCATGATAACCGGCCTACTCGGACGCACTTCTTTCCTCACCCGCCTTTTTCCGGAGAGCTCACTTGTCAGAAGCCAGTTTCCAGCCGTCACGGGAAGCGTCCCCGCACCTGTGGATTGGGTCTCTGGAGCCTGCATGGTGATCCGACGCGAAACCTTTGATAGCTTGGAAGGCTTCGACGAACGGTTCTTCATGTACTTCGAAGATGCAGATCTCTGCCGCCGAGTACGAGAAGCTGGATGGGATGTTTACCACGCGCCAGCCATAGAAGTTTTCCACGGCGTTGGAGGAAGCAGCCGCAGCAGACCCAAAGCAGTCTGGATGCTCCACAAGAGTGCCTTCTTGTACCACCGTAAACACGGTATCCACGGCCCGCTAAACCTGTACAGTGCAGTCGTTTTACTTGGATTGGCGGCGCGAGCACTGGTCAAGCTGATCTCCGGCTACGCCACAGACGCATCCGTGAGATACCGCAGAGAGAGTTAATCTTCGCTGTTGAGCCGCAGCTCCAGAAAAACATGATCTCCAGCATTTCTTCGCAGCCGTAGCAGCAGATTGAAACCCCGATACTGCCAGGTATATTTCTCCCACAACGCCCGGTCGGCGGAATCCTCCTCCGACGGCTGCAAGATACGCGCCGTGGCTTTGAGGCTCGCTCCCTTCACCCGGCCTCGGGCATCACTCGGCGCAAGCTCCACGCAGGAATTGTTGCGAATGCGCTTGACCTTGCCAGAGTCGCGGCCAGTAAAAACGTAAGCGGCTCCGTCAACGACCGCGAACCACACCGGAGTCTCTACGCCCTCGCCAGTGCGGCGAAAGGTCGTCAGGTTCGCGTAGCGATGTCCTTCCAGGGTGTCGAAGCTGTTCGTCATAGGTCAGGCTTTTGTGTAGCGTGGCAGGACATTCTCGTTCAGCGAGTTTAGGGTTAAGGCGGCTTGATCTTTTTCGGAGAGAGTTGGAGCCTCTATGGGCCACTCTATCCCGATTCCTGGGTCATTCCACAGAATGGCGCCTTCGGCTTCGCGGGCGTAGTAGTCGGTGCATTTGTAGGCGAAGAGTGCAGTCTCGCCGGTGACTACGAAGCCGTGGGCGAAGTCCGGCGGTACGTAGAACTGCCGATGGTTCTCAGCGGAGAGCGTCACGCCAGTCCACTCGCCAAAGGTCGGAGAACCGACCCGGATGTCCACGGCCACATCGAAGACTTCGCCTTCGAGCACGGAGACGAGCTTGCCTTGCGGTTGCGGGTTCTGGAAGTGTAGTCCACGCAAGACTCCGTACGCGGAGTAAGAGAGGTTGTCTTGCACAAAACGTCCGCTCGTTGGGATACCGGCTTCTTCGTAGCGGCGGTCGTTGAAGGATTCCACGAAGAAGCCGCGGTCATCGCCGAAGATTTTGGGCTCGACGATCAGGACTCCCAGAAGGTTGGTCTCGATCACGTTCATTACACAAACTCTTCGACAGTGAGCAGATCCATGAGATACTGACCGTAGCCGTTCTTTTTCATCGGGACGGCGAGACGTTCGAGTTGTTCAGCATCAATGTAGCCTTGCCGGAAAGCTATCTCCTCGGGGCAGCCGACCTTGAGCCCCTGCCGGGCTTCGATAGTCTCGATAAAGTTTGTGGCTTGTTGCAAGGATTCGTGAGTTCCGGCGTCTAGCCAGGCCATTCCCCGGCCCATCACTTCGACGTGCAGACTATCGCGGCGCAGGTATTCGAGGTTTACGTCGGTGATCTCCAATTCTCCCCTCGGCGAGGGCGTGAGCTCCGCAGCGATCTCCAGCACGTCGTTGTCGTAGAAGTAGAGTCCCGTGACCGCGTAGTGCGAACGTGGTCTCTCGGGCTTCTCTTCTATGGAGAGGACTTTACCGTCAGCGTCGAACTCGACCACACCGTAGCGTTCCGGGTCTCGCACGTAGTATCCGAAGACCGTGGCTCCGGCGTCGCTCGTCGCGGCTTTCTCCAACTGGCTGATAAAGCCGCCGCCGTAGTAGATGTTGTCTCCGAGGACGAGAGAGACCGAGTCGCTCCCGACGAAGTCCTGCCCGATCACGAACGCCTGAGCCAGACCTTTGGGTTCCGGCTGCACGGCGTACTCGAAGCTCATCCCCCACCGTGAGCCATCGCCGAGAAGCTCCTCGAACCGAGGGAGGTCGGTTGGGGTGGAGATCACGAGTACTTCTCGTATCCCGGTCATCATCAGGGTGGAGATCGGGTAGTAGATCATGGGCTTGTCCCACACCGGCAATAACTGCTTGCTGACCGCGAGCGTCAGCGGATACAGCCTGGTTCCAGATCCCCCCGCAAGCACTATCCCTTTCAAGATTTACTCCCCAACCCGAGCCGCTCTCCCCCATACCCTTTGTAGAGAACCGCCTCGGACCACGTCTGATTCTCCAGATACCACCGCACCGTCTTGCGAAGGCCACTCTCCAGAGTCTCCACGGGAGTCCATCCAAGCTCGGCCTCTATCTTTCCAGCGTCGATGGCGTAGCGACGGTCGTGGCCGGGGCGGTCAGTAACGAAGGTGATGAGACGTTCATGCGGCGTGTGGGGCGAATCAGGGGCGAGTTCGTCCAGGAGGGCGCAGATAGTCTTGACCACGTCGAGGTTCGCCCGCTCATTGTGACCACCGACGTTGTAGACCTCGCCCGGCGTTCCGGCTTTCAGGACGGTTTGTATGGCGTTGCAATGGTCTTTAACGAAGAGCCAGTCCCGGATCTGCTGTCCATCGCCGTAGACGGGCAAGGGTTCACCGCGCAGCGCCGAGGAGATCATCAACGGTATAAGCTTCTCCGGGAACTGATACGGTCCATAGTTGTTGGAGCAGTTGGTCGTGAGCGTCGGCAATCCGTAAGTGTGATGGTACGCCCGCACGAGATGGTCCGAAGCCGCCTTTGAAGCCGCGTAGGGACTATTAGGCTGGTACGGACTCTCTTCCGTAAAGTGTCCCGTCGCGCCCAAAGTACCGTAAACCTCATCCGTCGAGACGTGCAAGAAGCGGAAGTCTTCTCGCTCGTCGCCTTCCAACATCTTCCAATAGGCGAGCGCGGCTTCGAGGAGGTTGTGGGTATCCACGACGTTGGTCTGAACAAACGCGCCGGGTCCGTCGATGGAACGGTCCACGTGAGTCTCGGCGGCGAAGTTTACGATGGAGGTGGGGCGGTGTTCGAGGAGCAAGCGATCCACTAGCTCCCGATCCCCGATGTTGCCCGGTACGAAAGCGTAGTTTGGGTTGTCCTCCACGGAGGAGAGTGTTTCGGGATTTCCGGCGTAGGTCAGAGCATCCAGGTTGACGATGGCGTGTTCATCGACGGCATCGAGCACGAAGTTTCCGCCGACAAAGCCTGCCCCGCCGGTTACGAGGATGGTTTGTTTCTCGGTGTTCAACGCGCTCCTTTTAGGGTTTCGGGCAACAAATTACAGGTTTCAATCCCTGTAATTTACTAAAGGAGGCGAGCGACTGTTAGGGGTTTGTTGCTACGGGGTGTCAGCGCGTGGTAGTTTGGTCTCTCTGAGGATGCTGCTGCTTGAGTGGCTCCGGGTTGCGGCTGAAAATTTTCGATAGACAAGGGTGTGATCTTTTGAATACAGGAACCCAGATCGACAGACGCGGCGTTATTCATCGGTGGCGAGATTGGCTGCCGCCCATACCGGACGCGGCGATCACAACCCTCGGTGAAGGCGATACGCCCCTGATCGAAGCTCCAACCCTCTCAGAGCGTATCGGAGCCAACTTGTTCCTGAAGTTCGAGGGGATGAACCCCACAGCCTCGTTCAAGGATCGCGGCATGACGGTCGCTCTCTCACGAGCGGTAGCGGAGGGTAGCCGAGCGTGCATCTGCGCCTCTACCGGCAATACAGCGGCTGCTGCGGCGGCCTACGCTGGACGGGCGGGCATTGAGTGCTTCGTGATGGTCCCGGTAGGTAAGATCGCACTGGGCAAAGCCGTTCAAGTTCTGGCGCACGGTGCGAAGATAGTGCAGATTGAAGGTAATTTCGACGCGGCCTTACGGCTCTCCAAGCAAGCCGCCGAAGCACTGGGCGACGTAGCCCTGGTGAACTCCGTCAATCCGGATCGAATTCAGGGACAAAAGACGGCCTCCTTCGAGGTTTGCGAATCGCTGGGCCGACCGCCGGACGCTCTCGCGCTGCCCGTCGGGAACGCGGGTAACATCACCGCGTACTGGAAAGGTTTCTCGGAATGGCGCGAGGCCGGTAAATCCGAGAACGCCCCCCGGATGCTCGGCTTTCAAGCGGAAGGCGCGTCACCATTGGTGGCGGGCCACGACTTCGAGAACCCCGAGACAATAGCGAGCGCAATCAGGATCGGTGCTCCGGCGAGCAAGTCCGGGGCGATGGGCGCAGTGAGTGAATCCGGGGGCGCTATAGAGAGCGTGACGGATGAGGAGATCCTCGAAGCTCAGAGTCTTCTGGCTCGCGAAGAAGGGGTGTTCTGTGAACCAGCTTCGGCGGCGGGGGTCGCGGGCCTGTTGAAGTTGGCCCGTGAGGGACGGGCGCCTGAGGGGACTGTCGTTAGCGTGTTGACAGGGCATGGGTTGAAAGACCCAGACGTAATACTTTCGCGGGTAGAGTTGCCGGAGCCGGTCGAGGCGACGTTCGAGGCGATATCCGGTGTCATGGAGCAGTCGCGGGCGTGAAGCGGTGATCTCGGTTCGCGTTCCGGCGACTTCAGCCAATCTAGGACCAGGATATGACGCGGTCGGGCTCGCGCTCTCGCTGTCCATGAGGATCAGCCTGGAGCGTTCTTCCCACCCGATAGTCGAAGTCCGAGGCGTGGGAGCCGACCTGATCCCACACACACCCGAACATCCGGCGTACCGGGCAGCTCGCTTCGTGGCGGAACTCGCCGGAGACTCGGACGCGCACTTCCACCTCATTCAAGAGAACGACATCCCACCAGCCCGCGGCCTCGGAGGCTCGGCTGCTGCCCTCGTCGGCGGAGCGGTCGCGGCGAACGACCTTCTCGAACGCGCCCTGGCTCCCCCGGACCTACTGAACGTCGTCTGCGACCTCGACGGTCACCCGGACAACGCCGCCCCCGCACTCTTGGGCGGGCTAGTCATCGGCACCCTCACCCCGGAAGGCGTGAGGGCCGTCCGACTCGAACCCAAAGACTTGAAGGCTGTAGTGGCCGTCCCAGACTTCGAAGTTTCGACCACCGCCGCCCGTCGCGCCCTCCCGGAACACGTCCCGCACGGAGACGCTGCCTTCAACGTAGGCCGCTCGGGACTGCTTCTGGGCGCGCTGGCGACCGGCGAATACGAGCTTCTGCGCGTGGCGATGCAAGACCGACTACATCAGCCATACCGGGCGCACTTGATCCCCGGCCTGGCGGACGTGATAGAGGCCGCGCACGCAACCGGCGCCTACGGAGCGTGCCTCTCGGGTTCCGGCCCGACGGTCCTGGCCTTCGCGCCGAAAGAGAAAGCAGCCGCCATAGCCCTGGCTATGCGAGACGCCTTCGAGAAGAACGACGTGCTATCTCAAGCCTGGGTCTTGGACGTTGACCTCGGGGGCGCTCGCGTCGAACCACCGGGAGAGGTCTCCGTACCGAGTCCACTACCGGTACGCTAGAGAAAGTACAGACCGACACGCACAGAAAAGCGGCCAGCCGGTAAAGTCCGACTGACCGCTAGGTGCTAGAGGCTTACAAGAACGAGATGTGTACGTGGTCGAAGTGGTTCGCGGTGACAGAGCCCCGGTCCTCCATCGGCTCCCAGCCGCCTCCGAAGTTGATCTGCTGCTCGTAGATCACGTAGTTGACTCCCAGATTTGCGAGCGCGTAGTCGGCGACCTCATAGCCTCCCGGACCCGAGACCATGACATCCAGCGCGAGACCGGAACCATGGTCTCCGCCGTCGCCAGCCCGGAAGCCGTAGATCGGATACCCGAACTGAGCGGACAACGTACACCCGGCCTCAGCGACGTGCGGCTGCACGCCCCCGAATGTATCTCCACAAGACCCACCGCCACCGCTACTCGGAGCGGGAGCGGGATTGCTCGCCGGAGCCTGCGCAACCTCCTCAGTTTCGGCTTGGTCCGCAGCAGCCTGGTCCGCTGCAACTTGATCCGCAGCAGCCTGGTCCGCAGCAGCCTGCTCGGCGGCGGCTTCCTCAGCGGCGGCCTGGTCGATGGCAGCTTGTTCAGCAGCGGCTTCTTCTGCGGCAACCTGCTCGGCGGCGGCCTGCTTCGCTGCTCTTTCAGCGGCTTCGGCATCAGCGGCGGCCTGATCAATGGCGGCTTGCTCAGCTTCGGCTTCCTCAGCAGCGGCTTGGTTGGCCGCAGCTTTCTCGGCTGCTTTCTGTGCAGCTTCGGCATCAGCGGCAGCCTGTTCCGCGGCAGCCTGGTCGATGGCGGCTTGTTCAGCAGCGGCCTGGTCCGCTGCCTCTTGATCGGCGGCGGCTTGGTCTGCAGCAGCCTGTTCCTTAGCAGCTTGGCGGGAAGCCTGGAGTTGAGCGGCCTGCTCGGCGGCCCGATCCGCTGCGGCCTGCTCGATAGCAGCCTGTTCGGCGGCCTCACGAGCGGCTTCAGCTTCTGCCTTACGCTCGGCGGCGGCTTGCTCCGCTGCTGCTTGATCCGCTGCGGCCTGGTCTCGAGCGTCTTCCTTAGCCGCGAGAGCCGCTTGACGCTCAGCTTCTTCGGCGGCTAGCTGGGCCTGACGCTCAGCTTCCTCGGCGGCGGCTTCAGCAGCGGCCTGCTTCTCGGCCCGCTCGGCAGCACGCTCTTCGGCGGCCTTGCGCTCGGCTTCGAGGTCTTCCTTAGAGGTATCCGCGACCTGCACGACTTCGACTGGCTCAGGCTTTTGCTCGGCTTGAGCAGCGGCCTGCTCGGCGGCGGCCTGAGCGGCGGCTAGAGCTTCCTGGGCCCGGCGAGCCTGCGCCTCTTCTATGGCAGCCTGCAAATCGGCATCCAGGGAGCCGAGATAATCCTCGGCCTCGGTGCGAGCAGATTCGGACTGGTTTTTCTGCTTCATGGCTTCTTCGAGTGTTGCGACTCGCTTGTCGCGCTGTGCCTGCAATTCGGCCTGCTCGGCTTCGAGGCTGTTCTGGGCGGTCTGCACGGCTTCGACGCGATCCCGCTCGTTGCCCAAAAGCCTCAGCCACAGATCTACCCGTGTAGTGAACTCCGCGAAGTCTTCAGTGCCAACGAGCACATCCATGAATCCTACGTTGCCGCTCTTATAGACTTGCTCGGCGGCGTTTTCTAGATTCTTCTGAGCCTCGGCGAGCTCTTCTTCGGTCTGGGCAAGGTCACTCTCGGTCTCGCTCATCTCTTCGTCCAGTGAGTTGAGCCCTAGCAAGGCACTATCGTAAGCCTCGTAAGCCACGCTAGCCTCTGTACGAAGCTCCTCCAAACGCTCTTGCGCCTGTGCGATCTCGGATCCTTGGTTCTGCGCTCCCCCAGGAACGGCCCCAGCGGGAACTCCCAACGCAAATACAAACACTCCGAGCACACCGAAAATCAGACACGACTTTATCCGCCGAGACATAAGCCCCCTTTGTCCCTCTAAATATCGACTCCATTACAAGGGGAACTTCAAAGAGGATCCCCCCTCCAAACACCGCCACACTCTAGAGCATCTACCTTTCGACGCAACAGCCTAAATGTTGCATGATCGAAGCACTTTTCAAAAGAATCCCCGCAAATCACGAGATTATCCTGTGTCCGTATCGCAACTGGTTTTTAATATTTCTTAATAACTGCAACGTCCACGTTACGGATGAAGGGTTTGATTATTGGTTCGAGTTCGTTTGGTTGGATGGAGTTTTGTGGGTGTTCCTCTACTGTAGAGCTATGTGCAACTTGACAAACGGGCGTGGGGTGGCTAGTCTTTCGGTAATTGCAATCTAGTGAGTGAGGCGTCGTTGCTCGGAGTTTCGGAAAATCGGCAGGTAGAGATCTCAGGCCTCAAGCTCGGTGCCGCGTTTATGCTCGCTCCCCCCATTCACCCACGAGTACCCACGGTAGCTGTACCCGTAGCCATCCGGCGACTAATTAGCCGGGCGGACCGGGACGGCATTATCCGGTCCGCCTAGAGCCGCGATACGGGGTCTCCCCGCTCTCCGGCAAGGTAGCGACAACACCGACTTCTAACAGAGACGAATGGGGAACACCGTGGAGAACACCGCTTTCAATGGTTTGAATATCGAATACAAGCCGCGTACCGGCAGTGAAGCTATATGCGAGGCTCTTTTGGATGAAGGGGTCGAGTATCTGTTTGGGTATCCGGGAGGGGCGATCATGCCTTTCTACGATACTCTCCCCGACTACCCGCTGAAACACGTCCTAACCCGCCACGAACAAGCCGCCGCTCACGCCGCCGACGGATACGCCCGAGCCACTGGTGAGGTCGGAGTGGTGATCGCGACCAGCGGCCCCGGTGCCACGAACCTCGTTACCGGGCTCGCCACCGCCCAGATGGACTCCGTGCCACTGGTGGCTATAACAGGTCAGGTTGGCCGTCCGGCTCTGGGTAAGGATTCTTTCCAGGAGACGAACGTAATGGGCATGACGCTGCCGTTCACCAAGCACTCGTTCCTCGTCGAAGACCCGGACGAGTTGTACCCGACGATGCGGCGGGCGTTCGAGATCGCGCGTAGCGGCAGGCCCGGTCCCGTGCTCGTGGACGTTCCAAAGGACGTGCAGTTCGCCGCCTGTAACGACAACGGTTACCGGCGGCTGAAGGAAGCACCAACACACGTCGAATCGCCAGGGCTCGAACGGGCTGCGATGCTTCTGCGGAGCGCGAAGCGTCCGCTCATTCTGGCCGGTCACGGCGTTACGCTCTCAGGGGCGGAGATGGAGTTGCGGTTGCTCGCGGAGCGGACCGGGATACCGGTGGTTACCACGCTGCTCGGGATCAGCGCTTTCCCGGAGGATCATCCGCTGTATCTGGGATGGCCGGGGATGCACGGACAGGCCAGCGTCAACCGGGCGATAGATCGCTCGGATATGTTGTTCGCCATAGGGATGCGGTTCGACGATAGGATCACCGGCGCCGTCAACAGGTTCGCCCAGAACGCGAAGGTCATCCACATAGACGTGGACCCGTCCGAGCTTGGCAAGGTCATCAAGCCGACGATAGGGATAGCCGCCGACGCGAAGAGCGCGATGCGGTCGATCCTCGGTCACCTCGATGCCGCCACAGATGAAGCCGAAGGCTGCGTCACCGATGGCTGCTCCGAGTGGCGAGAAGAGCTGGCGGCGAGTCAGGTGCCAGAGAAGAAGCGGGCCGAATCGGCGCGGGGCAAGTACGGCCCGATCCAGATCATGGAATCCATAAAAGAAGTCTCCGGTCCGGATATGCGGCTCGTCACGGACGTTGGACAGCATCAGATGTGGGCCGCGCAGTTCTTCGAGTTCACCAAGAAGAACAGCCACATAACCAGCGGCGGACTCGGTACGATGGGCTTCGCGCTCCCGGCTTCGATGGGCGTGGCGTTTGCTTACCCCGATGAGCCAGTCTGGGTGATAGCGGGCGATGGCGGCTTCCAGATGAACATTCAGGAGCTTGCGACCATCGCGGAATTCGGGCTGAATATAAAAGTCGCGGTGCTCAACAACGGGTATCTCGGGATGGTGCGGCAGTGGCAGCAGTTCTTCCACAACCGCCGGTACTCGTCCACCCCGATCACCGGCCCCAACTACGAGACTCTCACCGCCGCTTACGGCTTGCACGGCAAGACGGTAAATCATGGTGAGAACGTGCGGGAGGCCGTGCAGTGGGCGCAGGATACCCCCGGATGCACGATCCTGGACTTCCGCATAGATCCCGAGGCAAATGTCTTCCCCATGATCCCCTCGGGCATGAGCGTGGCCGAGATGATCGAAGAAGATGGCGCCTGAGGCCGCAGCCGTGGCCCTCAACCCGGTGGAAGTCCGCTTTACCGGCGGAATGCTCGCCCTAAACCGCCTGCTGATGACGCTCCAGAACAAACGGATGCCCGTCGCGGACTTTACTCTAGGCCGTGACACCATCGGGATGAGAGCCACAATAATCCTCGACTGCCCCCCTGCGACCGCGCAACGCTACACGGAACTCCTCTCGGCCCTCGAAGACGTTCAGGAAGCGGGCCCGGCGGAGAGCATCTCGGTCACGCTGGTCAAAACTTCCGGGGATTGGAGGAAGGCAGCAGAAAAGGCAGGCGTGGCGGCTCACGAGAGTGGAGGTCTAGTCGTGGTGAGTGGTACGGTGGAGACGACGGAGAGTTTTCTCGCTACTCTGGGGGATGACGTAGAAGACATGGTTCGGTTGGGGCCGATTGCCCTGCCGGGGAACGGAGGAGTTTAGATGGCGCGTATCTACCGCGAGGCGGACGTTGGAAATGAGATCACGACTAAGAAAGTCGCGATCCTGGGTTACGGAAGTCAGGGTCATGCTCACGCCCTGAACCTGAAAGAGTCCGGCTGCGACGTGGCCGTGGGCCTCTACGAAGGCTCCAAGAGCCGCGAGAAAGCCGAGGCCGAAGGCTTGCAGGTCATGGCCACCGCCGACGCCACTCAGTGGGCCGACGTGGTGATGATGCTCCTGCCGGACGAGAAACAACCGGCGGTCTTCCGGGACGAAGTAGAGCCGAACCTTACCGAAGGTATGTTGGTCCTCTTCGCGCACGGCTTCAACATCCACTTCAACCAGATCGTCGTTCCGCCGGATGTGGACCTCGGCCTCGTAGCACCGAAGGGACCAGGACACGTACTGCGCCGCCTGTACGTCGAAGGTAAGGGTATGCCCTCACTCTTCGCCATCGAAAATGATGCTTCGGGGCAGGCCCGCGATCTCGTGCTGTCGTACGCGCGGGGCATTGGCAGTGGTCGAGCCGGGATCATCGAGACGACCTTCGCCGAAGAGACGGAGACCGACCTTTTCGGGGAGCAAGCCGTTCTGTGCGGCGGTCTCTCCGCGCTCCTGACGGCTGGTTTCGAGACACTGGTGGAAGCTGGGTATCAGCCGGAGTTGGCGTATTACGAGTGCGTGAACGAGCTGAAGCTGATCGTAGACCTCATCTACGAGGGTGGATTGGCGGAGATGCGGTACTCGATCTCCAACACCGCCGAATACGGCGACTACACCGCTGGGCCGAAACTCATCGACGATGGCGTAAAGGACCGGATGCGTGAGATCCTCGCCGACATCCAAAGCGGCAAGTTCGCCCGCGAGTGGGTGCTCGAAAACCAGGCCGGGGCCGCAAGCTTCCTCGCGATGCGTCGTCGCCAAGCCGAAGGTCACGTCTCCAAAGTCGGAGAGCAGTTGCGCGACATAGCTGCGGAAGGTGCCGAGGAGGCCGCCACTTCGGGGAGTACACGATGAGCAGCAAAGCATTCATGGCGTCGGACGAAGATTGGGCGTACCACGGCGGTGAGATCGTCAAGATGGGCGACATACGCCTCTCCCCCGCCACCCACGCGCTCAACTACGGCACGGGTGTCTTCGAGGGCATCCGAGCGTACTGGAACGAAGAGCGCGGCACACTACAAGTCCTAAAACTGCGCGAACATTTCGAGCGGTTCGAGAAGAGTTGCCGGATGCTCCGCATTGATCTACCGGCTTCGATAGACGAACTCTGCGACATCACGCTGGAGATCTTGAAGCGCAACTCACCCCGCGAAGACACGTATATAAGGCCGCTAGCCTACAAGTCCACCACCGCCGTCGGGGTCAACCTGAAGGGTGAGTCACAGCTCTCCATCTTCACGGTCCCGATGGCCGATTACGTGGAGCTTACGGGCTTGAAGGTCTGTGTCTCGTCGTGGCGACGGACGCCGGATACGTCCATTCCGGCACGAGGCAAGTTGACGGGTTCGTACATCAACACGGCGCTCGCGGTGGACGAGGCGCACCGGGCGGGCTACGACGACGCGATCTTCCTGACTCAGGACGGTCACGTCTCCGAGGCGAGCGCCGCCAACATCTTTATCGTGCGCAAGGGTGGGCTCATCACGCCTCCTGTAACGGCGGACATTCTGGAGGGCATCACCCGCGACGCGGTAATGGAGCTTGCGACTCGGGAGATGGAGATACCAGTCATCGAGCGGGACATAGATCGCACGGAATTGTACGCGGCGGACGAAGTATTCCTCAGTGGCACGGGGTTCCAGATCGCCCCGGTCACAGAAGTAGACGGGCGCCCCGTCGGAACCGGCAGCATCGGGCCTGTAGCCGAACGCCTGCAAGAACTGTACTTCCGGGCCGCTCGCGGCGAGTGGGACGAGTACGCGGACTGGACCGTCGCCGTGGAGGTGGCCAAAGAAGCGCGACACTAGGAGACACCAGTTCCAAGAGGTCTTCGCTTTCAGCCTGATATTCGCAGGCTGACTCTCAATCCACGGGCCCTGATTACCACGAAATCGGACGCATCGTCACACCTGACACACCATACTACGTCTACCCGATCTAAAAGAGCGTTACCGCAGCGGTAGCGCTTTCTCATTGAGCGCGAGGTGGAGGCTGTTCTATAAATGACGAAACAACCTGTCGCGCCGGGTTCCGATTTCCCCAAAATATACTCCCAATGAACGGTGAGAGAAACTCGATCACAGCGTATAACTATACGGATGTCCGAAACCCCGCTGAGTGAGGACCGGAGGGAATATAACGGAACCCCAACCGAAAGCCCAACATAGTCGGCGTCAGATAGACCGGCGCTGGCTAGCCCTGCTTCTGGTATGCGGGGCGCAGCTTATGATCGTTCTGGATGGCACGATAGTAAACGTCGCGCTGCCCGCCATACAAGGCTCTTTGGGCTTCTCTGAGACGGGTCTCTCATGGGTCGTGAACGCTTATCTGCTGACCTTCGGCGGCTTCCTGCTCCTTGGCGGTCGGGCTGGAGATATCTTCGGGCGGCGGCGGGTGTTCGCATTCGGGCTCGCGCTGTTTACGGTCGCTTCGCTCCTGTGTGGGCTCGCTGGCTCTCAGGTTATGCTCGTGGCGGCGCGGGCGTTGCAGGGCGTTGGCGGTGCGATCATCGCCCCCGCCGCACTCTCTATCATTATCACGACTTTCAAAGACCCCGCCGATAGGGCACGGGCAATGGGCGTCTGGGCGTTCGTCGTCTCTGGCGGCGCCTCCATCGGAGTCTTGCTCGGCGGGGTTCTCACGCAGACGATGGGGTGGCCCTGGATCTTCTTCGTCAACCTCCCCGTTGGTATTGTCGCCCTCACTCTAAGCCGTACACTCCTCGATCCAGATCCAGCACCGGACAAACGTGGTGGTTTCGACCTACCCGGCGCGTTCCTCGTCACTACCTCTCTCGTGGTACTCGTCTACACTGTCGTCGGGGTCGGAGAGAACCCACCCGCTCTCAGCGCACTCCTGCTCTTCGTAACAGCGGGCTTGATGGTGGCCTTCGCGACCGTCGAACGCCGTACCGCAGCACCGCTCGTGCCACCGGGCATTTTCGCCCGTTCGCGCAACCTCACCGTCAGTAACATCGTAATGGCGCTCTCTGTCGTTGGGATGGTCGGGTGGTTTTTCTTCTCCGCCCTGTACTTCCAGAGGGTTCTCGGCTACGACTCCCTCGCCACGGGGCTCGCCTACCTTCCAGCGACCATCGCGCTCGGGGTGATCTCCCAGGGACCGGCAGCCTGGGCCGTGAACCGCTTCGGTATCAAACCAACGATCGTCGGGGGCCTCAGCCTGATGGCTCTGGGACTCTTGATTTTCGCCCGGACACCCGCCGATGGGAGCTTCTTAGTGGACGTATTGCCGGGGATGCTCTTCCTCGGAGTGGGAGCGGCGTTCGGGTTTATGGCTGTGATCCTGGCCTCCACTTCAGGCATCCCCGACAACGAAGCGGGTCTTGCCTCGGGCCTCGTCAACACATCCCAGCAGATGGGCGGTGCTCTGGGCCTCGCGTCGCTCGCCGCCGTCGCGGCAGTCTACACGGCCAACCTCGCAAATCCCAACACCACCGCCGCCCTCAACACCGGCTACCACGCTGCCTTCCTAACGGGCGCAGGCTGCGTCATCCTCGGCGCCTTACTAGCTGCCACCCTCCTCCGCCTCCCTAAAAACACCGACGCGGGATGATACGACCTACGGCCCGGAAACTAGATGCCCTAGCACTATCGAGTTGATGGATGGATTAGTGGAAGACTTGATGTATGTTTTTGGCACGAAGACTCAAACTCTGACAAGGAGCCCGAGAACATGAGTACAAACGCACGAGGTACTTTCGACATCGACGGTTGGGAAGAGTCACCTTACGATGAACAAAATGGGACAAAGCTGACTCGCACACACGTTACCAAGACCTTTAGTGGAGACATCGAGGGAACGAGCACGGCGGAGTTGCTAATGGTTTACGGTTCCGTGGAAGGCTCGGCTGCCTACGCGGGATTCGAGCGCGTGACCGCCAGCATCAATGGCCGTTCGGGGAGTTTCGTGCTGCATCACACCGCAACCTCCGACGCATCGCACGGTCCGCCGACGGCTACGTGGAGCGTTGTCCCGGATTCCGGTACGGGAGAATTGAAAGGACTGCGAGGCACGGCGGATATATCGCGAGACTCGGATGGCGGGCACACCTTCACGCTCGATTACGACTTCACGTAGCATACCGAAGGACGAAAGTAGATACGGTGTCGGGTGAAACACTAACGATCCGCGAACTCAACCGGGCGACACTAGCCCGCCAGATGCTGTTACGTCGTAGCGATTCGTCTGTTCTTGATACCATCGAACATCTTGTCGGAATGCAAGCTCAGGCTCCGAATCCACCCTACGTTGGGCTGTGGACGCGGTTGGAGAACTTCCATCCCGGAGAGCTTTCCTGCCTGATCCTAAACCGTCGAGCGGTGCGGATCGCACTGATGCGAAATACTGTCCACCTAGTCTCCGCTAGCGACTGTCTGAAACTCCGTCCGCTGGTACAGCCGATCCTAGATCGCGGCCTGCACTCCACCCGCGCCAATCGCACGGCCCTCGAAGGCTTGGACATCGAAGCTCTTGCCGCCGTCGGACGGAAGTTGGTGGAAGAACAGCCACGCACCGCGAGAGACCTTGGGGATTTACTGCTGGAACGGTGGCCTGGTCGCGACCCAGCCGTTCTTGCCCGTGCTATCCGCCACTTGCTGCCGCTAGTGCAAGTGCCGCCTCGTGGCATCTGGGGTGAGAGTGGACAAACCACCCACACTACAGCGGAAAGCTGGCTAGGACGTGCTTTGAGATCCAACCCCTCACTGGATGAGATGATCCTACGCTATCTTGGAGCGTTCGGGCCAGCGAGCATCATGGACATACAAACCTGGTCGGGACTAGCCGGGCTCCGAGAGGTCGTGGAGCGGCTACGACCGCGCCTGATCTCCTTCCGAGACGAATCCGGCAAAGAAATATTCGACCTACCAGATGCTCCACGGCCAAGCCCGGACACACTAGCTCCACCAAGATTCCTGCCGGAGTTCGATAACCTGATCCTCTCCCACGCCAACCGCACCCGCGTGATCCCAGACAACTACCGTAAGGCACTCTCCTCCAAGAACGGAATGGTCCCAGCGACCATCCTCGTGGACGGCTTCGTGCGAGGCACTTGGAGGATCGAGAAGAGCCGAAGCAACGCGACGCTAAAGATACATCTATTCGAGAGTCTATCCAAGCAGGATCGCAAATCTCTAGCCGAGGAAGGCGAGCTTCTCGTCCGCTTCGTCGAGAGCGGCGCGAAGTCGCACGATATTCTGTTCGTATAGTAATAGAAGCGGGATTCCCTATTACCTCAGACGGAGAGCTTCGAGTCCGTCTCCCATATCGACGCCGAAGTCATAGGTCCGCGAGTTTCTGGTCTGGATCGCGTCCACGAGCAGCGTATCGTGCGGCCTCAATGACCTGGCGATTCACAACCTGAAAGATTCTTACGCGCCGGTAATACTCGGAATAGTAAGCTAACTACGACTCATCGGCGAAGCAGCATCATAATCCAGGCATTAAAGAGCTTCGCCATGAATTTGAGGGAATGCGACGAGTATATGGGCACGTCGTTTGGGAGGTTAGCGTCCGCCAAGCTGGACTTTGTCTGAACGCGCATCTCCAAAGGTGGCAAATCTCCCTGTAATGCCGTTCGGAATATAGAAAGTGACCTTGTCGGTCTCGCTGGCTGCAAGCGACACCAACCAGTCCTTGATCACTGCTTTCTTCGGCGCATTACCGCAATTTTCCTCAACAACGACATCCACCATCACGGGTTCCCCTTTCAATAAACTAGCCACGAGTGGAGATCTCTTGAACTGCCCAGCCGTTGCCATCCGGATCGCTGAAGAACACGAATCCCACGTGCTTGAGCTCTTCCCCATCACGCGCCGGGCGAGAACCCGAGGCTCCAAGCACCTGAACCTCGCCGATCTCCACCCCGCGGTCCAAAAGCTCGATCCGCGCTGCTCGTACGTCTTCGACCACCAGTTGCAGACCCTTGAGCGAGCTAGGCTGCATCTCAACGACGCCTTTGCCCAAGACGACCGAGCACGCCGAGCCCGGAGGAGTCAATTGGACGACGCGTACCTCGTCGCTGATCCTGGTATCGTGATCCACGTTGAATCCAAGCTTCTCGTCGTAGAAAGCCTTGGCGCGGTCCACATCCGTAACGGGAACAACCACTACTTCGAGTTTCCAATCCATGATGCACCTTTCTTTGTGGGGGTATATATGTCGAGCACAACGTTCAGGAGGTCGTTGAGGACTCGGCGCGTGAACTCAGCGTCAGACCTGCGACAAGCTGGAGAGCAGATCAGGGCTCACCGACTGACGCTATGGTGTAGCGCTTCACATCGGCTTCGAGTATCTGGGCCTGCTGGTCGCTACTCGGTTCAGAGCCGCGAAAGGCGAGTAGCTGATCTTCGCTCTCCCAAAGCTCGTAGATGCTAATCCGTGAGACATCAACGCTGTCGGCGGTGATGGAGAAGTCGAGGCAACCGGCGGCGATCCGCGCCGCCTTGACGACCGGCGCACACTCCGCGACGTAGGCATCACGATCGGCGGGTTCGACGACCAGATGTCCTGCGATGATCAGCATGTGATGGTGTCCCGGATCGTCGGAACGGTCTGCTGGTGTCATGATGTTCCCACCGTCGATGTTTCCAAATAACTATTGAACCGTGAGTCCAGTTCTGCAACAGGATTCGCTTCATCCATCGTCTCTCTCCTTCCAGTAGTTATCGAGTCTGCTCGCAAGTTCCTCCGGGCGGCTCAGGTAGACACAGTGGCCGCCGTCCATCTCGTCGGGGACCAGATCCAATCTTTCGCGCACGACCCGGCGTGTGAACTCCGGCGGGAAACAACGATCATCGCGGCAGAGAAGGTATCTTATGGGTACGGTCGGCCACTTCACCACCGGCCACTGCTCGTCCGGGAAATGCTGCCGACCCTCTTCTCGCTGCATATCTGCGGCGGCCAGTTCAGGCGGAACGTCGTGATAGAAAATGTCCGTTTCATCGCCGCTCCCGCCGTCCGTCGTTGCTTTGTATCCCGTGTTCGTCCACCACTCCATAAACGTCTCTCCCGGTGCTGGGACCATCCCGGCCACGAACACGAGGAGCTCGACCGGCAGACGGTCGCACACGAGAGGCGCTATGAACCCGCCTGCGGAATGTGCCACAGCAACGAGGTCGTTTCGCTCACCGGCGGCGTCCACCACAGTATCGACATAGTCCGACCATACAGCAGATGGGTCATCGCAGGGGAGATCCATCGCCACCACGTCGTACCCTCGCTTGCGCAGTTCGTCCGCAACGAGCGTCCATCCCGCTACGGTTCCACCGCCACCGTGAATAAGTACGTATGTCGCCATCCGTTCTATCCTTCCTGTTTTCTAAGAGGTGTCAGCCGCGCACCGTCATGCGGGGAGGTAGCTCAGGAGCACGACGCCGGAGCGGAAAGGCTTGGCCTCTAGCAGCCTGAGTTCGGGGACCTCGGTCGCGTCGGCGAACAGCCGCTCGCCGCGCCCGAGCACCACAGGGAAGACGAACAGCCGATACTCGTCCACTAGTCCAGCGGTGATCAGGTCGCGCACGACGCTGATGCTTCCCGTAATCCCGATCTCTTTGACCGGCCCATCTTTCAGCGCCCGGACCTCATCCTCCAGGGAGCCCTGCAACACGGTGGTGTTCTCCCATTCCGGGTCCTGCATGGTGCTCGATATGACGTACTTCCGGACCCTGTTGAGATGGTCGGTGATGCCTGTAGTGTCATCAGTCTGATGCGGCCAGTAGCCGCGAAAGCTCTCGAAGGTATTGCGCCCGAGCAGCAGCGCATCTTGTCCCTCCATGTGCTCGCGTAACGTC
>JBGTFQ010000206.1:0-15371 GCA_041747155.1 Rubrobacteraceae bacterium
TTGCTGCACCTGGGCCATCATTTTGTTCATGTTTTGCCGTTTTGCCATGAGCTTTCTAGCTCCCTTCGTCTGGGCCAAACAGTCCGAACTCCCGCGCCATCTCGAAGACCTCGCGCTCGTCGCGGATTATATCATCGCCCTTGTCCACTTCCGCGCCACCATTCGACGATTCGTCCCGAGCCTCCTCAACCGGCGTCGGCTCTTCTTCGAGCGGCGGGCTCTCATCTTCGGGCGGCTCCTCCACAAACGGCGAAGGTTCGTCTTCAGGCGGCTCTTCTTCAACTGGCTTCTCCACTGGGGCCGGTGGTGGGACGCTCGCGCTACGAGGCTCGGATTCGGCCCTTACTTCTAGATGCGGTCGATGGCCGAGTCGTTTTTCGAGGACTTTGCAAAGCTCGTCGGCGTGTTTGCGATCCTTCGCCATGTTGACGTGAAAACTCTGCTCCTCCGGAAAGATGAGCCTCAGAGTGTGGCCGTCGAAGCCCTCGACACGAGCCTCGCCGTAGACTGCGGCTGTTAGAGCCTGCTTCCGACGTTTGAGTTCCGAGACGATCCGGCTCCACTCGGAACCGATGTCCACATCCTCAGCCTCACCATTCTCCTCGACAGTTCCCTCATCCCGAGCCGGTTCTTCTTCCGGCGCAGTTTCTGGTATCTCCTCCGGGGTCTCGACCAGCTCTGGCGCAGCGGATTGGGGCGTTTCAGTCTGAGGTTCGTGCGGGGTGTTTTGAGTTGCGGGCTGTATCCGCGGTGTTTCCATTGGAGCACCGTTTGCCAGGGCTTGTTCCAGGGTTTCAAGGCGACCGAGCAGCGCGTCGATGGATGGTTCGGTGTAGTCTCGGGCTAGCTTTAGAAAGGTGAGTTCAAGCTCTAGCTTCGGGTCTCCGCCACGCTTGACGCGGTTGAGGGCGTCGCCCAGGGCTTCCACGAGCCGCACGACTTCAGCGGTTGGGACAGTGTTCGCTTGCTCTTCCAGTGGGGCTCGTTCTTCAGCACCGACTTCGGCCAGGGCGATCTCCGGGGCGTGCGGCAGGAGCATGACGTTTCGGAGATGAGCCAGTAATTCGTTGACGAACTGCCCGAGATCCTTACCCTCGTTGGAGAGGCGATCCACAATCCTCAAAGCATCTGCGGCGCGTCGCTGATGAAGCGCGTAAGTCGTCTCCACCAGCGTCTCCGGTCCTACGCTGCCCAACAACTCGCGAACCATCGCCGCCGTGATGCGGCCCTCGGCGAACGAAGAGAGTTGATCCAGGAGCCCTTCCGCATCCCGGAAGGAACCGTGTCCCTCGCGAGCGATAACCGTCAGGGCTTCAGGCTCGGCTTCTATCTCTTCAGCGGTGGAGATCTCCTTCAGTTTCTCAGCCAGCGTCTCGATGCTCGGACGACGGAAATCGAAGCTCTGGCACCGGCTTATGATCGTCGGTAGTACTTTGTGCTTCTCGGTGGTGGCGAGAACGAAGACGACGTGCTCCGGTGGTTCTTCGAGCATCTTCAAAAGCGCGTTGAACGCTTCGGTTGTTAGCATGTGGACTTCGTCGATTATGTAGATCTTCATTCGCCCGGCGGCTGGCGCGAGGTTCACCTTATCCCTGAGCTCCCGGATCTCATCAATACCCCGGTTGGACGCCGCGTCCATCTCCAAAACGTCCATCGAAGAGTTATTGACTATCGAACGGCAACTCTCGCAAGTCCCGTCCGGCTCGGCGGTAGGACCATTTTCGCAGTTGAGTCCCATCGCAAGGACCTTCGCCGTGCTTGTCTTGCCCGTGCCGCGTGGACCAGAGAAAAGATAGGCGTGCGAGACGCGATCCTGCTCGATAGCCCGCCGCAACGTGCGCACGACCGGCTCCTGGCCGACAATCCCCCTGAACGCCCGAGGTCGCCACTTACGGTAGAGCGTGGCGTGCTTCATGCGCGGATAGAAACGTAAAATCTCACAGGCAAAGTATAGCGGACAAGCCCCGCCATCACGATGCCAGAAAGTGACCTACTAGAAGCGGAAGATCAGCGGCGAACCGAATGGCCCGCCACAGAGACCTCTAAAAAATACCGCGCACCCCACCGTCGACGTTTGCGCGTCCAGCGAACTACCAGCCGTCGACTCCTGCCCGGCTGCCCCGATAGCACATGAAGTTACCCGCTTAGTGCTGCTACCTTCCGGTCCTGACACGATTCACGGGGCCTCATTGCCCGAGACCAGGCGATCAACACCGACCGCACCGGTTTCAACTGAACTCGGTTCACGCCTCGGGCGGGGAATTAAGCCCTGCTAGGCGATCGCAGGTACAGGGCATCGCCATCTCCCCGCTTAGCGCGGCGGACGCTAGTGTACCAAATACCTCGCCAAACGCCGCTTACCCTACATCGCGTCGAGGGTACGCCGGATCTTGGTATCGTAGTCTGGATCGACGGCCCAGATGCCGCCGCCCAACTGACTAATATTCTTCACCCAATATCCACGGCTTTTCTGCGCGGCGCGGGCATCGTAGAATCGGTCGTGAGGCGTTCCGATGGGCTTCTTGCCCGTATAAGCGGCCATGTGATTGACGTGCATCCTGACCCCCTGACGAGCAGTCCTCGGAACTTCGAAGTCTTTCGGCTCGTCGCCCACGATGCCGCCCTTCTTTATTCCAGCCATGTTCCAGGGCTTAGAATCACCCCCGTAACGACCGCAACCGGTCTCGATGATCGCCTGAGCCACCAAGACATCAGGAGCTATATTCCTTCTCGGGGCGAGCTTGTAGTAAAGCGGGATAGTTTTCATGATGTACTTCGTGCATCCCGCTGAGCGAGCGTATCTCGCTACCCGAGTCTGACCATAGATAGGCTTGCCGAGAATACCGTCCGCTGGACGAGCCGAACTCGCCGCCGAAGCCGGGCCAGTCTGCCCCTCCGTCATCGAAACTATTGCAGCGGCCATAAAAACCGCCAGAAAAACCAAAAAGATACGCCGCATGTTTCCCCCACCAGTTTGTGTACTCGGCTACCGTTCGAAGCTCTATCCTAAACTACATACTAATTGTCGGACGGATGAAAAGAAACCTTTAGCCCACAAAAACTCGCAAACCCGGCAAAACGTCGCGCTACACGGCTTGATCCAGTAGTTCTCCGAGATGCTGGTCTATCTGAGGCATGTAGCTCTCCTCGAAACCGAAGAGCCCTAGATGCCCGGCCACGCTGTCGACAACGCGCAGTTCGCTGTTTTGGACGAGCTTCTGCTCTGCTTCGCAGTCGCGCACGGGGAAGAACATGTCCTCGCTTATGGGCATGACAAACATCTTGGCCGTGACGCGCCCCAGGGCAGCCGGAAGATCGCCACCCGTCAAACGACTCACATCTCCCCGCTGCCACTTCCAGGCCATGCACAGCAAGTCGTTCGGGTCCATCACCTGAAAGTAGGCGTCCATGAACCCCACCTGGAAATCTTCCGCCGAGGCGAAACCGAGCGGTCTCCACTGCTCTTGCTTCCAGAACTCCGTCGAGAACCCCATGACCGACCACATCCGGGCGTGACGGGCCAGGGCGTCCCGCATCTCTTCGGCGGACCCGTACCAACCGTCCTTGAAGGCGGGGTCGCAGATAATTGTCTCCATCAGAGTCTCGGTGTAGATGAAGTCGTGCGGGGTATTTTTGGCGGTCCCGGCTATGGGGGCGGCACGTTTTACCTTCTCCGGGAACCTCACGGCCCACTCATAGGTCTGCTGCGCCCCCATGGATCCGCCCGTGACGAGTTGCAGTTCTTCGATACCGAACTGCTCGTTTAGAAGTCGTTCCTGCGCCCGGACATCGTCGCCTATCCTGACGTGCGGGAAGCTCGCCATCGCGTGCGGGCCATCGGTGTTGTGCGGCGACGATGAGAGGCCGTTGCCTATCTGGTTCACCACCACGATAAAGTACTTCTCTGGATTGAGCGCGTGCTCGGAGCCGATGTAGGCATCTCGGAAAATCTGGTGCGTCCCCGAGTACCATGTCGTGATGAGGATGGCGTTGTCCTTCGCCTCGTTCAGCTCCCCGAAAGCCGTGTACGCGAGCTTGCAATCCCGCAGTGTGAAGCCTTCTTCGAGAACAAAATCCCCCAGATCAAACATCTCGTAATCGCCGTGGAACTCCGGCGAATAGTACGGGTTCTCGATCAACGTTTTCCCCTTTCCTACAAATGTCGCGGCCAGATAAACCTCGACACCCGACTTTTCCCATACGCACCATCAAGGATGCTACCCGCACCCCAAACCACGCGCAACTATCAGGCTTCCTTCGTCTGAATGTCCCTCATGTCGCGGCGGGCGCGTTCGGGGTCGAAGTAGCGAGCCATCACGACGCATAGGATGGGGATGACGGCCATCACCATCAGACCGAGGGCGTAGCCGCCGGAGAATTGGCGGAGGGCAGCGAATGGTAGAGGAGCGAGGGCTGCGGCGGAGATCATAACCATCGTCGCCGGTCCTTGCAGGCCACCCAACCCGACTCGCCCGTAGTAGTGAGCCCAGATCATACCTCCAGCCACCCCCTGACTCCCCGCCGCCGATGGCTTCCCAGGTTCTCCCGGTAATGTTGGCAAGATCGAACGCAGTCTCGTTATGGATCCTCTCATTGAATAATCAGATGATTCGATGCCCGAACAATATACTCCGGCAACGACAATAGACCAGGAATGCCCTACAGTAGAGTTCCCACAGAAACTCCTACAGATCGGTACCAGCGGGAAGAGTTCCAAAGAATTGCGGCAAAAGCGGAGAGGGTGGGATTCGAACCCACGAGACGGCTATAAACCGCCTACGCGATTTCCAATCGCGCTCCTTCGGCCAACTCGGACACCTCTCCTGGTGCGACCGGGGGGAGTTTACCAAATAGCTTGTTCCTTGCTACTGACTCCATCCGCAACGCTGTTTATGACTCTATTCACACTTCTCGTAAACCTCGCCTTGTTACTTCAGCCATCGGGTTTAAGTTATCTCTTCCGCACCGTTACAGGGTGTGGCAAGGAAACGATCAGTGCAAATTTAGAGACAGATCTGGAGTGTGTTGAATGAGTATGAATATGGTTCACGAGAAGATAGTTTTGGACAATGACGAGACTAACGAGGCTCTTGGTGTTGCGGGTCGCGAGGCACGATTAGAACATTCCTGGTTCGGTGGCGAGATGGCTCCCGATACCGTCCTGGTGCGTCCTATAGTCCCAGGGTACAGCGGTAGTGGCAAGCACCAAGCCAACGGCAGAATGACGACACCCGGTCACGGAACGGTCCCAGTGTCCGTAAAGATCACACGATTCCCAAAAACAAACGAGTAGCAGGTACGATGGCCGAAGCTAGCATCTAACTGCGATGCCAGCTTCGGCCTTTTGGATCTTTATCGGTTGCGCTCGCGCCAGATGGACAGAGTCGTCCCTGCTACCAGAAAGATTACCGACATTGCCCCGATCACCAACAAGTTGAAGAAGGGGTTGGCGAGGACCACGGAATCGTACTCGCCTCGCCGCACCTCTAATAAGACACCATCCACCGCGTTTGACTCCGCGCCCTTGTAGCGTTTCACGAGGTCTCTAACCTTGACTATCCCGCACTACACGCCACCGTCGCCGGATTTCGAGCGTCGCCGAATGCGTAGCACCAACAACAATACGACCAAAAACAGCATCAGACTGTTGTTGACGAGTTGAAATTCCGTCCCATAGTACGCACTGTTGTAGTATGAGACTGGGCTTGCCCACTCCCAATTGGAGAGAGGCCAGAACAGCGGTCGCGTATCGTCCACGTGGGTCATAAAGTCCGCGACGGTATGCCCGAGCCATCCGAGCAGAAACCACAGCAGAATACTTCGTCGATCCCACCGCCCAACTTTGAGTAAGTAGTACATACCGAGCAACGCGACTACGGGGACCGCCGAGTGCAGGGCGCTGCCCGTACCGCCAAAGGGGCCGGTGAAGTAGATATCTTGCAGCATTTGCTCGTCCATCGCGGACCAGCCCTCGCGGACGAATGCCGGGCCAAGGTAGTAAGCCGTCGCGGCGAACGCTGGGAGGTCCGGGAAAGTACCGCCAACAGCACCGGCAATACCCGCCGCCCGCCCGGCTTTCACACCGTGTTTGGCTAACGCCCAAGTGTAGAAGGCGTGGGAATAGGTCTCCAAACTACTCGATACACTCCGGCGTATCGCGTTTCGCGGTCCTCTGAGCGATGGCGCAGCAGACGTTGACGGCTCGCTTACGGCCATCGTTCGAAGAGTTCATGGAATGGAGTCTAAGGCCGATTCCGCAAAGCTTTTCTAATCGCTCTCGGTGGGTAGACCTGCGGACATCCAGTCAGATTTTCCGCCTTCGTACTCGTAGACGTTTTTGTAGCCTCTGGCCGCCAGTTCACGGGCGACCCCTGTGGAGGAGTGTCAGGTTGGGGTTGAGCAGTATGTGACTACCTCGGCGCTTTTGTCTGGCAGAAGCTCAGGGATCAGGTCGAGGTCTTTCATCCTTATTGCCCCGGGCAAATGAGCCTTTCGGTAAGCATGCTCTCCGAGTATCTCCAGCAAGGTGAAGTCTTCGTTGCCGTCTATCTTCGACTTCAGTTCTTCCCGCGTGATGAGGCCGAAACCTTCCATTAGATCTCCTCTCTAGCTGTCTACAGGGTGCAAGACTATCACTGGTATGTCGCGGTCGGTCGTGCGCTGGTAGCTCGCGTATCCCGAGTACATCTCGACGAGACTCGGCCACAGGCGGGCTTTCTCTTCGGGGCTGGCTCGTTCGGCTCGCACGGGGATCGTCCTCTCTCCTACTTCGATCTTGGACTCCGGGTTCGCTTCTAAGTTGAGGCACCAAGTGGGGTCTTTGGGAGTACCGCCGTTGGAGGCCACAATCACGTAGTCGTCGCCATCACGGAGATATAGCAACGGTGTCGTGCGGCGTTGGCCGGTCTTGCGTCCCGTGGTGATGAGGAGCAGGACTGGACCACCGGCGAGCGTGCCGCCGAACCGCCCGTTCGTGCGCCGAAAGACTGCGCTGTGTAACGTCGTGGCTACTTTTTGGGCGGTGGCGATGGCGCGGTTGTAGGAACGACCACGAGTCATCCGCCGGCCTCTTCAGCGCGTCGTAGGCCGAACGCGGCCCAGAGGGCGAGCAGGATAACGAGCGCGAAGCTTATTGCGAAGGCCATGGCCACGTTCGATGGCTCACCAGCCAGGAAGCCTCGGGAGGATTCGAGGATTATGGTAAACGGGTTGAGTCGGGCTACCGTTTCGATCCAACCGGTCAGCAAACTCAGAGGGACGAAGACCGGCGCAAGGAAAAGAACCATGAAGATCGGCGTCCGAATAACCGGCCCGGCCTGTCCGGTGCGGAGCATCATCGCGATACCGGCTCCAAACAACGTGGCGGCAATATTCGCCAGCAACGCCAATGCCACAAGCCCGAAAAAGTCGAAGCCGCCGGTTATGGGCATCCCCGTGGCGAGGGCCAGCACCGTCACTAGAGCCCCGGTCATTGCAGCCCGGACGATGGACGCCATGGTGTAGCCCAGAATGATCCCATACCGATTAGGCGCGGCGAGCATCAGTCTGCGGGCAAACCCGTTCTCGAAGTCACTAGCAATGGAGAAGCCCGTGAACGCGCCACCCATCGTGACCGCCTGCAACAACGCCCACACATACTGAAAAGCTATATACCCGGCGGCGTAGTCAAAGCCGGGTATATCCCCCACTCGCGTCAGTCCACCCGCGAAAGCTATAAAGAAGAATAACGGAAACAACGCCGGAGCAAGGAACGCCGGATTGGTGAAATATTTGTACGTCTGTCGTCCGGCGACGGCTCGGGCGACCCCGAAGAAGGATCTCATACTAAGCCACCCTCGTTCGCATGGAGGCTGCTGCGCCGCCAATGGAGAGAACCATAATGGAGATACCGACTCCAAAGCAGACCAGCAACGCTTGCGCGTCCCAGCCGGTTATTACGAGGCTGCGGATACCTTCGACTAGGTAGCTGATCGGGTTGACCGTCGCAATGAATCGGAACCAATCCTGCTCTATGAGGGGTCGCGGAAGGTTGATGGAAGACATGAAGATCAGGACGAAGAACAACGGAAACGCACTCTCCACCGCCTCTACGGAACCAGTCCGGATCGCAAGTATCGCCCCCAATCCACCGAACGCCAGAGCCACCAGCACCGTGAGCAACACTAGGAGCAGCATCCCCAGGAACCCGCTGCTAATGTTCACGCCCAGGATGAGTCCGAACGCCAGGAAGACCACGCCCTGAATCAATCCGAGCGCTACGACCCCGGCGAGCATTCCGGTGAGGAGTGCAGCAGGTCGCATAGGTGTAAGGGAGAGGCGGTCGAAGAAGCCTGTTTCTATATCGCGAGCGAGATCGCTGCCCGCCGTGATCGCCCCAAACAACGCAGCCTGAACCAGCGGAAACGCGAACGCGAAATCCAAGTACGGAACATCCGGAAAACCCGGTATCTTCGTAGCGGCATTGAGACCACTTGAGTTTATGGAAAAGAACATCATTGGGAAGAGCAATGCCGAGACTATTACCGCCGGCTGGCGCAGAGTGCGTACTGTCGAGCGCCGAGCGAGCGACATTACCTGAGTTATGAATGAAGCTCCCCTCATGTCTGAGCTTCCTCGGCTTCGGCGGACTCGTCGTCCGAGCCCTCCAGGGAACGGCCAGTCTTCTCCAAGAACACGTCGTCGAGACTCGGCTCTTCGAGACGCAGGTTGGAGACTTTGAGGTTCTCCCCGTCGAGGGCTCGGACGACATCGGCTAGGCCGGAAGCGCCGCCGGAGAGCCGGACGGCGACGGTTTCGGGTTGGGTTGGGATCTCCTCTCCGAACCGCCTGAAGACTTTCGCCACCTCGTCACGCTCGGAGCGGTTAGCGGGCGTAGCCTCTACGCTGGGACGCCCGATCTCAGCCTTCAAAGCCTCGGGCGTGTCTTCCGCCACGATCTTCCCAGCATCAATGATTCCCACTCGGTCAGCCAGAACGTCGGCCTCTTCGAGATACTGCGTGGTCAGAAATACCGTCACGCCTTCATCCCGCGCTAACCGGCTAACTTCCGTCCACAAAGCCGAACGACTCTGCGGGTCTAGTCCCGTCGTCGGTTCATCCAGAAACAGTATTCGCGGCTCATGAACGAGCGCGAGCGCAAGGTCCAACCGGCGTTTCATGCCCCCGGAGTATCCACGCACCCGACGGTCGGCGGCCAATTCCAGACCGACTCGCTCCAGCAGCGCGTCGCCCCGTTTTTTGCGCTCTTTGCGCGGCAACCCGTGCAACGCGGCCTGAAGATTCAGATGCTCGCGGCCTGTCAGGAACGGGTCCAACGCAGCCTCTTGAAGCGCCGCGCCGATAGACTGGCGCACTTTTGGCCCGTCCTTCACGATGTCGTAGCCTGCGACCCGCGCCGTGCCGCTCGTCGGGGGCAGAAGCGTCGTCAGCATCAGGACAGTGGTGGATTTGCCCGCTCCATTAGGGCCTAGGAACCCGTAGACTTCGCCCGGCTCCACGTTGATGTCTATGCCATCAACGGCTTTCGGCCCCTTCTTGAACTGGCGGACGAGGTTCTCGACCTCGATGCCCCGTTCTGCGGCCACTAGGCGGTCACCTGAAGGTTTGTCAGCTCCGCGCTTTGGGTCCAGAGTTTCTCCAGGGCGACGGGGTCGTTGGCCAGTTTGGACGGAGATATTTCTTTACGGTCTGCGAAGTATTTGCCGGTTACGCCTTCCACCGCTGGGTCAGATGCAAGCCAGATCAAGGTCTCCGCACCTTGCTCTGGACTTCGCATGAATGGCTTGAATACCCGGAATAGCAACGTCAACGGGCCGGTGTTCTTCCCTCCAAAGTTGGTGTTGACCGCACCAGGATGCATACAGTTGGCCGTTACGCCTGTGCCAGTCAACCGCGAGGCTAGGCTGCGAGTGAACATGGCATTGGCAAGCTTCGTCATGCCGTAGACCGCCATCCCCCCGTACTTACGTTTAGATTGAAGATCCTCCAGGTCCATCTTCCCCCACCGCTGCGCCTCGGACGAAACCGTGACGATCCGGGCCGGCGCGCTCTCTTTGAGCTTGTCCAGCAACAAGTTAGTAAGCAAGAACGGCGCGAGATGATTGGTGGCGAAGGTCGTCTCCAGGCCATCCGGCGTCTCAGTACGCTTGCTGGCGACGATCCCAGCGTTGTTGACCAGCACATCCAACCTGTCGTGGCTCTCCAAAAATTCTTCCGCGAGACGCCGAACTTCCGCCTGAACGGAGAGGTCCGCGAGCATCAACTCGACGGACTCGTTGCCGCTAGCCTTCTTTATCTCTTCGACTGCGGCTTTACCACGCTCGGCGTTTCGCCCGGTCACTACGACCCGCGCTCCCATAGCGGCCAACGCTACGGCTGTCGCCTTGCCGATACCCGATGTTCCGCCGGTTATTAAAACCGTCTTATTATCCATTCCGCCTGATCTTTCCACGCCGCTCCTTCATATCTGCGAATTTCGAGGGTTAGTGTAAGCCTATACCGCCCGCGTCCCAACCAAAGTGCTTTGTCTCGCAACCCGGAGTCAGCCGTGCCGCTAGAGATCTCTAGACTTGTCTTGGAGCCAGTGTCGTCAGCGCCCAGATGATGATCGCCGCCGCCACGACGTGCATTATTAGGAGGGTCAGGATCATGGCCGCCGGAGCCCCCGGTATCGTGAACGGCGTGATGAAGGAGAGAACCAACAACACCACCGCCACGACCCGAAATATGCCAATGGGCCGTCGAGTGAATCGTACAAGCAGAACCAGGAAGACCGCCGCGACAATCGCGGGCATGATAGAAGAGAGAATCACGGGCAGCAAGGTGATTGGGGCTCCCCCAGAAACCGCCACATTGTCCGGCATAGCTCCAACCGCCGCAGCCAACAGATATACCACCCCATTAGCCACCGCCGCCAACACACCCGCTATCGCCCCAAACGTTACCAACCTTCCAAACGAAACCCGTCCCGTACCTCTACTTACTCCCGACGACATCCAATACCTCCAAACTGATGTATATATACACATTAACATTGACAACTATATCCGTCAACATTACGATGTCTTTACAATGGTCTACATGTGGAGAAAATTTTGGATACGGTAGGCGGCAAAACGACGGTCGAGGATTCTGCCTTACGGTTGGTAGAGGAGTTCGCAGCGTTTGGTCCGGCGTATATGAAGTGGGCCAAGTCCCGGATGCGGGAGGACGGGCCGAGTTATGCTCGGATGCGGTTGATGGGTTCGTTGCGGTGTAAGGGACCCCAGATCATGTCGAGCATCAGCACCGAGTTGGGCGTGACCCGACGTAACGTGACGGCGCTAGTGGATGCTCTGCAAGAGGAAGGGTTGGTCTGTAGAAAGTCCCATCCGACAGATCGGCGGGCGACCGTTATAGAGATGACCGAACGGGGTGCGGAGAAGATGGACGAAATGTACGACGAGCATCGAGCCCGTATATCCGAGATCTTCGAGGGTGTGAGCGAGGAGGATCGAGCATCGTTAATCCGCATTCTCGGTACTCTACGCAGGACGCTGCGCGAGCACCATACCTGCTAAATCCGGCCCCTGTTGTTGCGTATGCTGGATGTTCTCTATGAGAGCGGTGCGGTCCTCCGCTCTCGCCCCCCTCCTTCACAGTGCCGGTCGTTGCACGTCTCCACCTCTGAAGAAGTCATCGGACGGGACGTTGGAAAAGTTTAGCCGAGCGTGTTCAGGTGGTCTCCGGTGGCTGCGGAACCGGTTGAGAGTGACGCTTCCACAAGACGGCGGCGATTATCAGGATGGGAACCCAGATCCAAGCAAAGACCAGCACCGATATGAGCGCGGTCGCCGCAGCCTGCAATACCACGAGAGAAGCGTCCCAAGCCTCGGACACTACGAGGGTGGGCCGCCAGTCAGGCTCCGGCTTTCCGGCAGCCGGGACGGGATTGATGTCTACGGAAATCTGGGAGAAATCGGTGCGACTTTCGAGAAACTTCATGCGGCCCTGGACCTGCTCGATCTGGCCTCGCACGTTGGCGAGTTCGCGTTCGACAATAAGCGTATCTTCTACACTCTCGGCCCGTTCGTAGAGCTTTAATAGACTCCCTTCGGCGGCGAGAAGATTGCGCTCGCGGGATTCTAGGTCCACAAACTCTTCCGTCACGTCCTGGCCGGAGATGGAATCCTTCGTGACTTTGCCGGGAAGACCGCGCAGATCTTCGAGGGCGTTCTCGAAGTCTTGGGCTGGTACCGAGATAACGAGCGTCGCGTAAGTGTCTTTGCCCCGCTCGTCCACCCTGGAGTTCAGGACACTGCCACCGACATTCGAAGCGACCTCCTGGACACTCTCGGCGCTGCCGCGCACATTCTCCGCCTGAAAGCCAATCTTGGCGGACTTGATGATCCGGCGGTCAAAATCCTGCGGCAGCGCCGCCTCGCCCCCGGCACTCTCCGCCAGATCCCCACCATCCGACGACTGAGCTATCTCTTCGCCAGAACTCCCCGCGCTCTCCGCCAGCGAACCTGACCCACTGGCTCCTTCCTCCATCATCTGATCTTCCACCATCTTCTCACCGGATTCTCCCCCGCCTTCCTTCACTTCAGAATCCGCGCCTCCTCCACTTCCAGCGTCTCCCGCGCCACCCCCACCGCAAGCCGCGAGAGCGAGCACCAGACACAGAATTCCGCCCAACATCCACAATATCCGAAGCCGAGAAATCAACATTGCATACGTCCTCTCCGCGACCCCGGAGGCCGCAACAATCGCCGAAACTCTCTACAACCCGTATACAAGGCTCACGAGCTTTTGGTTCCACGGCGTGCTTCGAGGAGCCGGATATCCGTTTCTCAACGGGACTTTGAGAAGATAATTTCTGGAGAAGCGCACAGCCGATGAAGCCCTATAATTCGCATCAAAGGCAGAAGGGAGCCACCCCTGAAACGCGAGGCGAGGTCTGTGGATAGATTCTGGTTGACATGCGTAACATAACGGAGCTTGGGGCTTTGATCTCGGGCCTCTCCCCCGAGGATCGGGCGGTCGCGGATCGCATCTTGCAAGTCTCCGAAACCACCGGACGCCTCGTACCACCAGAGGGTATGCGCTCCTGGATCGAGAAGTCCTTCGGCTCCGTCGAAGCCGTAACCGAACAACGCATCATAAAAGTCACCGACCGCGTAACTCTCGAAGGCACGCTCTTTAACGAACTACGCGCGAACCGCCCGCTGGACACAGCGGTAAGCGTGGACCTCGAACGCGAGATAGAAACCACGACAAACGACCCGTTCTGTAACCCGGAAACCGGAACCCCCGCCGACATCTTCGGACGGATACGCGGCGAACGCGCCGTCTCCGCCTCGAACATCGCCAAATACGATGGTTTTCACAGCGTCATAATCTTCGACGAACACAACCCACTGCGCCTCACCCCAGAGAGCGTCGAAGACTGCGTAACGGTCGCCTCCGAATGGTGCCGCAAGGCTCTCGAAGCCGACCCGGAGGCTCGCTATCCGTTCCTCATGTGGAACTGCCTGTGGCGGGCTGGTGGCTCTATAATTCACGGTCACGCGCAAGTGACGGCCACCCGCGACGCCCACTACCCAAAAGTCGAACGTTTGCGCCGCGCTGCTCTGAGCTATGCTAACGAGACCGGCGCAAACTACTTCGAGGATCTTTACCGTGTCTACGATGCGTTGGGACTCAGCGTACCGCTCGACGGAGCACGAGCCTTCGCCAGTCTCACGCCGGTAAAAGAGAAAGAGCTTGTCGTGATCCACGACGGACCAGCGGATGCGGATCTCGGAGCCGCGGTCGGCTCTCTACTGGAACAGTACGTCGAAGAACTCGGCGTTAGGGCTTTCAATGTTGCGTTCTACATTCCACCGCTCACTGAAACACGGGAAGACTGGTCCGGCTTTCCGGTGGTAGTAAAGATCGTGGACCGCGGAGACCCCGCAAATCGAACCTCCGATATCGGCGCAATGGAACTCTACGCCGCGAGCGTGGTCGCCTCGGACCCGTTTTGGTTAGCGGAAGCCCTACGCGAGTAAAGTCCCAGCCTACTCCGGCAACTCGACGGTATCGCCGACCTTCACGCCGCGCTCGTCGAAGAACCCCTTATTGACCTCCAGCGCGTACTGCGCGGGCTCCGAGGAGACGTAATGCGGTGGCTCGTCGTCCAGAGCCTTCATATCCTGGATGTCCACGATACGCTCCTCGGAGTCTATGTAGGCTATGGAGAGCGGTATCAAGGTGTTTTTCATCCAGAAAGACATCTCGCGCTCGTCTGGATAGACGAAAAGCATCCCCCGTTCTTGCCCCAGGGTCTCGCGATTCATCAAACCCTGCGCTCGCTCGGCATCGTCATCCGCAACTTCGACCTGAACTGGCACTTCCTTCCCACTAGAAGCCGCTACGAGCAACTCCCGAAGCTCCACTGATTCTTCAGCCGTCGTCTCCGCGCTTGCGCTGCTCCCGGCGGACTCGGAGCCTCCGCCAGGTTTCTGCCTACTTTCTTCGGCTTCACAACCGCTTACAAAAGCGAGTAACAGAGTTAAAAGTACAACTGTCCGCTTCATGTGAGGACGAACTCGATGCGTTCGTTTTCGCGGCCCTTGCTCTCGTGGCCCGTTATCTCGATCTCCCCTACTTCGCTGGTGTTGGCTACGTGGGTTCCACCATCCGCCTGGGTATCAATGCCTTCTATCTCGACTACTCGGACGGTCTTTACGCGCTCGGGGACAAGGTTTACTTGCGTGCGAATTAGATCCGGGGTAGCCAGAGCTTCTGCGCGGGGCAGTTCGTAGACTTTTATAGAACGCTCCTGGGAGAGAGCTTCGTTGGTGCGGCGTTGTATCTCGTCTACCACGTCCGTCGTCCATTCCTTGGGGAACGAGAAATCCATGCGGGCTCGGTTGGGGCGTATCTGGCCGCCGGTCACCTTCGCGCCGAATGCCTGCCAGATCACACCGGATAGAACGTGCAGCGCCGTGTGGTATCGCATGTGAGCGTATCGTCGGTCCCAGTCCAACTCACCCTTCAGCTCACGCACCGTCTCCGGGATAGGCTTATCCAGGACATGGACTATTCGTCCGTCCTCGCGCCGCACGTCGACGACGAGTGCTTGGATCGGGCCGATGCCGAGTGTGCCTTTGTCGGCGGGTTGACCCCCGCCAGCCGGATAGAAGGCCGTGCGATCCAGGACTACTTCACGACCGTCGAGGCTAAGTATCCGGGCCTCGAACTCTCGAAGATATGAATCGTCAAGGAAGAGAGCTTCGGTCACAGGCTGAGGTTGCCCCGTTCGTGGTCTTTGAAGGTCGCGACCTCACGGTATCCGACACTCTTGACCAGTGGGATGCTCTTCTCGAAGCCCATACCCACTTGGTCGG
>JBGTFQ010000207.1:0-4161 GCA_041747155.1 Rubrobacteraceae bacterium
CCGGTGCGAGACACCGGAGGCGTTCTCGAATTGCTTGAGGTTCTCCAGATACCAACGGAAGTTCCGCAAGAGAGCTTCCTTGTTAGAGAATTTAGGCGCGTAGCCAAGCTTCTGTTGCGCCTTCTCAATAGAGACGAACGAATCCTCTGAAGCGGTCTCGTAGACCCATTTGTAGAGCGGTGAGAGCTTGAGTTTATCCAGGACGCGCAGGCCGATAATGGCGGGTGCTGCGGGGAAGCCGATGATCTTCTTGCCGTGACCGGCGTAGTCCAACACGGCTTGGTAGTCCTCTTTCATGGTAGTGAACTCCGCCGCGCCGATGTTGAAGGTATCGTTAACGTCCTCTTCGGGGAGCGAGAGCGTCAGGGCGATAGCGTCGCAGAGGTCTTCCACATCCAGGAGTTGATATCGATTGTTGCCAGACCCTATCATGGGGAAGTTATGACCTTCGTAAGCCCAGTCGTAGAACAGCGCGAAGACTCCGAGGCGTTCCGGCCCAACGAAGCTCTTGGGGCGAATGATCGGGACGACAAGCCCCTTCGAGCGGTACTCCAGGCAGATCATCTCTGCTTGTATCTTGGCCTGTCCATACGGCCCAACTCCTTCGAGCTTATCCGTCTCGTAGAGCGGATGATGGTCGGGGATGCCGTAGACTGCTGTCGACGAGACGTGGACAACCCGCTCCACGCCGTTGCGTAGCGCCGCGTCGAGGATGGTGCGGGTTCCTTCGACATCTGTGGTGTAGATGTCCTCGGGTGAGTAGAGGGGGAGGGCGGCGGCGGTGTGGACTACCAAATCCACGCCTTGCATAGCGCGGTCCACGACAGCTTTGTTTCGGATATCTCCCTGGATGATCTCAACTCGGTCGCGCTCCGGGTAGTCGAATGGCTCCACGTCCAGCGAGGCTACGTCGTAGCCGCGGGTCAAGAGGTGGCGGGCGAGGTTTATGCCCAGAAATCCAGCTCCACCGGTGATGAGGACTTTCTTTTTTCGATCCATCGAGATGTCTCCTTGTATGAGTTTGGTGACGGTCACGGGAAGCTTCCGTAAGCGGCGAATTTTAGCATTCTCACGGAAGTATCGGATGCGGAGAATGTGTGGAAGTTCGTTGGGGCGTATCATCTGAGCATGATCGTGGACCGCGCAATCTATGTGGACGGTCGCCGCACGGAGGCGCCGGACTCCTTCGGCGAGACTTACGAGGTCTGCCAAAAGCGAGGCGGCCTGGCCTGGATCGGGCTTTACGAGCCGGATGCTCGGGAGTTCGCGGCGGTGGCCGAGGAGTTCGAGCTTCACGATCTAGCGGTCGAAGACGCTATCGAAGCCCACCAGCGCCCCAAGCTGGAGCGTTACGGAGCGTCGCTCTTTGTGGTCCTCAAGCCTGCCCGGTACGTGGACGAGTCTGAGACGGTCGAGTTTGGGGAGATACACGTTTTCGTTGGGAAGGATTTCATAATAACCGTTCGTCATGGCGAGGCGTCGTCGCTTGAAGAGGTACGCGAGCGGTTGGAGAACGAGTCGGAGCTTTTGCGGATCGGGCCGGAAGCGGTGCTGTACGCGATCATGGACCAAGTCGTGGATGATTACGCGCCAGTGGTCGAAGGTCTCGAAAACGACATCGACGAGATAGAGACCGACGTGTTCGGTGGCAACCCCGGCGCGTCTCGTCGTATCTACAAACTCTCGCGAGAGGTCATACAGTTTCAGCGGGCGGCCAAGCCGCTCGCCGCGAGCCTGCGGTATCTCCTGGAAGACGAGGATATGGACGATGAGTTGAAGAAATATCTGAGGGATGTCGAGGACCATATACTGAGAGTCGCGGATCAAGTGGACGGATTCCGCGAGTTGCTGGCGAACGTGCTCAGCGTCAACCTAACGCTAACCGGCATCAATCAGAGCGATCAGACAAAGAAAATTTCCGCCTGGGCCGCAATCCTCTTCGCGCCCACGCTCGTAGCGAGCATCTATGGTATGAACTTCGATCACATGCCCGAACTACACTGGCTACTCGGCTACCCGTTCGCGATCCTGCTGATGCTGATCGTGTCCCTAACGCTGTACCGGGTCTTCGATAAACGCGACTGGCTCTGAACCCCATTCAAAGGAGACGACAAACCTTGCGAAACAGAAAAAGCTCAACACTCCTTCAAATAGTGCTGCTAACGCTCGTGGCCGCGCTAGTCCTCGCAGCCTGCGGCGGCGCTACCGACTCCGGCAACGGCTCTGGAGGCGGCTCCGGCGATAGTGGCTCGGGCGGCGGAGACTCCGGCGGGGAAGGCACCGCATCCCCTGAAAAGCAGGAGAAATCCTCGGAGCCCACAAAATCTTCTGGGGAGAAGAAAGAGCCAAAAACGGCCTCTTCGGGGAGCGGCGAGCTTGGGAATCCGAGCCTCGGTGATGCGGATGCTCCGGTGGTGATGCTGGAGTATTCGGACTTCCAATGACCGTTTTGCGGCAAATTCACCCGTGAGGTGAAACCGGAGTTGATGAAATACGTCGAGGACGGAACGCTACGCATTGAGTGGCACGACTTCCCGGCGCAGGGTCAGGAATCCGCGAATGCGGCCTTTGCGGCGCGAGCCGCCCAGGAGCAGGATAAGTTCTGGGAGTACCACGAGTTGCTGTTCGATAATCAGTCTTCGGGCAACAGCGGCGGCTACAGCGACGAGAACCTGGTCGCCTTCGCTGAAGAGCTTGATCTGGACCCGGAGAAATTCCAGAAAGATTACACGGGCGTTCGTGTCGAGAATGCCGTGAACAACGACTTTCAAAAGGCCCAGGAAGATGGCATCGTTGGTACGCCGACAGTCGTCATCAACGGCCAGGCTCTCGTCGGATTTCAGACGGTGGATGTTTACGAGACGGCCATAGAGAACGCTAAGGCATCTGCTGGTGGTTGAGGTATCGTATCTCGCCGCTTTTCTGGGTGGGTTGCTCTCGTTGCTCTCGCCTTGTAGTGCGTTGCTGCTACCGGCGTTCTTCGCTTATGCGTTCGGGTCGCGGGGGGAGTTGGTGCGTCGGACGCTCGTATTCTATGTTGGGCTCGCCGTTACGCTTGTGCCGCTTGGGATGGGGATAGCGGCTGTAAGCCAGTTGGTCTACGGGTATAGGGGAACTCTGATCCTGGTCTCCGGTCTCCTCATTATCGCGTTTGGGGTGATCCAGCTTTTAGGACGCGGCTTCTCTATCGGACCTCTGTCACGCCTGCAAGGAAAGATAAAGGGCGACTCCCTGGCCTCGACCTTCGCTCTAGGAGCTGTTTACGGTTTTGCTGGTTTCTGCTCCGGCCCGATCCTCGGCGCGGTCCTGACTGTCGCCGCTGCTTCAGGGACCGCGTTGACCGGAGCGGTACTTTTGGCGATCTACGCGGCAGGGATGGCTGCGCCGCTCTTTGTGATGGCGCTTCTCTGGGATCGGTTCGATCTCGGGCATCGTCGTTGGTTACGGGGGCGTGAGATCTCTATCGGCAGTCTGCGGATGCACTCTACCAACCTGATCTCCGGTCTCCTCTTCATAATCATTGGCGTGCTGTTTATCGTCTACGAAGGTACTTCAGCCCTCGAAGGCGTCTATGCGGACAACGGAGCGACCGAGCTGGCTTTCGCAACCCAGCAATGGGTCGGCGGATTCGCTGGAAACCCGTTCGTCGCGGGGGCTTTCGTGGCGCTGGTACTGTTTGCTATCTTCTACGCCGTATTCCGCTGGCTACGGAACCGCAAGAGCCGTTCGTCGAAGAAGCCCGTGGAGCATCAGGGGTAGAGCGGTGCGGTTGTTTCTGCCGGGACGTTTCGAGTTTGCGGAGGACGCTTACGTATATACGCGGTCGCTCTTCGAGGGCGTCGCCTTCGGCGATATAGGGCCGGTCGTCTCTATCTCGCCGTCCCTCCGGCATGTGGGCGTTACCCGCAAAGACACTTTTAGACCCGGCTTCGAGGCCGCCCGGGATGCCGCGACCGCTGACGGATACCCGGTCTTCGTTCGCTCCTCGGGCGGTGGTGCGACCGCTGCGGATGTCGGTACCTTCGGGTTCTCGATAGTGCGTCCGACCACCGGGCCTGGAGGCGACCGGGGCGGCATAAAAGAGCGTTACGACGAGTCGACCGGGCTGGTTCTAGCGGCCTTTGAGCGGCTGGGGATGCGGGCGGAAGTTGGAGAGGTGCG
>JBGTFQ010000208.1:0-25110 GCA_041747155.1 Rubrobacteraceae bacterium
GAGACTTTCTCGACCGTGTCGACCAGCATCTCGCCGGACATGGTGAACGAACCTTCGTCCTCGAAAGTCGGGAGTTGCGGATAGTCCTCCGCTGCGTAGGCCCGGATGCTGTACTCGTTCTCACCCGCAGCGAGTCTCACCGTCCCGCCAGCGCTGTCGTGCTCCAACGAGAGCTGGCCTCCCGGCAACGACCGAACCACGTCGTTGAAGATGCGAGCCGGGATCACAACCCGCCCATCCTCCGAGACCTCCGCCTCCGTCGAAGTCTGGACGGACAACTCCATGTCAGTCCCAGACAATCGGATCGCTCCATCGCCCGCCTCGACCAGCACTCCACCGAGCAACTGAATCGTCGACCGTGACGAAACCCCGCGAGTAACCAGAGCCAGTTTTTTACTAAAGACATCAGTGTTGCAAACTACCTTCATGTGCGCTCCCTTCGCCCCTTATTATTACTAACTAACCTTTAAGTTATTAGAATAATAATAATAATAAGCCCTGTGGATATGTGGATAACTACAAAAAAACCTTATACTTAAGCCCCAAAACCAACATCACGCCTGTGGACAAAAATGTGGATAAGTGCCATTTTCCTGTGGACAAATTGTGGATAAGTCGGGAGTTATCCACAGATCAAAGTTACCCACAAAGTTATCCACAATTCTATCCACAGTTTTTACCCCTCTTATCCACAGTTTTATCCCCAGAATTATAACCACAAATTGACTACATACCTACATGATACGTTAATTTCTTAAAAGTTATCCCCAGATAACGGGACTTATCCACAGAGTCTGTGGATAAGTCGGCGAAACTGTGGATAAAAAAAGCGCACTTATCCACAGGCGCATTCGAACTTGTGGATGGGTTGTGGATAAGTTGGCAGTTGTGTGCTTCACGATTGTTACAATGTTGCACCCCTACAGGGGAGGGATTTCGGGGTATTTCGAGTATATTAGGTATTTGTATAGGTGCGATCATCGCTTGCTTTTGACGTGGTAGGTGATCTCATGAATCTGGTTGAAAGCGTCGCGGTCGCTGTTGATGAGGTTGGCTATTTTGCTTGTGGCGTGCATGACGGTGGAGTGATCCCGACCGCCAAAAGCGCGGCCTATTTTGGGAAGAGACTCGTCCGTGATCTCACGGCACAAATACATCGCTACCTGTCTCGGATACGAGAACGGCTTCGAGCGGCTCGCGCCTATCAAGTCCGCTTTCGAGATGCCGAAGTAGCGACATACTTCGTGCTGTATAAGCTCGACCGGAATCTCCCGGTACGCTTGATCCGGCAGAATATCTTTCAGAACTTCCTCTGCTAACGCCACACTAAGCTGACGTCCATATAGAGAAGCGTAGGCCAGGATACGGACCAGAGCACCCTCCAGCTCCCTGATGTTTGTCGAGACTTTTGAGGCGATGAACGTAAGGACTTCATCATCGACTTCCAGGCTGTCCAGTAGAGCTTTCTTTCGCAGGATCGCGATTCGAGTTTCGAGGTCTGGCGGTTGGATGTCCGTCACCAAGCCCCATTCGAAACGGCTCACCAGTCGGTTTTCGAGTGTCTGGATGTATTTGGGATGTCGATCGGAAGCGATGGCGATCTGTTTGTTCTCTTCGTAGAGCGTGTTGAAGGTGTGAAAGAAAGCCTCCTGCGTCTCGACTTTGTTCTCCAGAAATTGGATGTCGTCTATAAGGAGTACATCGTTCTCGCGGTAGCGTTTCTGAAACGAGAGCGGCGAATTGTCGCGCATGGAGTTGATGAAATCGTTGGTGAATTGCTCGCAGGTGACGTATCGAACTCTCATGCTGGGATCTTGGTCCTCGACGTAGGACCCCACAGCTCGCAGAAGATGCGTCTTGCCGAGGCCGACTCCGCCATATACGAACAAGGGGTTATAGACGATTCCTGGAGTTTCGGCCACTGCGAGCGCCGCAGCATGAGCGAAGCGGTTGCCGGCCCCGATCACGAACGAATCGAAAGTGTATTTGGCTTTCATGGGAGACGGTGATCGGACGGCCATAGCTGGCTCCGCATCGCTGCCGGTATCCTCGAAACCGTTGACGCTCGGCACGCCGCGACCGTCGGGCTCGTGGATGCTAACTACGAGGTGCGAGCCGTGCTGACCTAGCACAGAGTCCATCGCCTCTTCTAGAAGAGGTCGGAATCGGCTCTCTATATATTCCTTAGCAAAAGTGTTTGGGACGGAGATCTCAAGCTGTTCCTCGTTCAGATCTACGGGTCTAGTTCCCTCGAACCACACGCGCAGCGACGAGACATTTATGTGCTCGGAGACGCGGTCCAGAACCTGCGCCCATACCTCTTCTACGGTATCCGCCACGTGCTACTTCACCCAGGTCGAAATGATCGAGGCGACGAGATCCCGCCCCAAAGGCGAGATGCGCCTCTTACCTGATTCTTCACACATCAATAAGCCATGCTCTTCCAGCACAGAGAGATCCCGGTAAGCGGTACTCACGCTGATCTCCAACCCCCCGGCTACGGTCGAAGGCCCAACTTCTCCACTTTCCAATACCGTCACCAAAACTTTCTGTTGCCTCTCGGAGATGTTCATCCGGGGTACTCCATCTGGATAACGTCGCGTAGGCACAACGTCTTTCGGAGCACTCTCCTTGCGCCTTGCCTCGCCTCCAACCGGAACCGCCACGGTCACTACCGCACCACCACCGATGTTATCTTCTACAATTATCGTTCCCCCAACCTTCTCAGCAGCGGCTCGCGCCATCCCCAGACCAGCACCAATCCCTCGAATGATCCTGCTCGCGTCCGACGTAGCTCCAGAGAACCCGAACTCCATCGCTCGGCCCTTGTGAGGTATCCCTGGACCCCGATCCGAGACCCGCAGAGTATTGCCGCCGTCCAGAACGGAGACCACAACTCCCTGATATTCGGCATGAACTAAGTTCTCAATAACTTCACGGATCGCCTCCGCAGGAACATTACCCCCGGTATCTTTAACAGCATCCGTAACCAAACGGAAGAACTTTGGCCCAGCCTTGACGGGACTTGAAGCCGAAACCTCCGTTATCTCGGGGTCGCCTTCTGTTCCGTATACGGCCACGCGAATGCCAACTGTGGCACTTCCGGAGTTCGTGGCTGTCGTCTCTGGCTGCATCATCCCCTCACCAAATTTAACCCAACACCGCCCCCAAAGCTACGCCCAATACATAAAAAAACCTCTTTTGCAGGATATTCAAATTTTTATCCACAGTTTTATCCACAGGCTGTGGATAAGTGCCGCGCTAAAGAGGAAAATCAAAGCAAGTATGCCCCATGCAAGATATCTCAGGCACAGTGTTATGAGACCAAAAAATACTTCTTTGCAGGAATTTTCTTATTTTTTTATCCTGGTGGATTTGCTGCGCGTCTCAAGAGAGTGTTGCGAGAGAGCCTATGTTTTACGTTGGATGGAAGTAGTGGCATCGGATATACTCGGTGACTGGTTATCGAGATTCTGAAACTTCGGAGGATTATTCATGAAGCGCACTTATCAGCCAAATCGACGTAAGCGAGCGAAGACGCACGGTTTCCGGAAGCGCATGAGCACCGTGGGCGGGCGGCGTGTGATCTCGGCCCGTCGGCGTCGCGGGCGCAAGAAGCTGGCTGTCTGAGCGGGGTCCCCGACCTAAGTGCCACGTGATAAGCGAGCGCGTCTGACAGACTCTTCGGAGTTCGAAAGGGTCTATAAACGCGGCAAGGCGTACCGGGGCAAGTATTTTGCTGTCCACGCTTTCTCAAATGATGCCGGAGTTGCACGACTAGGTTTGTCTGTATCACGTAAAGTCGGCACCGCAGTGGTCAGAAACGCTATTCAGCGCAGGCTACGCGAGATATTCCACGCTGAACTGCGCGGCTTGAGCCTCGACCTAGACATAGTTGTGTCCGCTCGTCCTGCAGCATCCCAAGCTAGCTACTGGGAACTTCGTGAGGAGTTCACTAAGGCACTAACAAAGATACAAAAGCTACAAGAGCGTCGTGAAGGAGATTTGGGCAAGTGAAGAGGCTGGTAATGGGAACCATAGAAGTCTACAAAAGGTTTGTTTCTCCCCTATTTCCTCCTTCCTGTAGGTTTACGCCGACCTGTTCGCGGTATACGCTTGATGCAGTCGAAAAGTACGGTGTTGTGAGAGGGTTATGCAAGGGTGCTTGGCGCGTAGCACGGTGTCAGCCCTTCTCTCAAGGTGGGTATGACCCCGTAAGATGAAGGGATTTTTGTGTTCAACGCTATAGCCGACTTCTTCCAACGGCTTTTTGGTCCGGTTGTAAACATACTGGGTGAGGTTCTCCTATTTTTTCACTATACGGTGGGTGCGCCCTGGTGGCTGAGCATCGCTATGCTGACGATTGTGGTCCGCAGCGTTCTCTTTCCTCTTACGGTGAAGCAGGTCAAGAGCATGCGGGCGATGCAGGACCTGAAGCCAGAGATGGACCGCATTCGGGCGCAATTCAAGGATAATCGCCAACGCCAGCAGGAAGAGATCATGAATCTCTATAAGGAACGCAGCGTAAATCCTCTCGGAGGATGTCTGCCTATCCTGGTCCAAATGCCTATATTTATCGGTATTTTCTACGTTATCCGCAAGTTTGGCGGGGTTCCAGGATTGCAGGATCCCACCCAGCCCACCTTCCACCAGGGCGGCATTCTGTGGTTTCAAGACCTCTCCGTCGCGGACCCCACTCTCATACTTCCGATCCTCTCGGCGGTCACTATGCTGGCTGCTACGGAGATAACGTCGAAGAACGTCGAACCACAGCAACGCTGGATCATGCGTATTCTTCCCATCGGCATTACCTTCTTTCTTTACACGTTCCCTGCGGGACTGTTTGTCTATTGGATAACGTCGAACATTGTGACATTCTTCCAGAACTACTTCATATACAACTTTGGTCCCGGCAAAAAGTCCGCTGAGAAACCAGCTTTCGACAACGGTAAAACTGGAAGCACTCCCACTTCGACCACGCCGTCCCAAAACGGCTCAAAAGCCGATTCCACTGAGTCTTCGGCGGATCGCGCACTGAAAACCGCCAAGCGCAAACGTAGAAAGAAGAAAAGATGAGCGAGAGTAGAGAGTTCCACGGAGCGTCCCTCGAAGAAGCTTTGACACGAGCCGCCGCAGTTCTGAACGTAAATGAGAGCCAGTTGGACTACGAAGTAATCGACGAGGGCAGCACAGGATTTCTCGGTATCGGTGGCCGAGATGCTCGCATACAAGTACGCAACTCAAGCTCATCTGACAACTGGGTCGACAGTGAGAAGGTCGTCCAAGAGGCATTCGCACAGGAAACAGCGCACCCTAACCCTGAAACAGACGAACCAGTCTCTGACGAATCGTTTCCGGAAGTCACCACTAACGAAGAAGCATCCGATTCGGGTGCTTCTATGCCCGAGCCGGAACCATTAGATAGCGATGCCGCTGTTTCTGTATCCGAGCCTTCCGAGTCCACAGAAGAAGTCTCGGAAGAAACGCTGGCCGGGATCAAAGCTTACACTGAGGAACTTCTGGTCACGGTGGGCTTCGAGAGCCGCGTCGATGTCTACGACGCAGGCGATTTCGTTGCGGTGGATGTCGCTACTGAGGAGGCCGGACTGTTTATCGGACAGAAAGGCGAGACCATAGATGCCTTCCAGCACTTGCTCAATGTGGTTGCCTACAAAGGTCGTCCGTTTGGGAAGCGTCTGGTCCTGGACTCGGAAGGATATCGCCAGCGGAGGATCGAAGCGATACAAGGAATGGCTCATCGCAGCGCGCGACGTGCATCCCGAGAACTTCAGACAGTGGAACTGCCGCCCATGAACGCCTCTGAACGACGCATCGTCCATGTTTACCTAAAGGACAACACTCAAGTCATCACCGATAGCGAAGGCAGCGGTAACGAACGCCGCGTCACGATCTCTCCCGCTTCTTAGCCCACTTGGTTTCACGTGAAACGCGACGAGTGACAAGTGTTGGTAGTTGCCAACACTTGTCACTGAATCATTCCTCTGTTGCCAACAATGGAACACCTTATTGAGCGTTTCACGTGAAACTCTGGAAGTTATCCTGCGGGACCGGTTGACGAAGTGGCTGGCTTTTTGGGGCGTTGATATCAGCGGGGCCAGTGTCGAACGCCTGATCCAGTTCACTTTTCAGCTATCTGAGTATGACTCGGCAAACGTTGTTGGTACACGAGACCCTGAATCGCTGCTTGACCTGCATATAGCTGACTCTCTAAGTTGTCTGTTGCATCCGGAGCTGTCAAAGGCTCACGAGATCGTTGATGTAGGCTCGGGAGCAGGTCTACCTGGGTTGGCATTGGGAATCTCACTTCCAAGTGCCGGAGTTACCTTGATCGAGTCGACGAGAAAGAAAACTGACTTTGTGCGCGGTGTCGTAGAGTCGCTGGGGGCTTCCGACGCGACTATATTGACAGTGCGAGCTGAGGAATTAGGGCGGGATCCCGCGTTCAGAGAGCGTTTCGATATAGCTACTGCCAGAGCTTTGGCTTCACTTCCAGTGCTGGCAGAGTATTGCTTGCCGTTGGTAAAGGTTGGAGGATGTGTTGTTGCTATGAAGGGAAAACCCTCGCCAGACGAGCTAGATCTCGGTTCTCGGGCGGCGGAGATGCTAGGTGGGAGATTCGAAACGGTGATCGAGGTTCCTCCGCTGCCGGGTACGGAGATCCGGGATCGCTGCCTGGTGGTGATCCGTAAGGACGCCGAGACACCAAAGAAATACCCCAGAAGGGTTGGTTTGCCACGTCAGCAGCCTCTTGGGGGGTAGGGTTGGGATCTTGGTCATGCTAAGATGCGTCCGGTGAAGACTGTAGTCGCGATAGTCAATCAGAAGGGCGGGGTGGGGAAGAGTACCACCGCTATCAACCTTGCCGCGTACTTGGCGGAAAAAGGCGAAACTGTTCTTGTGGTTGATATGGATCCACAGGGCAACGCTACCAGCGGGCTCGGTGTGGAGCCCACTGGAAAAGGCTGTGTCTACGATGTCATCCTTGAAGGAAAGCTGCTTCAGGATGTGGCGCACGCCACCGCTTTACCCAATCTTCATGTCGTACCTTCGACGATCAATCTTGTGGGTGCCGAAGTGGAGTTAGTCTCAACGCTTGCACGAGAGTTCAAGTTGAAAAGAGCGTTGGAGAAACTCCCAAACGACGCCTACCGTTGGGTGTTGCTGGATTGCCCGCCATCTTTGGACCTCCTGACGCTGAACGCGCTGACGGCGGCGGATGAGGTGCTCATCCCGATCCAGTGCGAATATTACGCTCTCGAAGGTCTGACGCAGCTTATGCGCAGTATCCGCATGGTCAGGGAAGAACTGAATCCATCGCTAGAGATCGGTGGGGTATTGCTAACGATGTACGACACCCGAACAAACTTGGCGAAGCAGGTCGCCGATGAAGTCAGAACCTTCTTCGGAGATCGAGTATTTCATACGATCATTCCACGAAATGTTCGGTTAAGCGAAGCCCCGAGTTACGGACAGCCTATTGCGCTGTACGCGCCTCAGAGCACCGGGGCCGAAGCCTATGCCGCCGTCGCCGATGAGGTGCTGAGCCGTGGGTAGGCGCGGTCTTGGCAGGGGCCTTTCAGCGCTCATAGCTACTGGGGAGAGCGTTGGGGGGCTCAAGTTCGAAGAGCTGCCCATAACAGCAATTCGTCCTAACACACACCAGCCGCGGAAGCACTTCTCCGAGGCAGGTATCAAGGAGTTGGCCGCCTCCATAAGAGAGGTTGGTATCCTGCAGCCGTTAGTAATCCGGTCGACCGATTTTGGATTTGAGCTCATAGCTGGCGAGCGACGCTTGCGAGCAGCGAAAGAGGCCGGTTTGGAGCGAGTTCCGGTCTTGATCCGTGAGGCAGCCGAGAACGAGTCAATGGAGTTGGCTCTCGTGGAGAACCTGCAGCGTGAGGACCTGAATCCCCTGGAGACAGCTTCCGCGTATCAGGCGCTAATGGATGGATTTGGTCTGACAAAAGAGCAACTAGCCCGTCGTCTCGGCAAAAGCCGAGCAACCGTGACAAACACCCTGAGGCTAGCTCAACTGCCTCCAACGGTGCAGAGTCTTCTTCAAGAGGGGAAGCTCAGCGAGGGACATGCTCGGGCATTGCTAGGACTAAAGACAGCGGATCAGATGCTGGAGGTTGCAAAAAAAATACAGACCGACAAGCTATCCGTGCGAAGGACCGAGGAGATCGTGCGGGAGTACGGCTCATCGCCTGTGGAGCCTGAGCCTGATGCCGCACCGGAACCCAGCGACGGCCTTGAGGAGCTGCAGCAAGCCTCGCGAACCATACAGAATGCTCTCGGCCTGCCCGTGAGAGTTCGACCCTTCCGCCGGGGCGGCAAGTTGGAGATAAGATTTCGAGAAGTTGAAGAACTCGAAGCGCTCGTGCAGTTGCTAGCCTCTCCAGACGAAAGCAACACCTCGCAATAAATGTGGTAATTAGGCCGTGATCCCCTATCAACTAATCGCTACGCTCGGATCCAATAAATACAACATGTTGAAGTCGCGTCCAGATTGAGGTGCACATAATGCGGTTTTGTGGATTACGGGCAGCTGCGACAGCTTTGTTGTTGGGTGTAATTCTCTCGGGAAACGTCTGGAACTCTGCATACGCCAATACGCTTGCCAGTGAATCAAAAGTTGCAAAGCTTGAGCAGCGTGTCCAGTCTAGTGTCACTAGGATCCAAGACGAGAACCAGGATATCTCAAACGTCAGAGTGGAGATTGACGAGACTCGTTCACGAATTGGCGAGATGAAGACACGGGTGCGAGGTCTAGATGGTCAGATCCTCGACGTAAAGTCTCAGCTAGAAAGCCGTTCAAGCGAACTCTTGGAGGCTCGCGAAGATTACGAAGTCCTCGCTAGAGAAGTCTACAAGGACCAATCGGAGAACGAAAACACCGAGGCAGAGAGTTCTTCGGAGCGTGTCTTGTTGCAGGATTTAAGCGGGATCGAACAGTTAGAAGATGACCAGCAGAGTCTTGAGAATAGCATCCGGCAACTCGAACAGAAGAAAGCGGATTATGAGTCTTTGATCCAAGACGAGCGAAACAATGTCTCCTCTTTAGTGGCTGAGAGAAGCGAAGCAGAAGAAAACATCGCTGGCATAGAGCGTAACCAGAGCGGCTTAAGAAACCGCATTGAACGACGACTCGAAGAACTCCAAGCCGCGGAAAGAGCAGACAAACGCAAGAAAGCCAAGATTCTCAGGAAGGCGGATCTTAAAAATGACGAGCCCACTGATCCCCGAAAGACAGCCTCGGGTGGCGAAAAGGATAGTAAAAGAGAACTAGAGATGGAAATCGCTAAGAAGCTAGTCGTAACGGATAAGTCGAGAGTTCCAAGACCCGTCGAGGCCATATCTCGGGAAGAGTATGACCAGCTGTACAAGCAGGCCGCAGCGGGCTACGGGTTTGAGGATGACTGGTACGTGCTCTCGGCTGTCGGACAGGTGGAATCCAACCACGGAGAAAACCTCGGACCATCGACCGCGGGGGCTCTCGGCCCAATGCAATTCCTACCTTCCACCTGGCGTACAGCCGGTGTCGACGGAGATGGGGACGGCGAAAAGAACATTATGGACCCTGAAGATGCGATCCCCGCCGCCGCAGAATACTTGAGGTCCGGCGGCGCCCCTGGCGACTGGACCGCCGCTCTCTACACCTACAATCACTCCAGTTCATACGTTCTGGAAGTGCTGACGATAGCCGAGGCTCTCCGTAACCAAGCAGGAGACACGAACACAGGACCGTACATCGACAACAGTCGCCAAAACAACCCGACCACCGACAACGAGCGGGAGAAAGCGGGAAGCAGTCCGTCCGTCGATAACGACTCGGAGAGTCCAGGACTACCAAGCCCCGAAGATACTGTAAAGTCGGAAATTCTGGAGCGATAGCGTCAAAATCCGTTGCTCGGCGGCAAACGAGGAGCGTCCGTGCTAAAAAGACACCATGGATTCTTCACGCTCAGAGATGTTCCGAAAACTGCTGGAGCGGGATCCCTCCAATCCGATGGTACTTTGCTCACTGGGGACCGAACTCTTCAAAGAGGGTAACCACGAAGAAGCTCGTGAACACCTGAAGAAAGCCGTAGAGAATAAGCCAGACTACTCCGTGGCGTACCGGATGCTCGGTCGTGCTCACTACGAGCTTGGCGAAGATGTCGAGGCTAAACAAGTCTTTGAGCGGGGCCACGAGGTGGCTCAGAGCAATGGCGACCTGCAAACGGTCAGGGAGATCGAAGTCTTTCAGCAGCGACTGCAGAAGCGCGAGAACGAGAAACAAGCTTGAATCCCGCTAGCATACGTCAGCGTACCTCAGTAACGGTGGGAATGTTCGTAGATTACGAGAGTCCTCTAGTCCGACGGGTGTCGAAGGACGTATGGGCCGAACTGTCCCGCGCTGCTCTGGACGTTGGTTTCACGAAGAGCACGGCTCTTTGGAAAAGCATTCGCGAAGAGCGAGGCCAAGAGCGACCGGATGCACCTCTTCTAAATGTCTTCATCGTAGGGCAGGATCGCCCGGAGGAGGTGGATGCCATCGAATCGGTCGGGGATTCCAGCCTCTACGGCTTGGTGGTCGCTGTGTCGAACCAGGCGAGTCCCCTTGCCGGTTCGTTGTTGTATCAGGGGGTCGAACGCCTTACGGGAACGGGTGTGAGAGCCGGTCGGATCGAACCCGCCCTACTAAACTCCTCTTCAGTCGAGTGTGGAGCCTACGCTAGGCACCTTATGCAGAGGCTAGTGGAGACTTTCTCCAAGTAATACGCAGGCTATTGGAGAGCTATTTCGCCAGGGAGATCTACTCTCAAAGCCGATTGGTAACATACTCAACGATGTTCAAACCGGCATTGACATCCGACCACGTCTTTAAATGTCCAGTTTACTAGCGGCTATCGGCGTGACGGCGGTCTTCGCAGCCCTAGCATACGTTCTGGGAATGGTGAGTCTGGGAGGTTCCGCAGGCGGATTCGTGGTCGGGACAGCGATCTACGCTTCCCTCGGACCCCAAGGATTTGCGATCCTCGTGCTGTTCGTAGTAGGTGGCTCTGCTCTAACCCGCTTCGGATATATGACCAAGACCCACGCCGGCACCGCCCAGGAACGGGGTGGCCGCCGGGGAGCCAAAAACGCCGCCGCAAACTGTGCTGTAGCGGTGGTCTGCGCCTTGTTAGCCACTTTTACGGGATTAGAGTCGTTCGCCGCCGCATTCGTCGCCTCTCTCGGTGCTGCTTTCGCGGATACCACTGAATCAGAAGTCGGCCAACTATTCGGACGACATCCAAGACTTATTACCACCCTACGAAGAGTCGCACCCGGCACTGACGGGGGCATCTCTCTCTCCGGCACATTGGCGGGAGCTGCGGCGGCTCTACTGACAGCCTCACTCGGTTACGTATTGGGGATCTTCGACGAAATCCTCACGCTGGCTGTCGTGGCTTTCGCAGCCTTTATCGGAACAGTGGTTGACAGTCTGATCGGGGCTCTAGTCCCTAGAGTCGGCAACGAACTGACCAATGTCTCCTGCACCCTCGCAGCCGCCCTTCTAACCCTCTCTCTAACCTAAGACACGCTCAAATGTGTTCGCTTGTTGGAAGGGTCGTAAGTCTTTGGAGAAGCGGTGAAGGGTTCGACCGGCTAGATCATCGGGGGACGACGACTTCATAAAAGCGGGTGGCGATGCTATATTAGGCGCATGTATGCTGGGGTCCATAGAGTTTGCTCTACTGCTTCACGACTATAGAGCCCCGCGCTTCGTCACCGTTTCCGAACCGCCCAACATCACACCCGAGAAGGAGTCTCACGTGAGCGAGACGCGACCCAGGAAGACCTATGATCCCACAGCCATAGAACATCGCTGGCAGGAGCGATGGTTGGAGACGGATCTCTACAAGACCGACGACGATACGGATAAACCGAAGCACTATGCGCTGACGATGCTGCCGTATCCGAGTGGCGACCTGCACGTCGGGCACTGGTACGCGATGACGCCCTCGGATACTCATGCGCGGTTTATGCGGATGAGTGGTTACCGGGTCTTCTTCCCTATCGGCTTCGACGCATTCGGGCTTCCGGCGGAGAACGCGGCTATAAAACGGGGGATACACCCGTACAAGTGGACGATCTCCAACATCGAGAACATGCGTGGACAACTGGAGCAGATGGGGGCGATGTTCGACCGCTCCTCCGAAGTCGTCACCTGTACGCCGGAGTACTACCGGTGGAATCAGTGGTTCTTTCTGAAGTTCCTGGAAAAAGGGCTCGCTTACCGGAAAGAAGCGCCGGTGGACTGGTGTCCGAAAGACAATACGACGCTCGCGCGGGAGCAGGTGGTTGGGCCGGATCGGGTCTGTGAGCGGTGCGGTACGCCGGTCGTAAAGAAGAATCTGGCCCAGTGGCTGTTCCGGATAACGGACTACGCCGAAGAGCTTCTAGACTTCTCCAAAATAGACTGGCCCGAGCGCGTAAAGACGCTTCAGACTAATTGGATCGGGCGCTCCGAAGGCGCGGAAATAGTCTTCAAAGTCCCCGGCTACGATTCGCTGGAAGTCTTCACCACCCGCCCGGATACTCTCTTTGGCGCGACGTTCTTTGTGATGAGCCCCGAACATCCGGCGGTCGAGAAGATCACCACTTCCGAGCAGTCCGAAGCCGTGGGCGAATACGTCGAGAAGGCCAGTCGCATGAACGAGATCGACCGTACCGACGTCACCCGTGAGAAGACTGGCGTGTTCACCGGGGCTTACGCGATCAACCCGGCCAACGGCAAAAATATCCCCATCTACGCGGCGGATTACGTGCTCATGGGGTATGGGACCGGTGCGATTATGGCGGTCCCCGGCCAAGACCAGCGCGACTGGGACTTCGCCGCGAAATACGACCTGCCCATAGTCCGCACCGTCCAACCCCCCGAAGACTTCGACGGCGAAGCATACGTCGGAGAAGGCCCGGCCATAAACTCAGGCTTCCTCGACGGCTTGGAGATAGAGGAAGCGAAACAGCGCATGACCGAGGTGCTCGAAGAGAAGAATGCTGGAGAGTCCACGGTGACATACCGGCTGCGGGATTGGCTCATCAGCCGCCAGCGGTACTGGGGGACGCCCATCCCGATCATCTACTGCCCCGAACACGGGGCCGTTCCCGTCCCGGAGGAAGACCTGCCCGTCCTGCTCCCCGAGGATGCCGAGTTCACCCCGACCGGCGAATCCCCCCTCAAGCTGCATGAAGGATTCCGAAACGTCGAGTGTCCAATCTGCGGAGGCCCAGCAGAACGCGAGACCGACACGATGGACACGTTCATGGATTCCTCGTGGTACCAGTACCGCTACCTGAGCCCGCACTACGACGAAGGACCGTTCGATCCCGTCGAGGGCGCGAAATGGCTGCCCGTGGATCAATACACCGGCGGCATCGAGCATGCGGTGATGCATCTGCTGTATACGCGCTTCTTTACTAAGGTGATGCGGGATATCGGCCTCGTAGAATTCGACGAGCCGATGAAGAAGCTCTTCAACCAGGGCATCATCCTCGGCGAAGACGCGGAGAAGATGAGCAAGTCTCGGGGCAACGTCGTGAACCCGATGGATTTCGTGGAGCGATACGGTTCGGACGCGCTGCGCTGCTTCCTGATGTTTATTGGGCCGTGGGATCAGGGCGGCCCCTGGGACGGACGCGGTATCGAAGGCGTGGCCCGTTTCCTGCGTCGGGCTCTCTCCCTGACCGAAGCTGGCGAAGCGACGAGCGCGGACGCGGACCCCGCCGAGCTTCAAAGCCGCACCGCCCGCACGACAAAGAAAGTGACCGAAGACCTCGCGGCGTTCCGGTTCAACACGTCCATCGCCGGTCTCATGGAGCACACGAACTACCTGCTCGCGGTGCGCGATGACGTGGAAAGAGAGGCTTGGACGGATGCGCTCCGCACCTTCGCCCGGCTCCTCGCGCCGCTCGCGCCGCATCACGCCGAAGAGATGTGGGCCGCTCTAGGCGAGCCGTACTCCGTCCACGAACAAGTGTGGCCGGACTACGATGAATCGCTTATAGCGGAGAAGGAGATCACGCTGATAATCCAGGTCAACGGCAAAGTCCGCGACCGCATCCAAGCCCCGGCGGACATAAGCGAGGATGATGCCAAAGAGTTGGCGCTCGCCAGCGACAAGATCGGGCCGCACGTCGAAGGAAAGCAGATCCGCAAAAGCATCTACGTGCCGGGCCGGTTGGTTAACCTGGTGGTGAGATAAGGCGGGCGGAGATCTCCCGTGAGCCGCCGCAATCGTAGTCGGGAACCAATATCGGCGGATTCTGAATCTGCAGCGCGTGGGGCTGACGGGTTGTTGGTCGCCCGAGGCGTTCACAAGGTCTATCGGTCCGGCGAGGCCGAGGTTGTGGCTCTGGATGGGGTGGATCTCCGGGTAGATCAAGGCGAGTTTGTGGCGGTTACCGGGCCTTCGGGGTCCGGCAAAACGACGCTTTTGCAGTGTCTCTCCGGGCTGGACGATGTGGATGCGGGTTCCGTTATGGTGGCGGGCGAGGACGTTCATGAGTTGTCTGAGCCACGACGCTCGGCGCAGCGGGCGCGGCTGATGGGTTTCGTTTTTCAGTCGCTCAACCTTTTGCCGGTGTTTTCGGCGGTCGAGAATGTCGAGTTGCCGTTGCAGATCATGCGCGTCCCGGCGCGGGAGGTTCGCAAACGGGCGCGGGAGGCGTTGGACCGGGTTGGTCTGTTGGATCGGATCGATCATCGGCCCAACGAACTTTCCGGTGGTGAGCAGCAGCGGGTTGCTGTGGCGCGGGCTCTGGTGGCCCGGCCTGCGCTGGTGTGGGCTGACGAACCGACTGGGAGCTTGGACACGGCTACTACGGAGGAGATAATCGGGCTTCTAGGAGAGCTGCACGCCTCTGGAACGACTTTCGTGCTCGTGACGCATAACCCAGCGGTCGCCGAAGTGGCGCAGCGACGCATCCACATGATCGACGGTGCGATAATCGAGGATACGCGGTGATCCTTCTGGCGGCGACGGTTGCCGCCTTGCTCGTAGTGATAGTCGTCTTCGCGGTGCTGAATCCCACGGCTCGTCGGGTGGCTTTGCGCAATGTGTTGCGCCGTCGGGTCGATGCGGTTCCCGTGGTTCTCGGGTGTGCTTTTGGAACGGCGATCATCGTCAGCTCGTTGCTCGTCGGGGATACGCTGGACGCATCGTTGCGGGACCGGGCGACCGAACGGCTCGGTCCTATCGACGTGGTGGTGAGCAGCTACGACATCGAGATCGCCGGTGCCGCCAGAGACTTTTTGGTGATGGACCCGCCGAAAGTCGCCGACGGCGTACTCGCCGCCGTGGCCGCTGATGCCACGCTCGTCGCAGCCGGAGAAGATGGCGATAAATCTGTCGGAAAGGTGATCCCCTCGGCCCGCTTGATCGAGGTCTACTTTGACTGGGCGAAGGAGTTCGATAAAGGCCCATCCACAACCGGATTGAGCGGCTCCACGCCCGGCTCCGGCAAAGTCGCGCTGGGGCAGGACACCGCCGATGCGCTCGGGGTCGGCAAGGGAGACTCCGTGGAAGTCTACGCTTACGGGCAGTCTTTGGAGTTGGACGTCGTGCGGATTTTGCCGCGCACGGGGATAGCGGGATACGCCACGGAGTTCGAGTCGCAATCTCTGAATGCTTTCGTCGAGCTTGGGACCATCGACGACTTGATGTCTAGGGGTGGAAACTCTGGGGATGCTCGGGACCCGGAGCGACTCTTGTTTGTTTCGGCGAAAGGTGGTGTGTTCGGTGGCGCGGAACGCACGCCGGAGTTGATAGAGCAACTGGGAGACCGCCTGGATGAGCTTCCGGGGAATGACGTGGACCCAGTAAAACAGGACTTGCTGACCGGAGCCGCCGAGGATGGGGCTGAGTTTCGGGAACTTTTCCTGTCGCTGGGAACGTTCGCGATCCTGGCCGGTATAGCGCTGCTGGTAAACATTCTCGTGATGCTCTCCGAAGATCGTCGCCGGGAGTTGGGGATTCTGCGCTCTATGGGGATGAGTCGGTGGGGGATCTCGGGCTCGTTTATCCTCGAAGGTGCCATCTACGCACTCGTGGCTTCGGCGCTGGGCGTGCTTTTGGGTGTCGGGGTGGCGCGTCTGATCGTGCTTCTGGCCGCGGACGTTTTCGCCTCCGCCCGACCCGGCGGCGTTGACTTGCGACTGGGAGTTGAGTCATCAAGCCTGCTGATAGGTTTTCTGGCCGGGTTTGTCGTCTCCGTGGTTGTTGTGGCGGTCGCGAGCGTATGGGTCGGGCGAATGACCGTGGTGGAGGCAATCCGGGGTACCTCCCAAAGATCCGAGAGTCGTCGGGAATGCCCGTGGGTTCGGGTGACCGCGATGATCGCCGCAGGGATATTCCTGATCTCCTCGGCGTCCTCCATCGCGACGGGCTACGATCTCGGCAGCCTTGTTTCTCCTACCCTGGCGCTCGTCTGCTTAGCGTTCGTGATCGGGGCTTCCAAAAAGCGTTGGCTCGTGAGTGGCGTAGCCGTCGCATCCATGTTGTGGGTGATCCTGGCTTTCCCGCTGCTTGGCCTGGATGTGGACGACACGATCCTGTTTGTCTTTCAGGGACTCGTGCTTGCACTGGCGGCTATAGTACTGATCGGGCATCACCAGGCGCGGCTCGGGGCGGCTCTACAACGGCTGGTGGGTGGAGCTGGTCCCGTTCTGCGACTCGCTCTCTCGTATCCCCTGGATCGGCGATTCAGAACGGGCGCGACGTTGCTGGCTTACAGCTTGATCGTGTTTACGCTCGTCTTCTCCCTGATCCTCTCGGGAACGTTCTCGAACCAATCCGAAGAGCTCGCAGCCGACGAAGGGGGCGGCTACGATGTACTCGTATCGACTAGCTCCGCTGACCCGGTAAGCTCCAAAGAGCTTGCTGCTGTAAATGGCGTGGAAGACGCGGCAACGCTGAATTGGACCGTGGCGGATTTCAGAGTAAGCGGCTCTGACAAGTTTCAGGACTGGGCGCTCTCCGGCTTCGACGATGAGTTTCTGAAGGGTGGCGCACCTGCTCTCGAAGAGTTTGATCGGGACGAGTACCCAGATGAGTCGGCAGTCTGGGAGGCGGTCTCGAAGAATCCCGAGTTGGCGATAGCCGACGTGGCTTTTTTGGAGAGTGGGGGTGGTCCGCCGGAAGACAACGTGTCGGTGGGGGATAGCATCGAGGTGAAAGCGCCCGCCGAGGACGGGAAATCTCGCCGGGAAGTAGTGGCTATATCCGCCGCCGGGGCCGCGTTCTCCGGGGTGATGGTCTCGAAGGAATCGCTCGCCAAGATAGTAGACGATCCCGTCGGGAATCGGCATTATCTCACCATTTCTGACGGGGCTAACACTGGTGCGGTCGCTGGGCGGTTGCAGGAGGAGTTTCTGGTGAATGGGTTGGAGGCCCGCAGTTTCGAGGAAGTTGTCGATGATGCTTTGGTCCGGCAGGCGCAGTTCTTCGATCTCATAGAAGGGTATCTCGCGCTTGGGTTGTTGGTCGGGATCTCGGGTTTGGGCATCGTGATGATCCGGGCTGTGCGGGAGCGGCGACGGCAGATCGGGGTTCTTCGTGCCCTGGGTCTCCCGCCCTCGTCGGTGCGGGCCACGTTTTTGATTGAATCCGCGGTCGTGGCGGTTGAAGGAACGCTCGTCGGTGCTGTTCTGGCTCTAATAACTGGCTACCAACTCATAGTCGTCTCGTCCGCATTCGGCGACGCGAACACATCGCTCTACATCCCCTGGTTCCAGCTGCTCGTGCTGTTGGCCGCCGTCCTGTTCGTCTCCGTCGCGACCACCCTGCCCTCCGCCACCCGAGCCGCAGCCATCCCGCCCGCCATCGCACTGCGAACGGTGGAAGAGGGCGGCGCGTGAGGTGAAGATAGGTTTCGGGATATATCCCTAAGTCCAAAGATCGGTTTGAGAGTTTCATCTTTTGTACATGGATTTAGAGCCCGCCTAAAGAGTAGAATGCTGGTTCTGTCTCTGATGAATTTTGGAAGGGAGGTGCGGATGGAGTTCTTTCAACCCGAGAGTTTGCGGGAAGCGTTGGAGATCAAAGCTGAGCGACCGGAGGCCGTGCCTATCCGGGGCGGCACCGACATGATGGTCGATCTGAACTTCGCCCGCCGCCGACCGGACGTGATGCTGGACCTGAGCCGTGTGCCGGAGATCGAAGTCTGGACCGAGGAAGCCGGAATGTTGCGCGTGGGCTCGGGGGTCACGTACGCGCGCCTCATAGATGAATTGTCGCAAGAGTTGCCGGGGCTCGCGATGGCTTCGCGGACGGTGGGATCGCCCCAAATACGGAACCGGGGCACCATCGGCGGAAATCTGGCTACGGCGTCACCGGCGGGCGACGCGCTGCCGCCACTTTACGTATCCGGTGCCGAGGTCGAAGCAGCTTCTACGAGAGGCGTGAGGCGCATCCCGGTTGTCGAATTTATCTCCGGTCCAAAGAAGAACGCGCTCGAATCGGATGAGTTGATCGCCGCTTTCTATGTTCCGAGAGCGACGGGGCCGCAGCAGTACGCCAAGATCGGGACCCGCAACGCTATGGTGATCGCCGTTAGCTCGCTGGCCCTGGCTCTACATCCCACAGAGAACCTGGTCGGCGTCTGCATCGGGTCTGCTGGACCAACTCCCATCCGGGCAACCGAAGCCGAAAATTTCCTGCAAGGAGCGATCGAGGAAGGCGGGCTCTGGGAATCTCGGGCTTCGCTGGATGAGACAGCTATCCGGCGTTTCGGGGAGCTTGTGGCGAGAGCCGCCCGACCTATCGACGACGTTCGCGGCACGGCGGAGTACCGGCGGCATTCGGTTGGCGTGCTCGCGCGACGCACATTGACGTGGGCCTGGGACGACCACCGGGAGGCGACGGATGCGGCTTAATCTGAACGTCAACGGAGACCGGCGCGAGGTCGACGTACTCTCCGGTGAGAGCCTACTGTATGTTCTGCGTGAGCGGCTGCAACTACCCGGCTCCAAGAACGCTTGCGAGCAAGGAGAGTGTGGTTCGTGCTCCGTTTACCTGGATGGCACGCTAGTCTGTGCCTGTCTGGTGCTCGCGGGTCAGGCCGAGGGGCGCGAAGTCGTGACGGTCGAGGGGATCTCTGACGGCGGAGAGTTGCATCCGGTTCAGAAAGCTTTCGTGGAGGCGGGGGCGGTTCAGTGCGGGTTCTGTACACCGGGGTTTGTGGTGGCGACGCACGATCTGCTGCGCCGAGAGCCGCATCCCACGGAAGTAGAGATCCGGGAGGCGTTGGCCGGAAACCTCTGCCGCTGCACGGGATACGAGAAGATTCTCGATGCCGTACATTTGGCTGCTGATGAGATGGACCCTCGATGAATGGCCGTCGGGCGGTGATGCCGGAAGCTCCGACCCGCGAGCGTCCGCAAGTGCCGGTGCAGCGTCCCGGCAAGGTTGGGGAAGAGAGTGTCCGGGTGGATGGAGTTCCGAAGGTTCGGGGCGAATTCGAGTACTCGTCAGACCTTTGGATGGATGGGATGCTTTGGGGTGCTACGCTTCGCAGCCCGCACCCGCACGCAGAGATAGAGTCCATCGATACCTCCGAGGCCGAATCTATGCCGGGTGTGCGTGCGGTGCTGACGCACGAAGATGTGCCGGGTCGAAAAGTGTACGGGATGGAGATTCCGGATCAGCCGGTGATGGCTTGGGAGACTGTGCGGTATCAGGGGGAGGCTGTCGCTATCGTCGCAGCGGATCACCCCGAGACCGCCCGGCTCGCGCTCGAACGTATCCGGGTGGATTACAGAGTCCTCGAACCGCTCGTCGCCGCCGAGGAAGCGATGAAGGACACCGCTCCGAAGCTGCATCTCTCGGGGAACGTTTTGCGTCACGTAAAGATAGAACACGGCGACCCGGAGGCCATCGCCGATGTGGTCGTCTCGGGTGAGTACGAGGTGGGGATGCAGGACCAGGCGTTTCTCGGCCCGGAATCTGGGCTCGCGGTGCCGGATGGCGAGGGTGGCATCGACTTGCACATCTCCACCCAGTGGCTGCACGTGGATCAGGATCAGGTGGCTGAAAGCCTGGACCTGCCACCGGAGATGGTGCGACTGACGCTATCGGGCGTAGGTGGGGCTTTCGGTGGACGGGAAGATTTATCCATGCAGATTCACGCCTGTATGTTGGCCCTCCACACCGAACGCCCGGTAAAGATGGTCTACAACCGCGAGGAATCTTTCTACGGTCACGTCCACCGCCACCCGGCCAAGATGAGCTTTGAGCACGGCGCGACAAAGAGCGGCGAGCTGGTCTACGTTCGGGCGCGGCTCGTTCTGGATGGCGGAGCCTACGCTTCGAGTTCCATGGCTGTGGGCCTCAACGCGGCGACCTTTGCCGGAGGTCCTTACAAAGTGCCGAACGCGGCCATCGAGAGTTATCTCGTGTACACAAACAATCCGCCGTGCGGCGCGATGCGCGGTTTCGGAGCTGTTCAGGCGTGCTTCGCGCACGAGTCTCAGATGGACAAACTCGCCGCCGCCCTGGATATGGACCCCTTGGATCTCCGCATAAAAAACGCCATCGAAGCGGGAGATACGCTCCCGTTCGGACAGAGACTCCCAGAACCCGCGCCCGTGCAAGAGATACTGCTCCGCGTAAAAAACATGCCGATGCCGCAAGAGAGCGAGATCATGGGCCGCGACGTGCGAGAGTTGCCGGGCGGTGTCTCCAATGTCACTCACGGCGAGGGCGTGCAGCGCGGCGTTGGCTACGCGGTAAGTATCAAGAATATCGGTTTCTCGGCGGGCTTCGATGATTATTCCACGGCCCGCGTCACACTATCTTTCGAGGACGGCGAGCCGCTGGTTCTGGTGCATACGGCGGCGGCGGAAGTGGGGCAGGGGCTCGTGACTTTGCAGGCCCAGATCGCGCACACCGAACTCGGCATCGAACGAGTCGCCGTGCTACCGGCGGATACTCAGGTGGGTTCAGCCGGTTCGACCTCCGCTTCCCGTCAGAGCTACGTCACCGGCGGCGCGGTAAAGGCCGCCTGCGAGGCCGTGCGCGAGAGACTCTTCGAGCGGGTACGCGAGGAGTTTGGTGAGGTGGGAGATCTCTCCGTCGAAGATGGGGCGGTCGTATCCGAGGGTGGCGAGACCATCGCGTCGCTGGAAGCGGTGATCGGGGCGGATGAGATCGAGGAGACCGTAGAGTTTCATCACAAGGCGACGTATCCGCCGGATGAAAACGGTCAGGGGGATGTGCATCTACAGTATGCTTTCGCGGCTCATCGGGCGGTGGTCGAGGTAGATGTGGAGCTTGGATTGGTTCGGGTGGTGGAGGTCGCCACGGCTCAGGATGTCGGGAAAATTATGAACCCGCAGGCACTTGAAGGTCAGGTCGAGGGCGGCGTGGCGCAAGGGCTGGGGTTGGCGTTGATGGAGGAGATTCAGTTGAAAGAAGGCAAAGTCCAAAACGCTTCTTTCACTGACTACCTGCTCCCAACCATTCTGGACATGCCCTCCGTCAGGATGGAATTCCTGGAACTAGCGGACCCGGATGCTCCATACGGCCTCAAAGGCGTAGGCGAACCACCGACCATCTCATCCACCCCGGCCATCGTGGCGGCTCTGCGCGACGCTACGGGAAGAGAGCTTACCCGAGTTCCCGTAAGACCCGAACAGCTAGTCGGCTTGGAGATCCACCCACCCGAAGAACCCCCGCAACCCGGCAGCGCGGGATACGCTGGGATCGGTCGCCTTAATGAACGTTTGGAGCAATAATGCCTGGTTACGAACGTGTAAAGCTCACCGCTGAGCTAACCGTCGTGTCGCCGGAGGGTACAAATAAACCGTTCGTCGCGGCGAAGAGAGCGGCGGGGGAGACCGGCCTTGCGCGAGAGGGCGGTCCCGAGACCATCGTGCTCGCTGGGGATGTCTCGGAGGTTCTTGAGGCGAACACGAAAACAACGGAGGCTGCTCTTCAGGCGGGGGCGCGGGAAGTGAGTATAAAAGTGGAAGCCGAGTCCAACGCCGACAAGTTCTAGGCGGCGGGGAGATCTCTCGGAAGGGGCGGCGGAGAGTCTGGGCTAGCGAAGTAGTAGCCTTGCAGGTAATCTGCGCCATGCTTCAGAAGCCATTGGTATTGGGCCTCCGTCTCGATGCCTTCAGCGATGACGCGCACGTCAAGGGCGTTCGCCAGGTCCAGAAGCTTCTCCGAGATCACGGCGAGGTACGGGTCGGTGTCGACGCTTTGCACGAGCGCCATGTCCAGTTTCACGAAATCGGGGCGCAAGCGTGCCAGACGTGTCAGAGAGCCGTAACCCGCGCCGAGATCGTCCAGCGCCACCCGGAAACCTGCCTCCCGGTAGTGGCTGAGTATCTTCGCCAGCTGTTTCTCGTCTGTGGCGTCGCTCTCAACGATCTCGAAAACGATGTCCTCCGGCTCAAAAGAAGACCTCTCGATGGCGTGCATCGTGCTCCGCAGGCAGTAGACGGGATCGTAGATCGAGGACGGGTTGAAGTTGATAAACACGGTGTTCGAGATCTCCTGCCGCTCGGCCTCTTCGATGGCTTTTAGGCGAGCCGCTCTGTCCAGGTTGAAGAGGAGCCCCGCTTTGCGTGCCACCTCGAACATCGGAGCCGGGCTGATCGAGTTTCCGTCCTCGCCAATCCCGCGCAGCAGGCACTCGTAGGCGAACACTTCGTCCGGGACCGCAGCCGACACTATCGGCTGGAAGTGAACGGTGAAGCGCTCCTCGCGCATTGTCCCCAGCAGCCAATCGCCCCGCACTCTCGCCACGAGGCTCGCGAGGTCCTGCATCTTGGATAGTTCCCGGAGCCCCGGCGTAACCGAGCGCTCGACCAGCAACGCCCGCGAATCGCGCATCTCGGCTTCGCTCAAGCCCTGTGAGAGGAGATCCGCAAGGCGCCCCAGGTCCTCGGGCGTAACCTCAACCGCGACGATCCCATTCAGCGGGTCCGTAAATTCAAGTTCGCTCTTGAGCAGAAGACGCCGCAGCGTCCCGCGCGAGTGAGCCAGCGGCGGCGAGATATACAATACGCCTCTCTCTGGCGAAGCATCCGGCAACATCTCACAACGGCTACAGCTACTCATCTGGGTCCTTGCTCTTGGCTTGCACGACTCTATTATCCGTCCGTAGACCGCAGAACTTTAGCGAAGGCGTTCTGGTAGAGCAAGCCTTTAAAACATCCTCCCGCCGATAGGCACTTCCATGTCCGGCGCGAGCAAGACTACTTCACCGGACTCGTCCGGCACGCCCAACACCAAAACTTCGCTCTTGAAACCCGCGATCCTCTTCGGCGGAAAGTTCACCACCGCCACGACTCGCTTCCCGATTAGACTCTCTGGCTCGTAGTGAGCCTTTAACTGTGCGCTGGTCTGACGAACTCCTAGCTCGCCACCGAAATCGACTTTTAGCTTGATCGCCGGTTTCTGGGCCTCGGGAAAGGGCTCTGCTTCCACGACGACTCCGACCCGTATCTCGACTTTCTCGAAATCATCCCAAGTTATCTCGGACAAACCTATTCCTCCTCAACTCAGCTTTCGTACCTCGAACAATTCTCTCACGACGTGCAGGTTTAAGTGGCCTGGCAGGAACACATCTTTCGACCATTGCGCCGGACGACCCTCTGTAAGATACATGGTCTGAACCAGCGAAAGCGCGGCGGAAGGTTCACTGAGCTGCAGACGCTCGCCGGTCTCATCCTCGGGCTTCACTAGCACGGCTTCTATGGACATCTGCGAAAATCCGACGGAGACACCTCGCGAGACAAGGAGATCCAGGAGCATAGCATCCGGGCGGTAATGTCGCCGAACTTCCTCGCTATCCACGATATCTTCTGGTACTAGATCCACCATCCAGGCCGCCCGCTTCCCCGCCATCAGCAACACCCGCGAGACACACACGAGAGGACTGCCTTCGGGAACTTCCAGTGCCTCGGCCTCGTCCTCTCCGGCGCGTACCGACGCGATTGTCAAGCCTTCGCTGTCCAGTTCCACACCCAACCGTTCGGCGTGAACGGTGTAGGTCTCCAGACGCTCTAAGCCCGCCGAGAGCCGCGCTCCTCCTGGCAGACGAACCAGAAAAGTTCCGCTGCCCTGCCGCCGCTCCAGCAAACCTCGCTCGGCAAGCCGCGCCAGCCCGGCTCTCACCGTTATCCGCGACACACCCAAAGATTCGACCAACTCCACTTCCGGCGGAATGCGATCCCCGGCCTTGTATCGTCCCCGCAGCAAGAGATCCTCGATCCGGCGTTCGACCTGCAAGTAGAGTGGATCCCCGTACTCTATCCCAGTTTTCCCGTCGTCCTTACGGATTACAAACTCCTCTCCCAACATGCCAGATACAAAGAATACATATCCTTCGCGCATCCTGCGGAATCTTGGGCCACTTGTATAACAAATTGGTATTAACTATGATGTGATTGTATCCAGCGAGCCAATGCGGGGTGTGGGGCTCTGGGGTTAGGCTGGGAATTGCCGCGGTCGGCGCGGTTTTGTCTTTGAGAGAGAGGTTGCGGATGAGCGAGCCGGATGGAAGGACGAGAGGGAACGCCGGGAGCGGGGATGTCGGCAGCGAGTACATGGAGCAGCGTCAGTTAAAGCAGGGTGCTGCGGGATGGGTGCTCTTGGCGGGGCTCGGAGTTGCTTACGTTATCTCGGGGGATTTTGCGGGTTGGAACTTCGGGCTCGCCGAGGGTGGATGGGGCGGGTTGCTCATCGCGACGCTCCTTATGGCGACTATGTACACGGCGATGGTCTTTGGTCTGGCGGAGTTATCTTCAACGATCCCGACGGCTGGCGGTGGGTATGGGTTTGCCCGGCGAGCTATGGGGCCGTTAGGTGGGTTCGCTACAGGGACGGCCATTCTTATTGAGTATGCCATTGCACCGGCGGCTATCGCCACGTTCATCGGAGGGTACGTGAACGCCCTGATCGGGTTCGGCGGGCCAGCCGTTTACTTGCTCTTCTACATAATATTCGTTGGCATCCATATGTATGGTGTGGGCGAGGCGTTGAAGGTGATGTTTGGAATTACGGTCATCGCGGCGATCGCGCTGCTGGCGTTCGTGATCGGCATGATCCC
>JBGTFQ010000209.1:0-26172 GCA_041747155.1 Rubrobacteraceae bacterium
GCTTCGCTCTTCACGCTGGGCGCCGGTGCGCTCCTCGTGGCCGGTGGGCTTCTCGCCCGTCGCATCGTTCGGTAATTTAGCCGAATAGAGCGGTAAAGAGGCGGGTCCCTTCGGGGGCCCGCTTTTTCGTGCCTTTTCGTCATTGCTAAACTTGTTTTTGGTGTTCTTCGGAGATATTCTCCATAGTGGTGAGAGATTCATGAGTCGTTTGATCTTTAAAGTTTCGGCGGGGTTCCTGGTTGGGGCTCTCGTCCTTTTGGCGTTTTCGTTGTCTTTGTCGCGGTACTATGTTGGCGAGCAGCAAAGGCTTGCAGCGGCTGGCGATGTGGAGGGTGCGGTGGCGATGTCTCGGCGGGCTGTGAGCCTGGATCCTTTCGATACCGTGCCTCTGGAGTCCGTGTCTTTCTTGTATCAGCAGCAGGGGCGTGACGACGACGCAGCTCGGGTGCTGTCCGAGGCCGCGGAACGGTCGCCGGAGTATTACCTGCCGCACCTTATGATGGGCAACTTGCAGCTCGGGAAGATCGGTGATTTCGAGGCGGCTGCAGAGAGTTATCGCAAGGTGCTGGAAGTCAACCCCCAAGCGGAGGTCGCTGCTAATGGTTTGGCCCAAGCTCTCGTTAGCCAAGGAAAGCCGGAGGAGGCGCGGGATGTGTACGTGAATATCGACGAGAGTGGCGACATAACTTTACAGGGTCTCTATGATCTCGGTCGTTTGCAGGTGCGTACCGGCGAGGCCGATAAAGGGGTCAAGACCATAAAGCGGGCTCGTCGACGGGCCGAGCAAGAGATGAAGAAGATGGACGGATCGCTAAAGGAGCAACGCGAGGAGTTTATCCAGTCCGTGGATCTAGCCCTCGCGGACGCGCTGGTCGTCAAGGGGCGTTACAGAGAAGCTCGCGAGGTTATTGTCGCTAGTGAATCGCCTCAGGCACCGGGATTGCTACAGCTTCTGGATTCAGATCCCATAGGGTACCGAGACGCGGTGGTGGAAAATGAAATCTACTGATTCACCGGATTGGCGTTCCGAGCGACACGAAGGGGTTGGAATCTCCGAAGTTCTCAACGCTCTCTGGGGACGAAGAGGCGTTATCGCCGGTATTGCGGTGGCTTTGACCCTGGTCGCCGTCTCCTACGCTCTGGTCCGGGGACCCGCGTACACCGCCGAAGCTGTGGTGCAGGTCTCGCCACAGGGGACGCTCGCGGACGACGAGGATGTCGGTACTTTTATGGACGAAGTCGTGGGAGTTGTGTCAACCGAGGAGATGCTCGCGGAGACCGCTCGCCGTGCCGGATACGAAGGAAATCCCGCTTTGTTTCGTAGTCGATTGCAGGTAAATTCCATAGACGCCCAGAACGGAGAACCGGGGCGAGTGACGGTAGCATTCCGTAGCGAGGACTCCGGTGAGGCGGTTCGCACCGCCAACGCCTACGCGAGACTCTTTGTGGAGAAAGTCGAGGATCTGAACGACCAACGGCTGGCCGGAGGCACGCTCGGGGCTGAAGCCTCCGTACAGAGTGCGGCTGCCGCTCCGGGGGCGGGATCCTGGCTCCGCATAGCCCTGTATGCGCTTGGGGCGGTGGCTGCGGGTGTGCTTGCTGGAGGAGTCGCCGCGCTCGCGCTCGATGGTCGGGTTCGTAGCTGGCGTGGACCTCGGGACGCCGAACTCACGTTGCGGGCGCCGGTGGTCGGGGTGATCCCCGACTACGAATCCATCTCTCGAAAGAGGACTTAGCTTGGACGCGAGAGTCGCGAAGGATAGCGAGGCCCGGAAATTCTTCGACCCGGAGTCCGCGCTCGCACCGCACTTTCGGGCTCTGGCGGAGAATTTGGTCGCTTTGCGGTCGGAATTTTCAGTCTCCGTGAATACGGTGGTAGTTACGAGTCCCGAGCCGGGTGCTGGTTGCTCCAGTGTATGTCTTGGGATAGCCGGAGCGCTCGTAGCGATGGACCTGCGGGCCGCCGTGGTGGACTGCAACCTCGAAGACCCTGGCCTGCACCGAATCCTCGGGGAATCGAATTTTATTGGTCTGACCAGCTCCCTCGAAAGCGGAAAACCTCCTGAGAACTACGGCTGGGAAGTAGTGCCGCGTCTACTCGTGGTGCCTACCGGGCCGGTGCCGCCGGATCCCATCTCCCGTAGGGAGTCGGAAGAGTTCGTCCTTGCGGTGAGGAGTCTTGAGAACCACTACGATTTCGTCCTCCTCGACGCGCCCGTCGCCGCCACGGTACTCGCATCCAATACTCTGAGTGAGGACTTCGCGGGCGTGTTGCTCGTAGTACACGCTTCAAAGACCTCAAAAAGCGCGGCCCGAGAAGCGACCGACGACTTCCTGGAGGCCGAGGTCAACCTTCTGGGTGTCGTGCTCAACGGCGCGTCTTGACGACGAACCGTGGTGCTTTGAACACTTTGCTAGAATGTCGCGTGCGCCGCGTCAGGAGGTTCCAAAAGTGTCTTTGACTTTCCCGATCCTCGCTAACCGCCTGGAATCGTTCTCGAAATACATGCTGGAACCGAAGGGCTTGTTCGGTCGAAGCACGGTTCTCCGCTGCAGTATCGAGTTGGGCTGCGAGGGGCCGGGTACGTGAGCGTAAAGAGAATTCGCCCAGACAAGGAGGCTCGGCGCAAGGAGCGTCGGTCGGAGCGTATATTGTCGGTCTTCAAGGCGTTAGTCTTGCTCGTGCTCCTTGGGGTGACGGTATATGGTGTGATCCGGAGTGGCCTCTACGACGACAAACTCTGGCTGCCGGTCGCGACGGGGATACTGACGCTACTCTTTTTTACGCTCTTCATAAGAAATTTCTTCGCCGATATCAAGCCGGTCGGATGGATTTTGGTCGGGCTTCTCGCGTTGCTCGTGTTAGTCAAGGGGCTCTCGTTATACTGGACTGTTAGCGAATCGGAGACCGTCCAGGAGTTGCTGCGGTCTTCGATGTATCTGGCGGTCTTCGTTCTGGCTCTCGCGGCGGTGTCCTCGGGGCGGCAGGTTCCCTCATTGATGGATGCCGCTATCCTTATAGCATCCATCGTCGCCGGGTATGGCGCCCTGCAGAAGATCCGACCGATCGAGTACGCGATTACCTCTATCGACGGCATCCGGGTGGATTCGACGCTCGACTACGCGAACACCGCTGGCATGATGCTCGGGATGGGCATTGCGCTGACCTTAGCCCGCATGACAGCCTCACGCAATCCGCTGATCCGGGGTGTGTACGCTGCCATCGCGCTCTGTTGCGTTGCGGTCCTCTTTCTGACCGCTTCGCGAGGTGGGATCTTCTCTCTAGGCATCGGCGTTGCGGCGTTTCTCGCTATCACACCAGGTAGGCTGCAAACTCTCTTCAACGTGCTCTTGCTCTCGATACCGGGTGCAGCCCTGATCTGGCGTATGCAATCCCTCGACGGACTTTTGGAGGTCGGTTCCTCGGAGGCGCGGAAGGTCTCCGATGGAACGACTTTCGGGGTATATCTACTCGTCGCGGCGCTGGTCGCTTTTGCTTTGCAGACGGTCTACTCTTTCCTGATGAATCGCTACGAGCTTACGAATTTCTCCCGACGATCCTTGAGCTTTCTGGCCCTCGGGTTGGCTGCGGTTGTGTTGTTCGTAGGAATATTCTTGGCGATGAATCGCTACGGTGGAGTTGGAGAAACCTACGAAGCTCTGATCCAAGACCCCGCCAGCGGCGGAAATATTGGAGAGCGACTGACTTCGCTCAGCATAGGGTTTCGGGAGGAGTACTGGAAAGTCGGGTGGTCTTCCTGGAAACAGAATCCGCTGACGGGAACGGGCGCGGGGACTTTTCAGTTCACCTGGCTAAAGGAGCGTACTTCGGATACAGGCGTCAAGCAGATCCACAACCTCTATCTCGAACAAGGAACCGAGACCGGTGTCGTCGCGTTCGCCGCACTGTTGGGATTTGTCGGGGTCTTACTCGTTTACACCATCCGGGCGACTTTGAAGGCCGCTGAGGAACGTAGGGTGCTTCTGGCGGGGCTTGTGAGCGCGTTGTTGGTGTACCTGATCTCCTCGGTCATCGAATGGCACTGGTATATTCCGGCTTCGACGCTGTATTTCTTTATTCTTGTTGCTGTCGCCGTGAAGCTGGCCGCCTCGCCGGACTGGCTGACGACCAAACCCGCTGCCCCGTCCGGCACACTGGGCCACGAATCTTCGGTCTCGAAGACGGATTCCCCCAGCCCAAGCGGATGAAGTACGACTCCCCAACATGCCATTTGTAAGAGGAACCCAGCCCGAAACCCCCGCGAAAGACCGCTACACGAAAGATCAACGTCTCTCGCGCCTGCTCGCCGGAGCGTACCTGGACCTCGGAGACGGCCCGAAGGACACCTTATTCGTTGCGGGCAGCGGTCGAAGCGGTACTACATGGCTAGCCGACAAGTTAAACCCCCGGCGCGACCACCGGCTGCTCTTCGAGCCGTTCCATCCGGCGAAGGTGCCGCTAGTCCCGGGCTTTCACCGGCGACAGTACTTGAGGCCAGACGACCGGAGTGAGATCTACGCACAACCCATCCAAAGGATCCTCTCTGGCGCAGTCCGAAACAGATGGGTGGATAGATTTCACCGGACGTTTGTGGCTCGCAAGCGTATCGTCAAAGATATACGGGCGAATCTGATGCTCGGATGGATGCGCGAAAACTTCCCCGAGATGCCGATAGTCTTACTACTGCGCCATCCATGCGCCGTAGCCGAATCACAGCTATCCCTCGGCTGGAAAGACATCCTGGACGAGACGCTGGATCAGGGTCAGCTAGTGGAAGACTATCTCACTCCAATAGAGGCCAAGATGCGATCTTCCCAAGACCCTTTCGAGCGCCGAGTCTTTCTATGGTGCGTCGAGAACTACGTACCCTTAAAGCAACTGGCGGACAAAGAGATGACCGTGGCCTTCTACGAGAACTTGGTGGCTGACCCCGTTCCGGAACTTCGTCGAATTAGTGGACGACTCGGTATGACATTCGACGAAGCTGCCGCTGGAGAGATTGAGCGACCGTCGCCCGTAAGCCGACGAAACAAGCCTCCGAGCCTCGACGGTTGGCGGCACCGTATCTCGGAGGACCAGCGTCGCAAGGCTATCGAGATACTCGCGCTCTTCAACCTCGACCGTATATACGGAGAGGATGAGATGCCGGACGCTGAAGGTGTTCGGGGGTTTGTGCGGAGTAACGATTGAAACGTTCTCCGGTTGTGATTCTCTCGGGCATACGGTGGAATTTTCTGTGGCAAAGACACCAAGCCCTCGCCACGTTGTTCGCCAGAGCCGGATACCCGACCGTCTTCGTCGAGACGACCGGGCTCGCCAACCCGCGTCCCAGCTTAGACGCGCTACGCAAGATCTCCGCTCGCGTAGGGACTTCCGGTAGCAGCAAAGCTCAAGTCGAAAAGAACCTCAATGTCTACGCGCCGGTCGTAGCACCGCCGACGGTTAATACATTCCGTAGGATCAACGCCCGGATCTTCGTGCCGCGAGTGGTTCGGGACTTGCATAGCGTGGTCGGCCTCAACCCCATTGTGGTGGCTTATCCGCCGACCCGCACGACGCTCGACATTGTGGCGGGACTAGAGCCCCGAGTGTTGCTCTACGACCGCTCCGATGATTACTCCGCCTTCCCTCGTATCCCAAGCGATGTTGTAGCCACCGAACGCGAGCTGATCCGGAACTCAGATTTAATCTCCTGTACCTCAACCACGCTTCTCGAAGATGTAAAACCTTACCGCCCGGATGCCTTCCTGAGCGGACCCGCCGTTGACTACGAAAGGTTCGCAGTCCTCCAAAACTTCCGCCGGAACGCAACCCGCACAGTCTGTTTCTTCGGCGACCTGAGTGGAGCCCGCCTAGACACCAGAGTGTTCGAGAAGATTGCCCAAGCCGGTATCCGAGTGAAACTTTTGGGTAGGTTGGACCATCAACAAAAGCATCTGGCAGAGATACCAGGCATAGACTACGTGGGCGTTGTGGACCACATTAGGCTGCCGGAAGCCTTAGCTGGCGTGGATGCTTTTGTACTGCCATACAAAACAAACCGCCTAACCCAGGGCATCTCACCGGCTAAACTCTACGAATGCCTAGCTACCGGCAAACCCATAGTCGCCTCGCGGCTACCGGCTATTCTAGAACTTGGGCAGCATATCTACCCGGCAGAAACTCCCGAAGACTTCGTGAAGACACTTCAAAATCTGCAAGCATCTGAGAGTGAAGAGCGGTTTCAGGAGAGGATCAAGGTGGCACGCGATAATTCCTGGGAGACGCGGTTTGGAGAGATAGAACGCCACATCCAAGAAGTCCTGAATCCTTCATGAGACGTGTGGACGTGCTCGGCGTAGATATAGACCCTCTGACGATGGATGAGCTCAACGCCGAAGTCTTGCGTCTGTCGCGGCAGGACGGCTGTTCTGTGGTGCTCAACGTCAACGCGCATTGCCTGAATCTACTGTGGGAAGATGAGCAATTGCGAAGTTTCTTCCGGCAGGCGGAGATCGTGTTCAGCGACGGGGCCGGGGTGGTGCTTGGAGCGCGGATTCTAGGACGTCGGATACCCGGTAGGATCACCTACGCTGATTGGATCCCAACCCTCACCGCCCTGGCTGAAACTGAAAACCTCTCGCTATTCTTCCTCGGCGCGCGACCCGGAGTAGCCGATAAAGCCGCCCGAAAACTAAGGAATCAACATCCAAGCCTGACCATATCCGGTGCGTTGAATGGATACTTCAATCATCGGCTAAATAGTCCCGAGAACGAGCGCGTTGTACAGAAGATCAACGCTGCCAACCCGGACATCCTGCTACTCGGAATGGGTATGCCGCTGCAAGAACGCTGGCTCATGGAGAACCGCGATCGTTTAAACATTCGGGTCGCCCTGACTGGTGGTGCTGTGTTCGACTACGTTGCGGGCGAGTTGCGCCGGGGGCCGAAGTTTCTAACAGACAACGGGTTCGAGTGGTTGGCGCGACTGGCGATAGAGCCTCGAAGGCTCTGGCAGCGGTATCTGATCGGCAACCCAACCTTCCTCTTTCGCGTACTGCGTCAACGCATAAAAGAGATGCGCTCGGACCAGTCTTGAGGTAGACTTGTTCCCGTGAGGGGCAAGACTCTACCTGTGCGCCCATTGGGCATCATCAGCGCGACCGCGCTGATCCTCGTTTGCCTGTTCTCATTCCCTTCCGGGGAGGCCGATGCAGCGAGTTCCTACATAGACTTCGACCGCCATGATAGCCGGTCCCAACTCGCGTCGGGCATTGAGAAGGGCGTGGTGGTCAACAAGGGCGCTGTAAAGCTCGCCAAAGGCAGAAAAAGCGGCACCCTAACCTCGAAGATCTACCCGACTTCGACAAGTTTCGACACGCTCTTGCCCTCGTGGAACGCCGTTACTCCAGGGGGAACATACATTCGAACGGAAGTCCGGGTGCGCCTTGGCAGTAGTTGGACTAGATGGTGGAACATGGGCTTGTGGGCCAGCGGCACGGATACCGTGCGGCGACAGAGCGTCAATGGTCAGAGTTCCGGTAGCTGGAGAGTCGACACTGATACCCTCACTAGCCGAGGCTCTTCGTACGCCAATGCTTACCAGTACCGGATCACGCTAGCCACAAAGAAAGTGCGCCGGTCCCCGAAGGTCGATTCTCTGGCTTTCACAACTTCCAATTCCCGGCGGCATGGAGAGTTTCTTGGAGTAACGGGCGGCAAATATCTCGGGCGGGATCTCCCGGTTCCGCAACGCTCGCAGATGGTTTACCCGAACGGTGGACAGGTTTGGTGCAGCCCGACCTCGCTCTCGATGGTGATGGCTTACTGGGCGAATAAGACGGGCAACAGCCGACTGAACCAATCCGTACCGACCGTCGCCGGTGGCACCTACGACTACGCATACAGAGGCAACGGCAACTGGCCGTTCAACACTGCCTACGCCTCGTCCTACGGCCTGAAGACCTCGGTAAACCGATTCTCTTCGCTCGGACAGGTAGAGCGTTGGGTGGCTCAAGGTGTGCCGGTGGTCGCGAGCGTATCCTGGGGCCAGGGACAACTGAATGGAGCACCGATACCGGCAAGCAACGGGCATCTCATGGTAATTCGGGGCTTCGATAACACTGGACGCTACGTGATCGTCAATGACCCGGCGGCCTCTTCCAATGCGGGCGTTCGGCGAGTCTACGACCGCCAGCAGTTCGCCAACGCCTGGATGCGGGGCTCTGGCGGTGTGACGTACATCATCCACCCCAAAGGTTGGAGCGTGCCAAGCCGCACCGATGCCCGTGGAAGCTGGTAGACGAAGTAGGGACCACACTAGGCGATATACTGTCTTCGTGCTGGCTTCAGGGTAGGTTTTGGTGAGTATCTTCAAGACACTTTTAGATCTCAAAGGGCTCAGACGAGTAGCGAGCATCCTGGTACTGATGCTCGTGGACTTGGCGGCTCTCTTGGCCGGTATCTCCGCAGCGGCCTATCTCATACGCGGTGGTGGCGGTGGAGTGTCAGCGGTGTTTTCCGCAATACCGGTCTTGCTCGTTGTTTGGGTGTTGTTGCTGGCGGCTTTTGATCTCTACAACCGCGCTGGCGCACGGCGGAGCCCCGGCTCTTTCGTGTTGGCCGTCATGTGTTGGACGGCTCTCTCGCTTGCTGGAACGTATCTCTATCCCTTGAGTGGACCGGCGGCGGTGGAGGTACTGCTTGCCGGAGCCGTGGCGATGCCGGTTGCTGGAATCTTGCGGCTCCTGTACGAGTGGGGCATAGAGAGGATCTACCGTCGCGGCTACGCTCGGATGTCGGCCATTGTGGTGGGCAACGCCGCCGAGCGCGAACGTGTACGCCGTATGATGGAGACAACACCCGGCGCGTACCAACGTGTCGGTGAAGTAAATCTCGGCGAGTCAGGTTCTACGTTGGCCGAATTGCGCCGCGCCTTGGATGAGACCGACGCGAAGGTCGTGCTGCTGGCCGGAGCCGAACGCCTGGGGGACGAGGAAGCCCTGGATCTTCTTCGCTCGGCATGGCTGCGGGGTTTGCGGTTGCGCGTCGTACCGGGGGCCGTCGCTCTGGCGAGTAGCCGACCCGTACTCTCGCGCAATGCCGGGCTGCCGCTACTGAAAGTCAGCTATCCCCGACTGGATAGCTTGCAGCTAGCTCTCAAGCGGGCTCTCGATGTGTCGTTGTCGTTGTCTGGGTTGGTGGTCCTCGCGCCGGTTTTCGCGGTTGTGGCTCTGGCGGTGCGATTCGATTCTGCAGGGCCAGCTTTCTTTCGGCAGAAACGGGCTGGGGCGGATGAGCGGGTTTTTCTGTGCTACAAGTTTCGTTCCATGTTCGCAGACGCAGATCTGCGGCAGGCTGAGATCGAGCGTCTCAATGAGGCCGATGGGCCGGTCTTCAAGATAGAGAATGACCCCAGGATCACACGGGTAGGCGGTTTTTTGCGCCGCTGGAGCGTGGACGAGTTGCCGCAGTTATGGAATGTTCTGCGGGGCGACATGAGCCTCGTGGGGCCTCGACCACTGCCGCTCCGAGACTTCGAGCGGATGGGCGAGGAGCACAAAAAACGGCTCGCCGTCGTGCCGGGCATGACGGGATACTGGCAGATAAACGGTCGGAGCAGCCTCTCGTTCGAAGAGATGGTGCGACTGGACCTCTACTACATCGAAAACTGGTCGCTTGCCTTCGATTTCAAGATAATCTTGCGTACCATTGGTGCCGTAGTCCGTCGTCATGGCGCTTACTAGAGTGGTTGTCACAGCCTGTCGTCCACTGAAGCGAGTTCGGTTGTAGGATAGAGCGTCTTCAAAAGTACGTCTGGAGGAAGGCTTGGCTGTGGAGTTCGATGTTGGTGTTGTCGGGTCTAAGTACGTGGGCCTCGCCACTGGCGCGTGCTTGGCGCGCCTGGGATGCCGGGTAACGTGCCTGGATCGGGACGCACAGCTCATCTCCGACTTGCAGAACGGCGGAATGCCGATATTCGAGGAAGGTCTGCAGGACCTGATCTTCGACGGCGTTCGCGAGGGCAGGCTCAGGTTTTCAGGTATGGAGACGCTGTCGGAAATTGTGCGCTATTCGGATGTGGTTTTCATAGCGGTCGGAACTCCCCAGAGCGTTGATGGCTCCGCTGATCTCTCGAATGTGGCGGCGGTGGCTCGGGGGATCGGTCAAGCCCTCGCCGAGGGCCGAGAAGAACCCCTCGTGGTGGTCAACAAGAGCACGGTTCCCGTTGGCGTTGGCGATTATGTCTCGGACCTTATCCGCCAAGGAGCGGGAGATGCCGAGGTGGATTTTCGAGTCGTTTCGAACCCCGAGTTTCTGCGGGAAGGCAGCGCGGTGCAGGATACGCTGCATCCCGACCGGATAGTGCTCGGAGCGGAAGAGCCGGACTCTATAGAGTTCATGCGGCGGCTATATCGTCCGATCATCGAGCGGGACTTTCCAGAAGCGGTGAAGCTCGATTATCGGGACAAAGTTCCGGTTGTAACGACGGATCTCGCGAGTGCGGAGATGATCAAATACGCCGCCAATGCTTTCTTAGCGACCAAGATCAGCTTTATCAACGAGATCTCGGCCATCTGTGAACTTACCGGCGCGGACGTGACGAACGTCGCGACCGGTATCGGCTTGGACGACCGTATCGGCCCTCGCTTCCTGAACGCGGGCATCGGCTGGGGCGGCTCTTGCTTCCCAAAAGACGTGAACGCCCTCCGAGCCACTGCTCGCGAACATGGCTACGAGCCGAACCTTCTCGATGCTGCCGTCACCGTCAACGACCACCAGCGCGAGGCGGTGATCCAGAAGCTCCAACACCACCTCGAAACGCTTGACGGCAAGCGCGTGGCCTTACTCGGCCTCGCCTTCAAGCCCGGCACCGACGACCTGCGAGAAGCTCCAAGCCTGTACTTGGCGGAAGGTCTCCACACTCAAAACGTTCACGTAACGGCCTACGATCCCACCGCCAGTACCAAAGCCACAAAACTCGCGCCATACATACAAATAGCAGCCACACTCTACGAAGCCCTGACGGACGCGCACGCGGCGGTTGTGGTTACCGAATGGCCCGAAATAGTCGACCTGGATCTGAAGAAAGCCGCCACGCTAATGAAGGAGCCTCGGCTCATAGTAGACGGACGCAACGCTCTCGACCCTGTCATGGCGCGAAAGATCGGCCTTCTCTACGAGGGTTTCGGGCGTGGTTGAGGCTGCCTCTGTCAGGCGCGTGCTGGTCACGGGTGGGGCAGGGTTTGTGGGTAGTCATCTCTGCGAGCGGTTGCTCCCCGAAGGTTGCACGGTAGTCTGTCTCGACGATCTAAGCACCGGAACGCTCGAAAACATCTCGCATCTACGGCAAGATCCACGTTTCGAGTACATCGAACGGGATGTCGTGGAACCGATAGAAATATCCGGTGATTTGCACGAGATCTACCACTTCGCCTCTCCCGCAAGCCCGGCGGACTTCGAGTTCATGCCGCTTGAGATAATGAAAGCGAGCTCGTACGGAACACACAATTGCCTGGATCTCGCCCTCGAAAAGAACGCTCGGTTCATGCTAGCTTCCACCTCAGAGGTCTACGGAGATCCGCTCGTCCATCCTCAATCCGAAGACTACCGGGGTAACGTGAGTACGACCGGCATCCGAAGCGTCTACGACGAAGCCAAGCGTTACGCCGAAGCCGCGACGACGGCCTACGGGCGCCATCATGGGCTGCAGACGCGCATCGTACGCATTTTCAACACCTACGGACCTCGGAGTAGGGCGGCGGATGGGCGTATGATCCCGAACTTCGTCTCCCAGGCGCTCGCCGGGAAGCCCTTGACCATCTACGGCGATGGAACCCAAACTCGGAGCGTTCAGTACATCGACGATCTTCTAGAGGGCGTGTTTCGCTCGATGGGCAGTGACGAGACTCGTCCGGTCAACATTGGCAATCCGGTTGAACATACCGTGGACGAGATAGCGGACCTGGTCTTGGATATCTCCGGTAGCGAGAGTCCGAAGATATATAAACCGTTGCCGGTCGATGATCCTCGGCGGCGATGCCCGGATATCAGTCGCGCTCGCGAAGCTCTTGGATGGGAGCCGAAAGTATCGGCGCGTGAGGGTATCGAGAAGACAGTCGCGTGGTTTCGGGAGCGTTAAAAGGTTGTAAAAAAGAAACAATCGCGGAATCCGATCAAATACTAATTTTGCTTTAGAATATGCGCCGGACCAGACGGCGACGGACTTCGGGGTGGATCGAAACGGTTTCCTTCTCTAAGAAAAATAGATCTCGTCATAAACTGACGCGAAGCGAGTTTCTAAAGGTCGCGGGTGTTGGCGGCGCGGGGCTCGCGCTCACGGGTACGTCGGCGCTGGGTGCTGGATGTAGTTATCTTCCGAGTGGGGGTTCGAGGATGAATGTGATCGTGGTGATCCTGGACAGCTTGCGTAAGGACCACATCGGCGCTTACGGTAACGACCGGATACAAACTCCAAACATGGATGCGCTGGCGAAGGAATCCCTGCGCTTCGAGCGGGCCTACCCGGAATCCATACCGACCATTCCGGCCCGTCGTGCCATCCACACTGGGAAACGAACGTGGCCTTTTCGGAATTGGATCCCCCAAAAAGGCGAAACTTTCTTTCCCGCCGGTTGGCAAAGAATCCCCGAGGATCAGACAACACTCTCCGAGATTCTGCTCCCCGAAGGCTACGATACTGCACTAGTCACCGATGCTCACCATATGTTCAAAGCATCAATGAACTTTCAGCGCGGCTTCGAGATATTCGACTTCATTCGCGGCCAAGAGCGCGACCGCTACCGATCCACTGTACGCGTCTCGGATGAGCAGGTGAACGCCAACACCGTGGAAGGAAACACCAATGGCATGAGGGCCAAAGTCCGCCAGTACCTCGCCAACACCCGCTACCGCAAGTCCGAAGACGACTGGTTCGCGCCACAGGTCTTCAATCGAGCGGGGGATTATCTGGAAGTCGCCGGAGAAGCCCAGCCGTTCTTCCTCGTGGTCGACTGCTTCGATCCCCACGAGCCCTGGGACCCGCCAAAGAAGTATGTGGATCTCTACGGCGACTCTTATAGCGGCCCCGAACCTATCGTGCCGAATTACACATCCTCGGACTATCTAAAAGATTCCGAACTCGAAAGAATGCGGGCGTTATACGCTGGAGAAGTGACGATGGTGGATCACTGGCTCGGCAACTTCCTGGACAAAGCCGATGACCTCGGCGTGCTCGACAACACGATGGTCGTGCTGCTCTCGGATCACGGCGTAGGACTCGGGGAGCACGGCGTAACCGGCAAACCAGCCTACGCCCTCTGGCCCGAAGTTACGGATATTCCGCTCATGATCCGTCACCCCGGTGGCAAGGGTGCGGGGGAGACCAGCGATTATTTCGCCTCCATACACGACATAGCTCCAACCATCCTAAGCTCCCTGGACATTGAGCCGGATCAGCCAATGGATGGCGAGGATTTGTCCGTGATTCTGGACGGTGGCTCGCCCACCGAACGGCCTTACTTCACTCTCGGCTACGACGATTACGTCTGGGCGCGTGACGATAAGTACGTGATGTTCGCTCATAATACGGGCGCCGAAGCTCATCTCTACGACACGGAGACTGACCCCGGCATGGATAACAACATCGCCGGAGACAACGCCGATGTGGTCAAAAAGATGTTCGATGGCTACATTCTCAAAGACGCCAATGGTCCGCTACCCGCTGCTTGGCCCAGGGTCCAGGCGTAGGGCGGCATTCGGTCGCACGGGATGTAGGCATGTTGTCCAAGTTCTTGTTTGTAGGGGCTCTGCTGTGTATTCCGGGTGGCGTTCTGTGGGCTCTCTCGCCGCTGGGCGTTTACTTGGCGGAGATGAGGTTCGGAGGCTCCGACACGTTCTGGAAATTGTTCCCATCTTCGGTCGTCCTGATCTGGGCCGGGCTCTTCTGCCACTGGCTGCGCGGCGCTGGCCGCGGCTCCCGCTTGGCGAGCTTGGGATTATTCGCCGTGTTGTTGAGCGTCCTGCTCGTCGTCGTTGGGGTCTTCCTAAAGTTCTACATTCGTCTGGATGACGTTTATCTGTTCACCGCTCCAGGATGGCACACGTTGCGAGCCGGTATTTTTCTGGCGGCGGCTGGCTCGTTGGTCTTTGTCGTGGGCGGGTTGCGCTCGGAGACGGTGCCGCGTTGGGCGGGACTGCCGCTGTCTTTCGGGTCCCTCTTTGGCGCGTTGGCGGCTGTCCGGGATCTCGGCTATTTAGGAGTGGTGTTGTGGGTCGCCTTCGGCCTTGCCTGGGCGTGGATGGGCCTCGCGCCGATCGTAGAAGCTTTGGCTAGGTACCGGAACGGGAAGAGGTCAAAGACCGGAAGCCGCTCCGTGCGGGCATGATCCCGTTATCTCACCGTTAAAAGTTCTATAATCTTCGCCGTGATCGCGCAATGAGTACACCCCCGGAAAAAACCATCTCGAATAGTCCTCAATCACCGGATGCCGCAGGGGGCGACACTAACGTCGCCAAAGTAGCTCGTGGGGCTGGTATCAGTACAGCCGGACAAGGTCTAGGACGGATGCTCGGCTATATCTCTCTGGTCGTGATAGCGAACCTCTTCGGAGCGACCGTGCAAGGGTTCTACACTACGGGTGTCGCGGTGGTGAACGGCCTGCAGATCGTCTCTCGCTTTGGTCTCGAGAACGGCGTGGTCCGGTACGTCGCGCACTACCGCGCTCAGAACGACGCGGCTCGGGTGCGGGGCACGATAGTGCAGTCGATCTTGGTCTCCCTGGGTATAAGCCTCGTTATCTCCGTCCTGATGTTCGCTGGTGCTGGTCTGGCTGAATCGTGGGAGTATCGAAACTACTCTATGGAGCCGGTCTTGCGGGCTTTCGCGGTGGTTTTGCCGTTCTTCGTGCTTATGAGCATGGTTTTGTGGGCGACGCAGGGCTTTCAGACGGTTACCTACGCGAGCTACGTGCAACAGATGATCCGACCAGCACTATTCCTGATTTTCATCCCGATCTTCTACCTGTTGAGCGATGGAGTCGTGGGCATCATAGCCGCCTATGGTGTCTCTATGCTTCTAGGGGTCGTCGCGGGAGTGTACTTTCTGAGGAAGCTCTTTCCGCCGTTGTTGGACTTTAGCGCACCCACAAAGTACGAAACCCGGTCGCTCTTCTCCGTCTCGGTCCCGATGGCTATAACCACTGGAGCTCAATACCTGAACACTTGGGGCTCTACCCTGATCCTCGGTGGTTTCGCGGTCGGTCCCGCAGTGGCGATCTTCAATAACGCCGCCCGCACCGCGACACTCTCGACCATAATACGTTTCGCTTTCTCCGGCATCTTCTCTCCGATAATCTCCAGTCTCTATTCTAGAGGGGAGATGCAGGAACTCGGCGTACTCTACAAAGATATTGCGCGTTGGATCTTCACGGGCTCCTTCGCTATTTTCCTGGTCATCTCACTTCTAGCGAACGAAGTACTCCTCTTTTTTGGCCGCGAATACACCACGGGCGTGCTCGCGCTGCTGATAGTCGCAGTGGCGCAACTCTTTAGCGCGTCGGTCGGCCCGACACCGAGGATGTTGGCGATGACCGACAACCAGAACGTCGTTATGTTCGCCGCAGGAACCGCCGCCGTGGTCGGTGTGGTGACCACGCTACTTCTAGTCTGGTCAGCCAAGACTCTGGAAGGCCGAATATTCGGCGCGGCTATCGGAATGGCCTCCGGCATCGTCGTGGAGAATACTCTGACGCTGCTTGCCGTTAGGCGGCGACTAGGCTTCTGGCCCTACAATCTTACGTGGCTCAAGCCGCTCCTAGCCGGTCTTATCGCCGCGAGCCTCGCTTATACAGTCGGCCTGCTGGTCGCCATGCCGACTATCGTTACCATCCTAGTCGTCGGTACGATACTCGGCCTCGTGTATCTTGGGCTGCTCGTGCTGTTCGGACTCTCCACCACGGACAAAGAATTTCTCGCGGAGTTTTACAACGTGGCGAAGCGTCAGCTTCAGCGGCGTAACCGCAACCGGGGGCGCAACCTTGAGTAGCGGTCGTACGAAAGTTCTGTACATCGCGGGTCTCGGGCGCAGTGGTAGCACTATCCTCGCTAATAGCCTCGGCCAGATCGAGGGCTTCTTCTCCGCCGGTGAACTCAACTTTATCTGGAAGCACAACGTCCTAGAGAACCGCCTCTGCGGCTGCGGGCAACCCTTCCACGAATGCCCGGTATGGAACAGAGTTATGGATAAAGCTTTCGGTGGCATGGATCTCAAAATGGCGAAAAATATGATGAACCTAGCGGATTCCGGCACTCGCACGCGGCACATACCGATGATGCTCGCTCCGGCGGGACGCGAGAGGCTGTGGGATCGCTTGGATGAGTTTCTGGAGAACACGAACCGGTTGTACGGGGCAATAGCGGACGCTACCGGGAGTCGTGTGATCGTTGATTCGTCTAAAGAACCGGCTTACGGTTACGCGGTTGGAATGGCCCGCAACATCGACCTGCGGGTTTTGCACCTGATCCGGGACCCCAGAGCCGCCGCCTACTCCTGGCAGAAGAAGAAACCTCAACCTGACACCGAGGGCCGCGAGTTTATGCACCGCCACAGCCCCGCCAAGAGCGCCGCTCTCTGGGACACGTGGAACGCAGCTACCGAAGCCCTGTGGCGCGAGGGTAAATACCTGCGCCTACGCTACGAGGACTTTGTGTCGAACCCCCGCGAGAGCTTCGAGAAAATCCTGAAGCTTATCGACGAGCCGAACGCAGAGTTACCACTGGCGAGCGAGACCGCGGTGAAACTCGGGATCAGCCACACCGTTTCCGGCAACCCTAACCGCTTCGATACCGGCTCGGTGGAATTGAAGTTGGATACAGCCTGGCGCAAACATATGCGTCCCCAGGACCGCAACCTTGTCACCGCGCTTACCCTTCCATTGCTTTCCCACTATCGGTACGGAGTCTCGCCGAAAAACTAGAATTTGAAGCTGTACCGCTGCTCCTGCCAGGGATCTCCGTAAGCGTGGTAGCCGTTGTTCTCCCAAAAACCGGATCTATCCTCGGAGATAAACTCCATCCCACGCAACCACTTGGGACTCTTCCAAGCGTAGAGCCGGGGAACAACGAGCCTCATCGGCCCGCCATGCGCGGCCTCCAACGGTTCCCCGTTGTGATGCGTGGCGAATAGAACATCCTCCTCGTAAAGCTCCGCGACCGGCGCGTTCGTCGTGTAACCACCGTCGCACGTCACCGCGAAAAACTCAGCTTCCATCTGCGGCTTCGCAAGGTCCAACAAGTGTCGTGCCGAAACGCCTGTCCACACGTTATCCAGTTTGCTCCACGACGTGACACAGTGCATATCCGCCTTGACTTCGACGGTGGGAAGCCCGTTCCACTCCTCCCACGAGAAATGCAGCGGGTTCTCGACCAACCCATTCATCGTGAAGTCCCAGGTGGAGAGGTCGACCGTTGGTGTTTGTCCGTAGGTTAGGATCGGCCACCGATCCCCGACCAAATACTGGCCCGGTGGCACACGCTCCTTGCCGCGGGCTGTATCTATTTCGATGCGTTCCAAAGCGTGCCTCCGAAGGTGAATTTCTACGGGCGCGAGTCTAGCATTACTCGGGCGGCGGGGCGGTGGATGCGTACCCCGGTCTCAAGATCTTCAAGGAGCGTACCCTTCGGCTGTCGGGCGAGCAGCCCGAGGAACCACAAGTCCCCCACGCAGCACCCGAAATGGAAGCCCAGCGGCGCGACCAGCCAGCCGCCTAGGGGGAGGAACGCCACGCAAAGCGCGCCCACGAGTGAGATGACTACTACGGGAGCCGCGCCAATCACCGCGAACTGAGATTTCGTGAATTTGTTTCCGGGAGCCGTGCAGTAGAAGTATGGGAAAACTTTACTGAAGGTTCCGGCCCCGTATTTTGGCTGCGCTCCATACCTTTTCATGGCAAGGCCGTGAAGCCACTCGTGCGGGATGACCAGAACCACCGTGAGCAGCAGCGTTAGCAGAATCGCCGAACCCCCTATGATACCTCCGGCCTCTCCACTGTGATTCGCGGTATAGACTAAAGCGAACAATATAATGCCGAAGAGTGGCAGCGGAACGAACCCCAGGATCGTCCAAAGTATCAGAACCCGCTGACTCGGCTGCCAGAACTCTGTCCGGTAATCTATGGATTCCAACCTACTCCGCTTTGAACTCGACCTTCTTCGGCTTGCGGCCTATGGAGATCATCTCCGGCTGCACACCTTCGGGCGGGCCGTCACCAAGCTCGGCGTCCTTGTACTGGTAGACGCCGCGGCAGGTGTGGCCGCCGGTGGTGCGTTTCTCGGTGTAGGAGAGTTTTACGTTCGGGTTGATGGCGCTAACCATCGCTTTTTCGTAGGTTGAGAACGCGGCGCAGGGTTTTACGTCCCACCCGATGACCCCGTCGTGGCCCATGCCACCGAACCACGGGCAGCGGTCGGCGTTTATGACGTATTCGCCGTCTTTGGTCTCGGTCAGTGTGATCTCGATATCGAAGTAGCGATTGGCGAGCATGACGACATCCACCGTGTCTTTCATGGTTTTTACGCCTAGTTGCTCGCGGAGATCTCCGCCTTGTTTCTCGCCGATGCGGGTCATGGCGAGTTGGCCGACTTTCTGGCCGTCGTAGCCGAGGTCGTCGGCGGCCCGGATCAACTCATCCAGGATAACGCCGGTTCCTGCGCTCGCTGCTTTCCACTTGTACCACGTCGGACCCGGCAGCCCGAGCTTCATGGCCCACCGCGCCAAAAACAACGGAAGCCTCGGAAGTCCATAAACTTCTAACCACTTCATGTCAATGATCCTCTCTTCGCCTTTGTCGAAGCTCTGTCCATTATACTCGCAACGCTCAAACCACTGAGAGGTGAGGATCACACCTCCGTGGTTGAGTCATGTTTGTCGAATCCCCGACGATGGAAGTCCATCTCTTCGAGGATTTCGACTCGCACCCTCCGCAGAAGCTCCTCGGTCTTGGCTCGGCCTGCGGCCCTTGCGCGATCCAACGACTCGTCGAGCCAGGCTAGCGTCTCTGTATAGTCTGCATATGGTTCCACGTTTCTCTCCTCGTAGCTCAAAAGGCGAAAAGTCAGCTTGATTTTCTACTCAGGTGGGAGTGTCGCTAGACGACCAAACGATACTTGCTCGTCGAAGAGCCGGACGGTCCCGGAGTGGACGGTGTGAGCCCAGTGCTGAGACTCCGACGACCACTCATCGGCGACCGCTTCGAGCACGGCGGTCTTTATCACGAGTTGTCGGCGGTTCGCCAGCTTTCCAAGAGCTTCCTGCTGTCTTAGAGCGGTCTTAATGTCCACCTGCGTAGTCCAGTTGAAAGTAGCCCAGATCGTCCTGCCCGCGTCTGACTCTTCGGCTATGAGCTTCTCCAATGCTTCTTCCCGACCGCTGGCCGGGTCTCGCTCCTCGCTGAAACGAAAGCGTCCTTCGGCCTCCAACTTTCGGATGTCCAACCCGTTGTTCTCGAAACGGTCGCGCAGTCCATCTTCGCCCAACTCGGGCTCCCCAGCGTGGAACTTGACCAGCAACCCGCCCCGTTCCTCCGCCACCTGATAGAAAGCCGTATCCAGCCGGTGCAACAACTCCCGCGTTCGGGCGATACCCAGGATCGTATCCGGCACCCGCACGAAAGCCCGCAACTGATCCGCCAGAGTCGCGGGCCGCTCGCTGCGCCGCAGAAAATCCTCCAACGCCTCTTCCCGAATGCGCCACGATTTGCCGACCTTCAAGCACGGCAGCCTACCCTCGCGGCACCAGCGGTAGATCGTCACCCGACCCACCTTCAGCCGCTCGGCGACATTGTCCACACCCAACAACTCTTTACCATTGGCCGAAACTTCACTCATGCACTTGTCTCCAAATATGTTTCCAAACTCTCGAGCACCGCGTATTCTAGCGCAATCACGTAAATCAGTCATCATTGGTTTACTTTGTAGGACTTTGGTGTACATAGCATCGTGCTAGTGTATCGCAAGCATGGGAGGCTTAGCCTGAAAAACAGCGCGACATCGAACTATCAGAGGTAAGCAAGTGTTTTGAGAAATGAGTACGTCATCCACAAACAGAGGAGAATTTATGACTGAGAGTCGCAGCGATGGGTATACGGCAATGGAAGAGCGTTTCGCTGGTTATACGGTCTATGATCGGGACGGAGACAAGATCGGCAAGGTTGACGATCTATTTTTGGACGAGACCGATCAGCCGGAGTACGTCGGCGTGAAGATGGGTTTCCTGGGGACTAAGTCCACGCTGCTGCCGTTCTCGATGGCGACTGTTGACGACAACGATCAGTCCCTCCGAGTAGCCGCGGAGAAGAGTCAGGTCAAGGACGGTCCGAGCTTCGACGACGACCGTGAGATCACCCCGGACTTCGAGCGCGAGGTTCACAGCTACTACGGCCTCGAAGGCAGCTCCGATGATCGCAGTGGCTACGGAGATTATTACGGTGACAATGACGAGCACTCCGGCTCGGCGACCACCGATTCCGGTTCCGCGGGCACCGTGGGCTCCGGCATGAGCATGGGCGATACCGAGTCCGGCGAGTTCCGTGAGCACGATCGTGGCGAGGAAGGCGTAGCTCAGCGCGGCAGCGACCTCGAAGACGAGGACGAGCTCCGGGTGCAGCGTTCCGAGGAAGAGCTTCGGGCCGGAACCCGCGAGCGGGAAGCCGGAAAGATGAGTGTCCGCAAGCGCGTCCGTACCGACCGCGAGCGCATCGAAGTGCCGGTAAAGCACGAGGAAGTATCCGTGGAGCGAGTGCCGCTCGACGGCGAAGCTTCGGATGCCCAGATCGGTGAGGAAGAAGTCGACGTGCCGGTCACCGAGGAAGAGGTCATTGTCGACAAGAAGGCCGTAGCCAAAGAGGAAGTCCGCATCCGCAAGGACGTGGTCGAGGATACCGAGGTCGTCGAAGAAGACGTCCGCCGGGAAGAAGTCGAGGTCGAAGACGCCACCGAGCGCGGTCGCGACAAAAATCGGTAGAGCCCGTTTTTCTGGGGATGCGTTTACGGACGCATCCCCTCCGTTCTTTCGACGCAAGCGTCTAGCTCAAGGAGAGCCACTATGTCCGATAAAGAGAAGAATGATACGGGGATAAACTCCGAGGGACGTGACGGCTTGGAGGAGGACGCGAGAATACGGCGTGCGGAAGAAGAGGCCGCCGCCGGAACGGTTCGTCGCGAAGCTGGTTCCATGAATGTCAAGAAGACCGTGCGAACCGAGAGCGAAGAGGTCCGGGTTCCAAAACGGCGCGAGGAAGTAGAAGTCGAGCGAATCCCCGTTGAGCGGGAGGCTTCCGAGTACGAAGGCGCGTTCAACGACGAGGAGATCGTGGTTCAAGTCTTTGAGGAAGAGGTCGTGGTCTCCAAGCGGGTCGTGCTGAAAGAGGAGATCCGGATTCGCAAAAAAGTGGTCGAGGAGATGGAAGTCGTCGAAGTAGATCTTCGGAAAGAGGAGATTGAGATAGATGACCAAACCGAACGTGGAGAGCAACAAAAAGACTAATGAATCATTTTCAAAGAGAGGAGCCCAACTATGAGCGACAGTAGAGAAGGTAACACCGACAAACCCAAAGTGAACGAGACAGAGGCAAGTAAGGGGCGGGACAGTAGCCGCGGCAGCGGTGGCGATCACAGTGACAGCGGTCCCCGCAGGGTTGAGGATGCCCGCAAAGAGAGCGAGACAAAGCGAAAACAGTCAGAGAGCGACCTCGGCACGAGTTGGCCGAGCGTCGTGTTTGGTTGGCTTGCGGCATTGGGTGCTGGTCTGATCCTCAGTGGCATCGTCGGTGCGGTGGTCGGAGCCATCCTGGGCGCTTTGGGCGTGCAAGGCGGCACGGAAGGCGGCATCGCCGCGCTGATCGGCCTTCTCCTCACGTTGTTCCTGGCTTTCCTGATCGGGGGTTACGTCGCTGGTCGTCTGGCGAGCCGCGCGGGCCTGAAACACGGCATCTTGGTCCCGGTTCTCTCGCTGCTAGTCATCCTGCTCTTGGCGATAATCGGCGCGGTGGTCGGCACGAGCTTTATCGACCAACTATCCGGAGTCGCGCTACCGCAAGTTCCATCAAGCGCTAAACAACAGGTCCCGCAGAGCTTGGGAACTATACTAACCGGCACCGGCATCCTGGCCTTGCTCGTCCCGTTTATCGGCGGGGCTCTAGGTGGTGGCTGGGGCGCGAAGACCGGTCGCAATCGTCCATACTAAAACAGCCACATAGAGCAACCTAATACCCAAACGCGACCGGAGGATATCTGACCGGTCGCGTTTCTCTATAATCCAACAAAAGTCTCTCTTACGGGCCGACCCGCTGAGAGCCGCCGAAGGCTGCGTGATGACTCGTCGCCGGATCCCGTATACTCCGAGACATCGTGAGTCGCAAGCCCGCATCTGTCGAAACCGTTGTTCCGCGTCTCAAGGATGCTTATCCGAACGCCACAACTGAACTCGACTGGACGAGCCCTCTGGAGCTTCTCGTAGCTACCATCCTCTCGGCTCAGTCCACGGATGTGCGGGTCAACAAGTTGACTAAAAACCTGTTTGACAAGTACCGTACAGCCGAAAATTACGCTTCCGCTGATACCTCGGAACTCGAAGAAGATATAAGGCCCGCTGGTTTCTTCCGCAACAAGACCAAGTCGATTCAGGGGATGGCCCGCGCTCTTCTTCAGGATCACGATGGTCAGGTGCCGCGCACTATGGAGGAGCTTATTGCGTTGCCTGGGGTGGGGCGGAAGACCGCCAACGTCGTTCTTGGAAACGGCTATGGGATAGATGAAGGCGTGGTTGTGGACACTCACGTTCGACGGCTCTCCAATCGACTTGGATTCAGCGATCAGAACGATCCCGGAAAGATCGAACGGGATCTTATGGAGATCGTCCCGAAAGAAGACTGGACGATCTTCTCTCACCTCCTGATCCTGCACGGTCGACGGGTCTGCAAATCTCGCAAACCCGACTGCCCAAATTGCACCCTAAACGACATCTGCCCTTCCGCAGAACTCACTTGAATCGTATAATCCAACCCAACACCGGGGGCATGGCGGAGTGGACGAACGCACCGGTCTTGAAAACCGGAGGCCGTAAAACGCCCGTAGGTTCGAATCCTACTGCCCCCGCAAATACGTAAAACACCCCAAATTCCACCGAAAATTGCGTTTTTGAGGTTAAATTTGTTAAAAATCATTAAGATATTAGAGACTTTTGCAGTTTTGCTCTGTACACTACTGGTACTCCCGTTGATGGGATGAAGTGCAGGCCGCAGAGAAAAGTAAGTAGACAGACTAGGAGGATTCTATGAAGAGGATTATGTTGCTAGCCACAGTGGCCTTGATGGCTATGTTGGTTTTCGCGCCCGCCGCGATGGCACAGGACACCACCATGATGGAAGACACCATGATGGAGGAGACCATGATGTCTGAGGACAGCATGATGGAAGAGACCATGATGTCCGAGGACAGCATGATGGAAGACACCATGATGATGGAAGAGACCGCTTCCGGTAGCGGCAGCAGCGGCAACCTCGCGGAGAGCGGTGGCCCGGCCATCCTTCTCCCGGCGGCCTTTCTGCTCTTGGGTTCCGGTATCTTGACGTACGCTGTTCTGCGGCGCAGGTAGTACTCGAGTAACGCAACAACTGAGGCCCGGCGCCCCTTTCACGGGGTGTCGGGCCTTATCAACGGAGGGGAGCCTGCACCTTTCCGTTTCTCCCCTGGCCTTACGGGTCGGGGGATTTTTGTTTTTCCGATGTCTCTCGGGTGATGCCGCGGGACTCAAAGTACGGCCAAAGGTCTTCTCCAGCAGCTTCGGAGAGCGTCTCTACCAGGTCTTCGGCGGTCGTGGTTTTGTGGTCGTTCTGGTTGGCGTAGGTTCTTAGTCCGGCGAAGAGGGTCTCTTGGCCGATCTCGTACGCGAGATCCCGGTAGAGTTGCGCTCCGTAGACGTAGACAGTGTTCTGATAGGTTCCGGTATCTGGGAAAGCATCCACAGGAGAATCAAGAGGTGCGTAGGGCGTCAGAAGCGTTGGGAAACGAGTTTCCGCGTCGCCGGTGAACAGCCATTCGGAGTAGGTCGCGAGGGATTCGTCGAGCCAGGGCGACTTGAATTGATCGCTGCCGACCTTGACGTACCACCATTGATGAGCAACTTCGTGCGGTACGACGGTGTCGAAGATGTAATCCTCGGAATTCGCTATGGAGACGAACGTTAGCCCAGAGTACTCGGTGCCAGTAATGAGTGGCGCGTCCACGATCTCAAGCTCCTTGTACGGATAGGGACCGTAGATCTCCGAGAAGGTCTCAAGACTAGCGGCGGCGAGCTCGGCGGTGCGGTCCGCCCGGAAAGCCGACTCGGGCCGATAATGAACATTGACGGTCGTATCCCCAACCTTACGGGATTTCACAGCGAAGTTGTCCCCGATTGCGAGCGCGAAATCCCGGACGGCTTCGGCCTCGTAGGTGAACGTGCGAAGCTCGCCGACTCTCTCGCGTTCGGTCTCGATGCCGGTGGCCGCTGGCGAGAGATTCTTCGGCAGCGTGAGCGAAACCTTGTAGTTGGATGCCCCGGCGAAGTAAGGCTCACCAAAATCCGTAGGCGGCGAGATATTCCATCCGTCTTCGTCGTATACAGCAAGCATCGGATACCAGACCCCCAGCGAGGAGACTCCCTGGTGATGACCGAACGGAGCCTCTATGTCCGGTATGTAGGTCTCGAACTCGAACGAAATATCCGCTGTGTCGCCGACGGGCATGGGTTCCGGTAGTTCGAGGGTAAAGGACGTGCCTTCGAGCTTCAGGCGGGCTTTTTCGCCGTCCACGGTGGCGTTTTGTACTTGCGTCCCACCGCCACGTTCGGTAAACACGTCCTCGTTGGTCCAGACTTGGAACTTCAGTTCCGTCATCGGCTTGTCTTCGGCGTTGACGTACCGGAGCCTTTCGACACCGGAGATAGTTCGCGGCGACTCGGTGTATTTAGCGTCGATCTCGTAATAGGGTGGATAGAATCCAGGATAGGCCAAGTCGGATGGTGCAGGCTCGACGATCTTTGGCCTCTGGCCGCTGGATTTCTTAGAAGGGTTCTTGCCGGAGGAGACTTTGGTTTTGGATGCGGAGGAATCCTGAGCTTTGGAGGCAGGCGTGGATTCGGGCCAGAGAGCCCAGATCACAGCTCCCAGCAAGACGAGAATCGCTACCGCCAAGAAGATCCTACGCCGCAGGTAGACTCGTCGTTGAAACTTTGATGGCCGTCGGCTCAACGGACTTTAGCCGGTTTCCACCGATAGGCGGCATAGGATGGAACCCAGACGAAGATCATGCGGTGTCACGTTTGATGCCACGCAAAATTAGTCCCCTCTCTAAATCTTGCAAGGGTACAGTATAGACGTAGACGGGGGAGAAGATCAGGTCGAACATACGATTTAAGAGAATGAGAGCCACCAGTGAGCAAACGTGAAATTGCGAGTGAGCCGTCCAGGACTCGAACCTGGAACCTAGAGATTAAGAGTCTCTTGCTCTGCCAATTGAGCTAACGGCCCGTCAACAAAAAATTATATCAGCGAAGCATAACTCTGGAAAGGATTAAGTTTTATTAACGGCTCTTGCGCGGCCAGCACGGACGTTTATAATGAACGTATCATCTAGCGCAACCTTCAAGGGAGCGCTAAGGGCCGGAAAAGGGTCTCCCCCTTTCAAAGATACCGGCCCTTTTTCATTGCCGTCTGTGGCGGTCGGGTGTTTTTCAGCCTACTTCTTCGGCGATGGTGAAGAGCTCGTCGGCGTGGCGTCTCACGGAGGTCACCAGGTCGTCGTTGGCGGTGAATATTCGGACGCGGCGCAGGGGGGTTTGCAGGCGGGTCATATCGTCGTCGGAGAGTCCTGAAAGGCCGGTCCAGTTGACGGGGTTTCGCTCTCCGGGGAGGGGGGAGTTCCGGATCAGGCGCAGGTCCATCGGTAGGTGCCGGGTGGCGGGAAGGTCTATGAGGATATCGAATGGACCTGCGACGCCTTTGCGGTAGCGGGTCAGGTATCTGGCCCAGGCTTCCTCGATACGGCGGCGCCAAGAGGCGTCGTCGCGGAGTCGGGTGAGGGAGGCGTAGCTTGGGTGGCTCTCGTCGAGTTCTAGGGCTCGGCGGTAGGGGCGTCGGTCGGCGAGGCGTTTCGTA
>JBGTFQ010000210.1:0-15963 GCA_041747155.1 Rubrobacteraceae bacterium
TGCTGGCCGGCATCCCCGTCGGCGTGAAGGACGTCATCAACGTCCAGGGGACGAAGACCACCTGCTCCAGCAGGATGCTGGCCAACTTCGTCTCGCCCTATGACGCGCACGTCGCCGAACGGCTGAAGGCCGCCGACGCCGTGATCGTCGGCAAGACGAACATGGACGAGTTCGCGATGGGCTCGTCGACCGAGAACTCGGCCTTCTTCCCGACAAAGAATCCGTGGGACATCACCCGGACGCCCGGCGGTTCCAGCGGCGGCTCGGCCGCGGCCGTGGCGGCGGGCGAGGGCTGGTGGGCACTCGGCACGGATACCGGCGGCAGCGTGCGCCAGCCAGCGGCGCTGTGCGGCATCGTGGGGCTCAAGCCGACTTATGGGCGAGTCTCGCGTTACGGACTCATCGCGTTCGCTTCGTCCCTGGATCAAATCGGCCCAATGACCCGCGACGTCCGAGACTCAGCCCTCCTTCTGCAAGCTATAGCCGGGCACGACCCCCGCGACTCCACTAGCGCGAACGTGGAAGTCCCGGACTACCTCGCTGGTCTCGAAGACGGTGTCAAGGGCTTGCGAGTTGGAGTCGTCACCGAGCTTGCGGAAGAGGGCATAGACTCTGGCGTACAAGAGGTAGTAAAGAAGACTATTGCGGGCCTCGAAGAGGCTGGAGCGGAGGTCGGAGAGGTCAGCTTGCCGCACTCGCGCTATGGGCTCGCAGCGTATTACATAATCGCTCCGGCGGAGCTTTCGTCCAACCTCGCCCGCTTCGATGGCGTGCGCTATGGTTACCGGTCACCGGACGCTTCCGGCGTTCACGAGATGTATCGTCAGACACGCGAGGAGGGCTTCGGGGACGAGGCTAAGCGACGCATCATGCTCGGCACCTACGCGCTCTCCAGCGGCTACTATGACGCTTATTACGCCCAGGCCCAGAAAGTCCGCACGCGCATCGTGGAGGATTTTCGGGCGGCGTTTTCGCAGTATGATGTGCTCGTCTCACCGACTTCGCCATCCGTGGCGTTTGAGATCGGGTCCAAGACCGACGATCCCCTGGCGATGTACGCCCAAGACGTGTGCGCCGTCCCTGTGAGCCTCGCCGGGATACCGGCTATCAGCGTGCCGGGTGGCCTGTCGGATGGATTGCCGGTCGGCGTGCAACTGATGAGCAACCACTTTACGGAGCCGATGCTTTTGAGGGCGGCTCGGGCTGTGGAGCAAGCGGCGAATTTCGAGTTCGCGCTCAAGCCGCAATGAATTGAAAGTCCAGCATGTCGCGCTGGCGGTGGTTGTGGCGGCGATTTGGGGATTCAATTTCGTTGTAATAGCTGTTGGGTTGGAGAGTTTTCCGCCGTTGTTGCTTTCGGCGCTGCGTTTTACTTTGGCGGCTTTTCCGGCGGTGCTTCTTATTGGGATGCCGCAGGTGAAGTGGCGTTGGATCTTCGGCATCGGGATCGCTCTCGGCGTGGTGAGTTTCAACCTCTTGTTTATCGGTATCGATATCGGAATGCCGCCCGGTCTCGCTTCGTTGGTGCTGCAATCTCAGGCTTTCTTCACGGTACTCTTGGCGATGATTTTTTTCGGAGATAGACCTCGAACCCGGCAGTTCGTCGGAATGGTGGTGGCGATTGGCGGGATGGCGGTGATCGCCGCCGACCTCGGGGTGTCGGGGAGTCTTGCTGGATTCATGCTAGTGGTCGCGGCAGCGGCGGCGTGGGGTGTCTCTAATATACTGACGAAGCAGGCTGCAGCTCCCGATGCACTGCGTCTGATGGTCTGGGTCAGTGCCGTGCCACCGATACCGTTGTTCATTATGTCGTGGCTCTTTGAAGGCGAGGAAGCAATGGCGGCGGCGATGAGAGATATCACGCTAGTAGGTGTAGGCTCCGTGTTTTATCTTGCGATCATATCCACGCTGCTTGGATTCGGGATCTGGGGCTTCCTGTTGCGTACTTACTCTGCGAGCGTGGTAGCACCCTTCTCTCTCCTCGTCCCGATCTTTGGCATGAGTACTTCGGCTCTCTTCCTGGGAGAGTCATTCGGGCTGGTGAGGGTCCTGGGTGCCGCGCTCGTCATCGTGGGGCTTTTCTTTATCGTCTACCAGAGACGCGACCCCATCAAAGCTACCGCTGCCTGAAGCGTGGAACCCGGATGCTAATATATTAAAGGCGTACAACCGAAAACCCGAACGCGAGGATGGACCATTGCAGACAGAGGCAAAAGAGACTTACAAGGCGGTTATCGGGCTGGAGTTTCACGTCCATCTGGCGACCACGACGAAGATGTTCTGTGGCTGTCGCGTGACCTACGGCGAGGAACCGAACACCCACACCTGCCCGGTCTGTCTCGGGCATCCGGGAGCGTTGCCGGTCATCAACGAGAAAGCCATAGAGCTTGGCGTGATGGCCGGGCTCGCGCTCAACTGTGATGTTGCTGGACGGGCGGAATTCGCCCGCAAGAACTATTTCTATCCAGATTTGCCGAAGGGATACCAGATCAGCCAGTTCGACCTGCCGATCTGCCTCGGAGGTCATCTCGATGTACCGGTGGGCGACGAGACGGTTCGGATCGGGATAACTCGTCTGCACCTCGAAGAGGACGCTGCGAAGAACGTCCACGTCGGGACTTCGGGCCGGATGCACGGTTCGGTCGGCTCGATGATCGACTTCAACCGCGGTGGCACGCCTCTCATGGAGATTGTCACAGAACCGGATATTCCTTCGCCCGAAGCGGCGCGAGCGGCGGCGAACCACCTCAAAGAGATCCTGCGAGCCATCGGTGTCTCGGAGGCGGACATGGAAAAGGGCCAACTCCGCTGCGACGCGAACGTCTCCATTAGCAACCCGGACGGCTCCTTCGGTGTTAAGACCGAACTCAAGAACATGAACTCGTTCCGGTTCGTCGAGAAGGGAATCGTAGCGGAACTTGCCCGCCAGCGAGAGATTCTGGAGTCCGGCGGCACGGTGCAGCAGACCACGCTCCACTACGATCCCGAGACCGACGAAGTCCACGAGCTACGCAGCAAGGAATTCGCCCACGACTACCGCTACTTTCCGGAGCCGGATCTACTGCCGTTAGAACTCTCGGATGCTTGGATAAGCGAGATAAAAAGCCGTCTGCCGGAACTTCCAGACGAGATGCGTGCCCGCTTCACGCAGCAGTACGGACTCTCGAATTATGATGCCGGGGTGCTGACCGCAGATCGTGATTTAGCGGCGTTCTACGAGAAGGTGGCTGCTGAGGTGGACTCGAAGCAGGCGGCTAACTGGATCTCTGGCGACCTTCGAGCCTTGTTGAACGAAGTCGGGATCGGCATAGAGGATTCAACAAAGGTGACGCCGGGTCATATGATCGAGCTGATCGGGCTGGTCGAAACTTCGAAGATCTCACGCACCACAGCTCGCGAAGTACTAGCCATCGTCTTCGCAACTGGCGACGCGCCCTCAATCATCGTGGAGCGCGACAACCTGGCCGCGACGGGCGGCGACGAACTCTCCACCCTAGTAGACGGCGTCATCGCCGACAACCCCGACGAAGCGGAGCGTGTCCGTAGCGGAGACAAGAAGGTGATCGGCTTCCTGGTCGGGCAGGTGATGAAGGCTACTCGAGGCAACGCCGACGGTGGCCGTGTCCGCGAGCTTCTCCTGGAGAAGCTGGGCTCATAAAGATCAACTTCCTCTGAACTCGCCACGCATAGGAGTCCCGTTCTTCGAACCGTGCGGCTTGCCTGATGCCGTCTATAAAGCAGGCGCTGAGCCTGTATCGCTGCGCCTTCCTTCAGCTCGTCCCGGTGGTGTGGCGTTGGCTAGAGAGTGGATCTCGGACCTCGCCACCGTCTCATGCGCGGACGAACGACTAGACGGTATCCTCATTCCACCCGGCAACTCCGAAGAGACTTTCGGACTCATCGTAGCGGCTCTGCGCCTAAACTTGCCAACAGTATGCGCCCAAACACGCAATGTCCCGATGTTAGCTTCGCTCGTATCACTCGGGCTCGCGCCACTAAACGGACAGCCGTCCGATGTTGTTGTCGCGCTTCTCCGTGGTAGAGGTCCGGGGGTGCGGGATCTCATCGAGAATTTCTCGTTGGCGAATGCTGTCCGAGCAGCGGCTGCGGCGGGTGGGGGAGTGGAGACGTTGGTGCATCTGTCAGCGGTAGCTCGCGAAGCTGGTGTGGTCGGATTCTCGCGAATGATCCAGGTTCTAGCCCCTGAAACTCCCACTGTACCACCCGAGTGGCTCCAAAAGCACGGACCTACCGGACTCCTGGCACATCTCGGTGACGAATTACACAATGTCGCAACGGTGGAAGGAAAACTTAAGGAAAGGCTTACCGAATCACCACCAGAGTCCGAAGAGGATTCACGGCTCATGTTCGTGCGAGGTCGGTCGTCTGGGACGGAGGCGGTATGTCGGGTGGAGACCGGCGTGGAAGAGGTCGCGGGCGAGTGCCGGGTCTTCGATTCCGAAGAAGCCGGTGTCCAAGCGGTGGAGGCCGGAGAGATAGGGGAATCAGAAATGATTGTGGTTCGTGGTTGTGGCCCGAGAGGTGGTCCGGGACTCTCGCGTCTCGATGGCTTGGCGATAGCGTTGCGGGACGCTGGCCTGGAACTGTCCGTTCTGACGGACGGCGTTGCGCCGGAGGATGCTCCTGGAACCTGGGTCTCCCTATTCGCGCCAGAAGCCGCTATAGGAGGAGTCATTGGCCGCTTGCGAGATGGTGACAGCTTACGCCTGGATTTTGTCGAGTCACGCATCCGCACTGACATAGAAGCCAAAGAACTAGCGAAACGACCACCCTTTGAGGGACGCGGCATCACTGGGAACAGCTATGAAGCGCGTTACGCGAGGTCCGCACTGCCAGGATTGGAAGGCGCGGGTTTCGGGTGATATGGGTCAGGGCTTGCGGAGAGGCCGTACTTCGGATTGAATAAGACCATGACTTCGAGTTCCAGTACCGATGTTTCCGTGAGTGCTCTGTACGTCTATCCTATAAAGTCTTGCGGTGGAATATCTCTAGATGCCGCCGAGCTTGACCAACGGGGAATTATTCACGACCGGCGTTGGATGCTAGTTGACGAGACCGGCGAGTTCGTCTCTCAACGTACGGATCCGAAGCTCTCACTCGTGAGAGTGCAGATTCAGGCCGACTGCCTAACTGTGAACGCTCCAGAGATGCCGAAGTTGGAAATACCGTTCGAACTCACTCCAAATTCTTCGATTCTCGCCACGGTTTGGGGCGATACCGTGGCAGTGTCGCTCGTGGGAGAAGAGGTAGATAGATGGTTCAGTGAATTCCTTGGCGCGTCCCGACGGTTAGTCTATCTGCCGGATCATTCCGTTCGGGTGGTCGACCCGGATTTTGGACGTTTGGAGGATAGAGTAGCTCTGCCGGATGGTTTTCCGCTGCTTCTCATCTCGGAAGCCTCGCTCGAAGACCTCAATGGAAGGCTCGAAGCACCGTTGCCGATGAATCGTTTCCGGCCTAATATCGTTGTAGGCGGATGTGGCGCGTTCGCTGAAGACGACTGGCGGGATGTGGTTGTTGGGGAGATAGGTCTGCGTGTGGTCAAACCGTGCGCGCGGTGCAAGATCACAACCGTGGACCAAAGTACCGCTGTTGCGAACAAAGAACCGCTGCGCACCCTGGCGACGTTCCGAAAACGAGGTGGCGAAGTTTTATTCGGCCAGAATCTTATCCACAACGAGGCGGGGACGTTACGGATCGGAGATGTTTTAGAGACGCTTTCGGGGAGACTCCACGGCTCCTGAACGATTCTCTCTTGCGCCGTCTCTCTACGGGAGCAAAGGTTCGACAGATTGACGCTTGATTCGCAGCAGCCGTGTGGTCATCGGCGTGGATTGTGGCTAGAATAGGTTCCTAGTTGCTCGCAGCGAGAGAGGAAGTCTTTTAGTCCATGATGAATAAGTATCGTCTCATGTCGCCCGGTCCCACGCCGATCCCGCCCGAGGTTTCGGCGGCTGGCGCGTTGCCGATCATCCACCACCGTACCCCGGAGTTCGGCGAGGTCTTTACTCGCGTGAACGAGAACCTCAAAAAGGTCTTTCTGACTGAGAACGATATCTTCACTTACGCCGCGAGTGGCACGGGTGCTTTCGAGGGCGCGGTACAGAACCTTTTCTCCCCCGGCGACAAGGTGCTCGTTGTGAACAGCGGCAACTTCGGTGGTCGGTGGGTCAAGATGTGCCGGGCTTTCGGCATCGAGGTGACGGAACTCAAGTACGACTGGGGCCAGAAGGCGGACAATGATGAGATCTCCGCTGTTCTGTCGAACGACCCAGAGATAAAGGCCGCTATGTGCGTCCTCTCCGAGACCTCGACCGGCACCGTAAACGATATCGAGGGCTTCGCGAAGGTCACGCAGGATGTCGTGAGCATCGTGGACGCGGTCTCCGGTCTCGGGGCGTGTGAGCTAAGGACGGACGACTGGGGCGTGGACGTTGTCGTTGCCGGTTCGCAAAAGGCTTTGATGACGCCTCCGGGGCTCGGTTTTGTGAGTGTTTCGGAGCGGGCGATGCGGATGCACGAGCAGTCCACGATGCCCCGGTACTACTTCGATTGGACGGCGGCCAAGAAGGCTTACGAGAAGGAGCCCGCGCAGACGGCTTGGACTCCGGCGGTGAGTATCATCATTCAGTTGGATGTTGCGTTGCGGCAGTTGATCGACGAGGGGATCGAGAATGTCTTCGAGCGGCACGTGCTTCTCGGGCGGGCTTCTCGCGAAGGTGTCAAGGGCATGGGCCTCTCGCTCTTTGGGCCGGATGAGGATCTCAACTCGGCGGTTACGGCTTCTTACGTGCCGGACGAGATCGACGGCAAACAGTTCGTAAAGATGCTGTTCCGGGAGCACGGAATACAGATCGCCGGTGGACAAGGGGATATGGTCGGTAAGATCTTCCGTATAGGTCACTGCGGCTACTTCGACGCCTACGACATCATTGCCACGATAGCTGCAGCGGAGCTTGCGCTTGAATCCCTCGGGCATCCGGTGGAGCTTGGTAAGGGAGTTGGAGCGGCTCAACGAGTCTTCTCCAAGAGCGGAGCGGTAGCTTGAAAGTACTCGTCCCCGAGAAGCTCGCAGATTCTGGAATAGAGCTACTGAAGAAGGATTTCGAGGTCGATGTGAGGTTGGATCTCACACCCGAGCAACTGCTAGGGGAGATCGGCCAGTACGACGGCCTCATAATCCGCTCCGCAACCAAAGTTACCGCCGAAGTCATTGAGAAGGCTGACAACCTCAAGGCAATCGGACGCGCTGGTATTGGCGTGGACAACATAGACATCGAAGCCGCAACCAAACGCGGCATCCTTGTCGCCAACGCCCCCGAGAGCAACACGGTAGCGGCGGCGGAGCACACGCTCGGCCTGATGCTCGCGGCGGCCCGCCACATCCCGGCGGCGGATACTTCCCTGCGCGATGGCGAGTGGAAACGTAGCTCGTTCAAGGGCGTGGAAGTCTCCGGCAAAATCCTCGGGCTTGTCGGTTTGGGACACGTTGGAGCCATAGTGGCACGGGGTGCGCACGGCATGGGGATGAAGGTATTGGCCTACGATCCCTACGTCTCGGAAGACCGGATGCGGGCCATGAACGTCGACCGGGCGGAGACCACGGACGAAGTTTTCGAGAACGCGGATTTCATCTCCCTGCACGTTCCGCGAACGCCTCAGACGATGGGTATGGTCAACGAAGAGACTCTGGGCAAAATGAAGTCCACGGCTTATCTCATAAACGTGGCGCGAGGCGGCATTGTGGACGAGACCGCCATCTACGACGCTTTGAAAGAAAAGGTTATTGCGGGAGCGGCGCTTGATGTCTTTATGGAAGAGCCGAACACGGACTCCCCGATCTTCACGCTTCCGAACGTCGTCGTCACGCCGCATCTGGGGGCGAGCACGGCGGAAGCTCAGGATCGAGCCGGGATCACCGCCGCCGAGCAAGTAGTCACCGCGCTACAAGGCGGAGTTCCGGTACATGCCATAAACGCGCCCGTTCCCGTCGGCGAGGGAGCCGAGTTTGTGGCGAAGTTCTCCGGTCTGTGTGAGTCGCTCGGAAGTCTGCTGTATCAGCTTACCGACGATCCCGGCGACAGCCTGAGAATCGAATACTATGGAGACGTCGCCAATTTCGACACGCGCCTTTTGGATGTCTCGGCTCAGAAAGGTTTGCTCGCTCCGATGGTTCATGAGCCGTTGAACTTCGTCAACACGCCGCTATTGGCGAAGGAGCGAGGCATGAGGTTGGAGACTTCCAGGTCGCCTGAGAGCGCGGACTACACGAGCCTCGTAGTGTTGCGGATGGGCGAGAACGTGGTTAGTGGAACGCTCTTTGGGCCGCGCTTTCAGCCGCGATTGGTGGGTGCGTTGGGCTACGATTTCGACATCGTTCCGGAGAAGTACATGCTCTTTATCCGCAACGAGGATACTCCCGGCATGATCGGCAAAGCCGGGAGTATCCTCGGGGAGCATGGTGTGAACATCGGCAACATGGCCGTCGGTCGTGGCGAACCCGGCTCCCGGGCCGCGATGGCCGTAACTGTGGACGAACCTATCTCCAACGAAGTCCTCAAAGTACTCGTCGAGACGGAAGGCTTCAACGAAGCCCGTGCAGTGACGCTCTAATGGCTGCCGACTTGAAAGACATACTCGCACGCTACAAGCACTACGGCCCAACCCACAAACCCAACGACAAAGCACCGTACTCCGGCACGTTCATCTGTGACCGGGGTACGATGCTACCCCCGATCCGGGTACAGCTAGGCAAAGGCGAAGCCTTCCCCGAAGCTGAGGGCGTCGGAGAAAACACTCGCTGGCGGGAGACAAACATTCAGGCTTAGAGGCACGTAACTTCTAGCTCGTCCGCTCCCGAATAAAGTTCGTTGTCAGCTCGGCGATAAGTTCCTTGTCGTTGTCGAGGGTGGCGACGTGGTAGGAGTTCTCCAGGCGGACGAGATCTTTGTCTTCGCTACCGAGGCGTTCAAGGATGTGAGGCCCATTCTCGGGTGGGACGACGTGGTCTTCCAAAGACTGCAGGATGAGCGTGGGACAGGTGATTGCTGGTAGCAGGTCATCCGTGACCCGCATGATCGCCATGAACTCCTTGACAGCGGGCATAGGTACTTCTGGGTAGACAAGCTCTTCGATGCCGGGTGCTTTTATGTCGGAGCCGACGCCCGGCACGCTCGCGGGAGCTTGTGGATCAAAGGTCAGGCGGGCGAGATCCGGATTTCCGAGGTACATACAGGCGTTTATCGGGACGATGCCTTTAATGAGGTCCGGGCGTGTCCCGGCGAAGTAGAGCGAGAACATGCCACCCATCGAGAGTCCGGCGAAGAATACGGAGGAGCAACTCTCTTCCAGCCACGCGAGGTCTTCTTCGATAGAGGAGATCCAACCGCGAGCCGTACTTTGGGCGTGATCCTCCATGCTAGTCCCATGTCCTTCGAGACGCGGCCCCGCGACGGTAAAGCCCTCCTCAGCCAACGCCTCGCCCAGCGGTCGCACGCTTTGCGTGGTCCCCGTAAACCCATGCGAGACCAACACTCCAACATCTCCGCCTTCAAAGCGAAACGGTTCCGCGCCTTCCATTATCCTCTGCTCCATTGCGTGCCTCCTTTACGTTCAAGTCCCCTTCACCTTCATTGTAACTTCGGGGTTTGCCAGCCGCTCATGATCGGGATTAGTGCCGTAACCGTATGGATTACAAAGCGTCCTTCTGAAGTGTTTTGAAAGGACATATTGACTCGCCAGGGCCGAATAGTATGATTGTCAAAGAGGAGACAAACATGATCGACCAACGTGAAAAGGTAGAGGATCGGGCGACCCCGGAGACCAGCCCCGGACACCGGGTTCTGGAGTACGCTGGAATTTTTTCGTTTGGGCTGCTTGCGGTCCTGATCGGTTCAGAAGCACACGCTGGTGCGTCGAACTTCGGCTACCTGTGGATGCTGCCGATACTCGCGCTTTTGGCGTATCTCACCGCAGATTTTCTCTCGGGATTCGTACACTTTCTCGCCGACAACTTCGGCTCCTACGAAACGCCCGTGATCGGGCCCGGCTTTATAGATGCGTTTCGTGAGCATCATGTGGACCCCAAAGGCATAACCAAACACGACTTCGTAGACACGAATGGGAACAATAGCCTCGTCGCGGTTCCATTTATGCTGCTCCTCTGGCTAGCTGTCCCCATCGAGACGGCGATAGGGGGCTATCTGTTTGGAGCGTTCTCACTCTTTCTCTGTCTCGCAACCTTTTTGACCAACCAGTTTCACAAATGGGCGCATATGCAGAATCCTCCGCCGGTCGCGGCGTGGCTGCAAAGATGCGGCATCATACTCAACGCCGAGCACCATGACATACACCACGAAAGCCCCTACGACACCTACTACTGCATCACGGCCGGTTTCTGGAACCCGCTGCTAGACAGAACGCGCTTCTTCGAGCGAACAGAGCGTTGGATCCGGCACCACGTACCCGGCACCGACCCCGAACTCCGCGTCGAGCGCGAAGGTACCCTCAACGACCGCCCCTGAAGAACCACAAACCAAGCGTTTTACGCCGAATGATACAATTCCGTCGCCGCAATCAGACATCACAGGAGGCGCGGAATGGGCAAGAAGAGTAGCGGGGTCGGAGGCGCGGTTGTCCTGGCCTTCGCCATCGTCGCGCTCGGCGTAGTGCTCGGTATCGGTCTGGCCCGCTACGGTTCCTCGCTACCCATCCTTGGTCCTATCTTCGGCGAAGCCCGCACACAGACAACGACAAGCCCCGTGGTTGTGGAAGGTGTAAAGGACCTAGATCAACTAGCCACCGTCCGCTGGACAGAGTCCGTCGTCATCACCAAAGAGACTGGCGGGAACGCAATAAAGAAAACGTTAACCGGCGAGAAAGTCGTGCTCGTCGCCACTGGAGAAGTGCAGGCTGGGGTGGATCTCTCCAGCCTGGAAGACAGCGACGTGCAAGTCGAAGACAACCGAGTTCAAATAAACCTGCCGCCTGCCGAAATACTCGGTTCCAGCCTGGACGAAGGAAACACTCGACTCTACGACCGGGACCAGGGGCTCCTACGCCTACGCCCCGACGACGAACTCGTCGAAGAAGCCCGCACCGATGCCGAGGAAGCGATATTAGCCGCAGCCCAGAAGAACGACATCCTAGAAACCGCCGAACAGAACGCCGAGAGCAGCATCCGGGCTCTCGTTACCACACTCGGCTTCGAGGAAGTCGAGTTCGAGTAGATTCTAGCGGGCGGACTTGCTCACAGCCTGCGGGACTTCCGTCGCGCCGTCGCCGTTGGGGCTTTCGGGATCATAGGACAGGTTGGGGGAGAGCCATTTTTCGGCTTCTTCGAGCGTCATGCCCTTGCGTTCAGCGTAGTCCTGGACTTGATCGCGTGCGATCTCCGCGACTCCAAAGTACGTGGATTCGGGATGCGAGAAGTAGTATCCGCTTACCGCAGCGCCCGGATACATCGCGCAGCTCTCTGTCAGTATGATCCCAGTGTTCTCCTCCGCATCCAACAACTCCCAGATAGTATGCTTCTCGGTGTGTTCGGGGCAGGCTGGATAGCCAGGCGCGGGCCGTATCCCCTTGTATTCTTCGCGAATGATGGCCGGGGTGTCCAGCGTCTCGTCCGCCGCGTAACCCCAGAATTCCTTGCGGACTCGCTCGTGTAGAAGCTCGGCGAATGCCTCGGCTAGCCGATCCGCTAGAGCTTTGACCATGATGGCGTTGTACACGTCGTTGTCATCCTCGAACCGCCTCGCCGCTTCGTCTGCGCCGATTCCACACGTCACGGCGAACATGCCGATGTGGTCTTCAAGGCCAGATTCTTTCGGCGCGATAAAGTCCGCGAGCGAGTGGTTTGGGCGGCCCGGCGGCTTCTGCTTCTGCTGGCGCAGGAAGTGAAGCTCGTGCAGCACTTCGTTGCGGGATTCATCGGTGTAGACCTCGACGGAATCGTTCGGGAGCAGGTTGGCGGGAAAGAGACCGTAGACGGCGCGGGCCGTAAGCCAGCTCTCTTCGATTATTTGGTCTAGCAGCTCTTGTGCGTCGGCGAAGAGCTTGCGGGCCTCTTCGCCCTTCTCGAAGTCGTCGAATATCTTTGGGTAGCTCGCTTTTAGCTGCCAGGAGTGAAAGAACGGCGTCCAGTCTATGTACTGGCGGATCTCCTCTAGCGGATAATTTTCGAACGTACGAACCCCCAAGACTTCCGGCTTCGGCGGTTCGTAGTCGGTCCAGTCGATCTTCATGCGGTTCGCTCGCGCACGTTCGAGCTTCGCCATCTTGGTCTTCGAGCGACGCCCCGCGTGCTTTACTCGCACTTGCTCGTATTCGGCTGCGACCTGCTCGGCGTAGGCTTCCTTGCGGCCACCGTCGCTAACGAGGTTCTGCACCACGCCCACGGCCCGCGAAGCATCCTTTACATGGATCACCGGCTGCTCGTAGCCCGGTGCGATCTTAACCGCCGTATGCGTCTGTGAAGTCGTCGCTCCCCCGATGAGCAGCGGTATGTCGAAGCCCTCGCGCTGCATCTCCTTGGCGTTATGGACCATCTCGTCCAGACTCGGCGTAATGAGACCTGAGAGCCCGATGATATCCGCGCCTTTCTCCCGAGCTACTTCTAGGATCTTGGCGGATGGGACCATCACCCCGAGGTCGATCACCTCGAAGTTGTTGCACTGCAACACAACCCCGACAATGTTCTTCCCGATATCGTGGACATCACCCTTGACCGTCGCCATGACGACCGTGCCATTGGGCTTTCGAGCCTCGCCTTTCTCTTCCTCGATAAACGGGATGAGATACGCCACAGCCTTCTTCATAACCCGCGCACTCTTGACGACTTGCGGTAGAAACATTTTGCCCGCCCCGAAGAGATCTCCTACAACGTTCATGCCATCCATGAGCGGACCTTCGATCACCTGTATCGGACGATCAAACTCGTGCCGAGCTTCTTCCGTATCGCCTTCGACGTAATCTGCGATCCCCTTGACTAGCGCATGCTCCAAACGCTCTGTCACCGGCCACGAACGCCATTCCAAAGCCTTCTCATCCGTCGCCGGATCTCCAGAATCCCGGTACTTCTCTGCCAACTCCAGCAGCCGCTCGGTAGAATCATCCCGTCGGTTCATCACTACATCTTCAACGGCTTCGCGCAATTCCGGCTCAATAGCATCGTAAACGGACAATTGTCCTGCGTTAACTATGCCCATTGTTAGGCCCGCGTCGATAGCGTGGTACAGGAAGGCGGCGTGGATTGCTTCGCGGACGGGGTTGTTGCCTCGGAACGAGAACGAGACGTTGGAGATGCCGCCCGAAGTCTTGGCGTGGGGAAGGTTCGTGTGTATCTCGCGTACCGCTTCTATAAAGTCCACGCCGTAGTTGTTGTGCTCGTCGATGCCGGTGGCGATGGCGAAGACGTTCGGGTCGAAGATGATGTCCTCCGCCGGGAAGCCGATCTCTTCGGTGAGCAGCTTGTAGGCGCGGGTGCAGATCTCGACTTTACGATCTTTGGAGTCCGCTTGGCCGTCTTCATCGAAAGCCATCACGATCACGGCTGCCCCGTACCGTTTGAGGAGCTTCGCTTGGCGGATGAATTCTTCTTCGCCTTCTTTCATGCTGATGGAGTTGACGACGGCCTTGCCCTGCACGAGCTTCAGGCCCGCCTCAATAATGGACCATTTGGACGAGTCGATCATGACCGGTACCCGCGATATGTCCGGTTCCGCCGCGGCGAGGTTGAGGAAAGTGACCATCGCCTCTTCGCCGTCGAGCATTCCCTCGTCCATGTTCACGTCTATTACTTGGGCGCCGTTCTCTACTTGTTGTCGCGCAACGTCTAGGGCGGTCTCGTAGTCGTCCGCGAGGATCAAATCCTTGAACCGCGCCGACCCCGTGACGTTCGTCCGCTCTCCGACGTTTACGAAGAGCGAGTCTTCGCCAATGTTTACGGCTTCCAGGCCGCTGAGACGCAGTTTTTTGGGGAGATCCGGTAGTGTGCGGGGTGCGTGATCCGCGACAGCCTCAGCCATCGCTCTTATGTGATCCGGAGTGGTTCCGCAGCAGCCACCGACGATGTTCAGCCAGCCGTTTGCGGCCCAGTCTCCGATCTCCTCCGCCATGAACTCGGGGCTCTCGTCATACTCCCCAAATTCGTTTGGCAATCCAGCATTCGGATACGCGCTCACGTAGGTCTCGGAGACTCCGGATAACTCTTCGATGTATTGGCGCAGCTCCTTGGAGCCCAACGCGCAGTTGAGGCCGATGCTGATGGGGTCGGCGTGCCGGATGGAGTTATAGAAAGCCTCAGTTACTTGGCCGGAGAGGGTGCGACCGCTCGCGTCAGTGATAGTGCCGGAGATCATGATCGGCACGTCCAGGTCCACACTCTCAAGATATTCTTGTATCCCGAAGATCGCCGCCTTCGCATTCAGCGTGTCGAAGATTGTCTCGACGAGCAGCAGATCCACACCGCCCTCTACGAGCCCTCGTGCGGCCTCTGCATACGCTTCGGCAAGCTCGTCGAAGGTTACATTGCGGAATCCAGGATTGTTTACGTCTGGCGAGAGCGAGGCCGTACGGTTCGTCGGGCCAAGAGCCCCAGCGACGAAGCGAGGCTTATCCGGAGTCTTGTCCGTATAGCCGTCGGCGGCCTCACGCGCCACACGAGCGGACTCGAAGTTGAGTTCGTAGGCTAGGTCTTGCATTTTGTAGTCGGCCTGGGCGATGGAGGTGGAGGAGAACGTGTTCGTCTCCAGGATGTCCGCGCCCGCTTCCAGGGAGGCTTCGTGGATGTCACGGATTATTCCGGGTTGGGAGAGGGAGAGGAGGTCGTTATTGCCCTTCAGTTCGCCGGGGTGGTCGGCGAAGCGGTCGGAGCGGTAGTCCGCGTCCGAGAGCTCGTAGGATTGGATCATGGTCCCCATCGCACAGTCCAGCAGCAGGATGCGTTGTTTTAGAGCGACCCGAAATTCCATCAGTCGGGCTTCTCTCTCTTCTCCGATAGTCTTTTGTAGAACCATGTGTCTCCTAGCTTCTTTGGCTTATCGCCGAACGCTTATAGCTTCGCAAACGTCTCCAGCTAACTCAGGGGCGCTCGCGGGCGGCATTATGTAAGCGCCGTTGACGAGCGGCTGCGCTTTGGACAGTAAGTTCTGGGCGACTTCCACCCCGAACTTTGGAGCGTCTTCTGGCGAAAATGTGGCTAGTTTCTCGCGGATGTGACGCGGTATATCTATGCCGGGGACTTCGTGGTGCAGGAACTCGGCTTGGCGAGCGCTGCGCAGCGGCATCAGGCCGAGAAGGATTTTAGCGTCCAAGCCCTCTATCTTTTCGAGGGCGTTCTCCAGGACGGAGATCTCGAAGACCGGCTGCGTCCAGAAGGCGTGGGCTCCGGCTTCGATCTTACGCCGGAGCTTGTCTATCTCGGAGTCGAGGTCTTCGGCGGTCGGGTTGAAGGATGCCCCGATAAGGAAGCCGGGCGGCTCGCCGATTGGGTTCCCCGCCAGGTCTTCACCGGCGTTCATGCGCGAGATTGCGTGGACGAGGCCAACGGCGTCGGTATCGAAGACGCTCGTGGCTTCGGGGTAGTCCCCGATCTGGGCCGGGTCTCCGGTTACGGCGAGGATGTTCTTTACGCCGAGAGCCGCCGCAGATAGGAGGTCCGCCTGCAGCCCGATAATGTTTCGGTCGCGACAGGACATATGGGCTACGACTTCCATACCGATCTCATCCTGAATGATCTTCGCGACAGCTATCGGATGCATCCTCAACCGAGCCCGCGCTCCGTCCGAGATGTCTATGGCGTCCACGCCGCGCTCCCGTAATTTCCGGGACGCCTCGACAACGCTCGAAACATCGTTGCCGCGAGGTAGATCCACCTCGACCGTTACAGGGAATTCGGTGTCGATCTTACGGGCGAACTCCGATGTTGGTTCTACTGGTTCCCGC
>JBGTFQ010000211.1:0-6807 GCA_041747155.1 Rubrobacteraceae bacterium
TCGAGCCCTTCCAGAGCAAACCCGGCGACCCGCTGGGCTACATCTCGCCCCGCGTCCCAAACGGCGGCTTCAACGTCTTCACGTACCAGCAGCAGGGCATCTCGTCGGTTAACGGGGAGGGCGAGGTCGAGACGCTCCGCGAGCCGTTCAAGTATGGTGAGGGGATGTCCATTACGGACAACGTAAACTGGAAGCTTATACAGGAGCGTTTCTGGGTCACGCTGGCCGACCCGTACTACTCGGTGGAGGACGAGGAGGTCCTGATGCTCGTCCCCTACCTCAAGTACCGCCTCTCGTTCCCCGTGACCATACCCTACTGGGCCGGAACCTTCGTGGTCCATCCCGACGGCGAGATAGAGGACCTGTCGCGCGAGGAGATCATTGAGGACGAACGCTTTACGGACGAGCGGCTCTATCCCGGCGAGCTCTCGCGCCGCGCCGCCGAGTCACTGGCCTACCAGAACGGCATCTGGAACGCCTGGGTGACGCGCCGGGACGTGCCCCAGATCCCGGACGTGGAGAACACCGTCAACGAGATGCCCTACCTCCTCCCGGGCTCGGAGGGTCCGGTCTGGTTCACGGCGCTTGAGCCCTACGGCCCGTCGAACGCGACCTACACCATGCTCTACACCGACGCGCACACGGGCGAGTACAGCGTCCACAAGCGTCCTCTCGACTCCGCCCTGCTCGGACCGAACCGCTCCTTTGGGTTCGTCACCAACGCGTACCCGGACTTCCAGTGGATACGTAACGGACCGGCCGGCGAGACTGGCAACATCATCTCCCTCGAACCGCGCCCCGTGGTCCGGGCGGAGGGCGGCGAGAGCGTCCTGTACTGGATGCTCTCCGTCACCACCCGCGACAGCCCCGGCGTAAACTTGACAGCCTTCGTGGACACCCGCGACGGCTCCGTAACCGGCCTCGACTCCTTCGACGATGTACTAGCTTTCGCTTCCGGTGAAGACATCCCCGGCGCGGAACCCCGAGGCGGTGAGGGCGACGGCGCGGACCCAACCGCCGAACAGACATCCCCCGAGCTAACTCCGGCACCGTCAGGCAGCGAACAAACCTCCGGCGATAGCGGAGGTGGTCCTAACCCACAGGATCTCAGCGACGAGGAGCTAATAGAACTTCTGCGCGAGGCCGCCGAACGCCTAGAAGAAGAGCCTGCACAGAACACCAATTAACGTCGGCCCCGAGCAACGGGTTATAGTGTGTGCGAGGAAACAACCAGGAAAGGCTTACTTATGGACCTTCGCTCCGCGCAAAAGCCGCTTAAAGACAAGTATCGTAGCGAGCCGGAATCATCGAAGATCACGCTGACCGCAACCGGCAGCGAGACGGATGCTCCGATCTCATGTTCCGTGGACATCGGGCGAGCGGTCTACGCCGCTGAAGCTCACAGCGGTGTCGGAGGGATGGGTACTGCGGCGTGTTCGGGGGATTTACTGCTCGGGGCTCTCGCGGCTTGCGCCCAGATCACGTGCCAGATGGTAGCTTCGGCCATGAATATCCCCACAAACAGCATCGAAGCCACCGCCGAAGGAGACCTGGATCTCGCCGGTACTCTAGGCATCAACAAGGACATTTCCGTCGGTTTCGAGGAGATACGCCTCACCCTAAAAGTCGATGCCCCCGAAGCCACCGCCGAACAACTCGACACGCTGCACGAGAAGACCGAGCAGTACTGCGTCGTAATGCAAACTCTCGCGAACCCGCCAAAACTCCGAACAGAGTGGGTTCGAGGGAGCGAGTACACCCAGTGAGAGCCCGTTACAGTGCAGGCATAGTGCTTCTTCTTTCCGCACTTCTCTTCGGTTGCGGAGATAACTCGGGCTCCGGCTATGGCGGAGGTTCCGGTGGCGGAAGCTCTGGCGGTGGAAGCACCGGTGGCGGAGGTAAGTCGTCGGGCGAACAGATAGAGGTCGGCGGCACTGAAGCCCTAGTGTGGGGCAAGGGCGCTAGTGGTGTAGTCCTCTCGCATGGCGCGGCCTACGACGCGGCGAGTTGGAAGCCGCAGGCGCAGGAGATAGCCAAGAACGATGCCACAGTAGTGGCGGTGGAGGATACTACTCAGGAGAGCATAGAGGCCGCCGCCAACTACCTCAAAGACGAGCGCGGCGCGAAGAGCATCACGCTCGTCGGGGCCAGCGCGGGTGGGGCGGCTGTGCTAGAAACTGCCGGGAGCACTGATTTGGCGGATGGGGTGATCCTACTGTCCAGCACCGGCGATGTCGCGAACCTCGGCGACTATCCCAAACTATTTGTCGCTAGCGAGGGTGAAAGCATGTCCAGTCAGGTGCGCCAGATGGCGAAGGACGCCCCCGGCGGCGAGAATGAAGCCCTGATCCTACCGGGCGATGCCCACGCTCAGGCTATCTTTGATGGGGATCAAGGCGACAAACTCCTTCAGGCCATTATCGAGCGTGTGCAGGAGAACAGCTAAGACCTTACGCTTCGTCGCGCCCCTGGACTTCCGCGGGCGGGCTCGTCGCTTCGACAGCGGTAAACGCTTCGAGGATGTTGTATGTATGCGAGGCGCCCTTCGGCACGAGCCAGGAATCACCGGGCTCAAGCAGCACCTTCTGGCCCTCCAGATGAAGTTCCGCGCTACCGGAGATCACAAACCCCACGGTCTCGTAATCGCGAGAGATCTCCGACTTCGCCTCTGACGGTTCCTCGCCGTCCCACAACCTCATGGAGACGGATTTTCCATCGGCCAGATACTTTTGCCCCATCTCACCTTTCGGTGAAGTCTTCGAGCTTATTTTTTTGACGCTTTTGTCTTGGGTCATGGTCTGCTCCTTGTTTCGGGTTTTGGATTTGCTTTCTTTACCCTATGGCGTGCAGGGTTACTCGCTAGAGGTTCTGGCTTGGCAAGTCGAAGATAGTCTCTATCTTTGTGTAGTCACCAGCGAGACGCCCGAGAGGCTGTAGTTTCGCTACGTCTATGCGACCGTTCTCGGCGTACAGTTCGTCGCGGATATGAAAACGTACCATGCGGCCTAGCACGAGATGGTCCGAGCCGACTTCCAGCACGCGGTCCAGGACGCACTCCATGCTGACTCCGGCCTCGCCGACCCTGGGTGCTTTGACTACTTCGCACGGCGCGGGCGTCAGACTGGCTTTCTCGAATTCGTCGGCTTCGGGCGGATGGTTGGCGGAGGACTCGTGCATGGCGTTAGAGAGTGGAACAGAGACGATGTTGACGACAAATTCTCCGGTCGCCTCTATGTTGGCGAGTGTGTCCTTGGACCCCGGCTCCTCGTCGGTGCGTGGACCTACGCTGATGCAGAGCGTGGGCGGCTGCCGGGAGGCGACGGTGAAGAAGCTGAAAGGCGCGAGGTTCGACACGCCATCGGCGCTCGTAGTCGAAGTCCAGGCTATGGGGCGCGGCACCACGGCGCCGATGAGGAGCTTGTAAACGCTTTTCGAGTCCAGGTTGTCGGGGTCTATGATCAAGACTAGATTCCTTTCCTGGAACAGTCGGGGCAGACGCCGCCCAAAAGTACGGTCTTGTTCTCCACTACGAAGGGCTCGCCGCTGGAAACGCGAAGCTTCTCCACGCCGTCAACGTGTACGTCGTGTAGCCGGTCGCAAATTCGGCAACGGAAGTGATGATGCGTGGGGTCCGTGTTTGGATCGTAGAGAACTGCGCCTCGACTTTCGACCGCTCGCAAGATCCCGGCTTCGACGAAGGCCGCGAGCACATTGTAGACGGTCGCCCGCGAGACCTCCGGCACGAGAGTCCGTGCCCGCTCGTGTACCTCGTCGGCGGTGAGATGCCCATTCCCTCTAACCTTCTCGAAGGCCGACCATACGGCCCGGCGCTGCGGCGTTACTCGCATACCGGCCTCCCGTATATCTCTCTCGGCGTGTTGATTGTATTGTGTCATGGCCTCCATCTTAGAGCGAGTTACACGCCTTTGGTACGTATCTCTAAAGATACTGGATGCCAAAGTCTCGCACCAGAGACCCTTGCGCGCCGAGGACCGAAGCGATGTTTTGTTCCGCGTCGGTCCTTTTGAGCGCGTCCGTTGCGTCGCTAAAATAGCTTTTTGGCTAGCTCGTCTATCTCTTCGGGGCTGATGGTCGGGGCGAACATCTCGGGGATTGGTGTGAGATCGGGAACTTCGCCACCCTCGGGGATGCCGTCCACGACTTCGCGTTCCTCTCCGGTCTCGGCTTGGGGGCCGTTCCAGATCTCACCGATCTGCTTGTAGTCGTCCTGGGTGAAGCGGTACATAAAACGATGGTAGCCTTTGTCCATAAATTTCTTGGCGTGCGGGAACTTGGCGTTGTCTATCTCCGGTATCGGCAGAAGCTTGGTGGCGTCTATGCCGCAGAGATCGCCGAGAGCTTTGGCGTAGGCTTCCTGGTGAACGCCGCCGCGCACGATCAGATACCCGACCATCTCGCGGGCGGTCTCGTTCTGGACGGCCTCGTAGACCCGGATCTTGCCCATCCGAGCCCCGGATTCGAGGAACAGGTTGTGCAACAGGTCGAGCTTGAGGTTGCCGGAGTTGAAGACGTAATCTCCGCTCCAGCTAGCGCCGCCCGCGCCTCCGGGAATGGTCCCTAGTCCCATGTTAAGGAAAGTATCCGGGTTGGGCGCTGAGTTCGCCATGCCCAACGGCGCTCCATCGGGGGCGCCACCCTCGAAGGTCTTATCGAGGAGCAGGTTGACGGTGTTGGCGACCAGCTCTATGTGTCCCATCTCTTCAGCGGCGATGTTCGCGATGAGGTCGTAGTAGGGCCGGATCTTGCTCTTCCCACGCATATTGAACGATTGGTACGTGTAGTTCATCAGGGTGGACATCTCACCGAACTTGCCGCCCATCAACTCGTTGACGGTATTCGCCGCCGCAGGGTCGGCCTCGGATGGCCTCGGTATGTCTACCTGCAACTTGTCTATGCGGAGATACATTTTCCTCCTACGGTCGAGTCCCGCACTTTCGGGACTGTCACCCGTAATATCTCCACATAGTACATAGTCTAAACAAGTATATTGTCCAAAATACTATCGACTAACCCGCACAAGAGAAAGGCCGCCGTCCTGAGAGGCGACGGCCTGTAGAACCTGGATCTATCTGATAGCTAGGCTTGTGGCCCGGATTTCAGCACTTCTTCCTGCACTTCGGCCTCGAATTTCCCGAAATTCTCTCGGAAGAGGCCCGCGAGTTTATCTGCCTGTTGGTCGTAGGCTTCGGGGTCGCTCCAGGTGCTTTTCGGGTCCAGTATTTCGGATGGCACATTGGAGACTTCAGCGGGAACATGCAGCCCGAAGACGGGATGCTCGCTGGTCTCGACACCATCGAGGTCGCCGTTGGTGGCGGCTCGAACCATGGCGCGGGTGTGGGCGAGGCTTATGCGCTTGCCGGTTCCGTAAGGTCCACCAGACCAGCCGGTGTTTATGAGGTAACAGCGCGTTCCGTGCTCCCGGATGCGGTCGGAGAGCATCGTGGAGTACGTCGTGGCTGGTAGCGGCAGGAACGGCGCTCCAAAGCACGTGGAGAACGTAGCCTCGACGGCGGATTCCATGTCGGCCTCGGTGCCTGCGAGTTTGGCCGTGTAGCCGGAGAGGAAATAGTACGCGGCCTGTTCTGGAGTGAGTACGCTTATGGGCGGGAGGACGCCGAAAGCGTCGGCGGAGAGAAAGAACAGGGCTTTTGGATGGTCTCCGGTGCTGGAGGGGACCGCTCCGTCGATGTATTCCAGGGGATAGGCGACGCGGGTGTTCTCGGTGAGGGTGTCGTCGGTAAAGTCCTCGGCGCGGGTTTTGCGATCCACGGCTACGTTTTCGAGTACGGCTCCGAAGCGGATGGCCGACCAGATCTGGGGTTCCCCTTCCTGGCTCAAGTCTATGGTCTTGGCGTAACATCCTCCCTCGAAGTTGAAGATGCCCGAGTCCGTCCAACCAGTCTCGTCGTCCCCAATAATGCGCCGCGTGTCATCCGTGGAAAGCGTCGTCTTACCCGTCCCGGAGAGCCCGAAATAGAGCGCGGTTTCCGTCCCGATCTCTGAGTCGTCATGGGCGGAGGCGTTGGCCGAACAGTGCATTGGCAACACGCCGTACTCGGTCGGCAGGACGAAGTTCATCACGGTGAAGATGCTCTTCTTCATCTCTCCAGCGTAGCCCGATCCGCAAGCGAGCACCAGCTTGCGCTCGAAATCCAGCGCGACGAAAGTCTCCGAGTCGGTGCCGTCGATCTCCGGGTCTGTCAGGAAGCCGGGAAGGGCGATCACGCTCCACTCCGGCTCGAATTCCTCGCGCTCGAAGGCGTCCGGGCGACGAAAGAGTTGCTTGGCGAACAGAGCGTGCCAGGCGTACTCGGTGATGACCTGAACGTTCAGGCGGTAGCGCGGGTCGGCTCCGGCGTAAGCGTCGACCACGTACACTTCGTCGAGATTCTCCATGTATGCGACAGCCCGGTCGAGGATACGCTCGAATTTCTCTGCGGAGACGGGTTGATTGACGGCTCCCCAGTCTACCGTGTCCCGTGTCAGGTCGTTCTCAACTATAAAGCGGTCTTTAGGAGAACGTCCCATTCGTTTTCCAGTTCTTGCCACGAGAGCGCCGGAGGCTGAGATCATACCTTCCCGCCGCCGGACCGCCGCCTCCACGAGCCGCGCCGCCGGAAGGTTCTCGTGTACCGCTCCAAGATCATTAAGCCCGAACGGCTCCAACGTCGTCTTACGTTCCGCAATGTCCATGCAGTCCCTTTCACCCTTAATTCCCGGCTCTTTACGAGCCGTCGGCGCACGAAGGTTCATGCCGACGCGACCGCGCCTTTCGACACCCGGAGT
>JBGTFQ010000212.1:0-4508 GCA_041747155.1 Rubrobacteraceae bacterium
CGCACGCGGTTCGCGTACAAGAAATCGAATCTATCGAGGTCTACGAGGGGCATAGGATTACCTCTTCTCCGTCGCTGCTGTCTGTACGTCTCTCCAACCAAGTTTCTCGTGCAATACTCGCCACAATTCCGGGGCCATCTCGAAGCGGCTCGTGCTGCATCGGTGACCCCGGATCGAGAGCGCCCGCAAGGACTCATCCCCGGCATCCATCGCGAGCGGGTCGACGACCGCGCCCACCACATATGCCTGCTCTACCATCTGATCGCCTTCAAGCGAAACCCCAATTCGGGCCATCAAATCCGGCTGCACTACCGGCCCAAAGTGATAGCCGGTCGTGGCTGCCAACAATCCGCCCGCCCTCAAGACCAAGTCATACTGTAACCCCGAGCCACCACACTGAACGTCTTCGAGGATGGTGTTGAACGACCGATCCCGCGCATGCGAAAGAAGTCCTGCCCGCAGTCGATCTATCTCCGCAAGCTCTTCGTCTGTTGGTTTTATCGGCTCGAACGCGCTGGCTAGTAACTCCGTCCAAACTTGCTTCGGAAATACGAGATCAAGGTCACCGGCGTTCGCCGAGAGACGTACTTCGTCCCCGAGCATCTGGACCTCCTCGACGCTCTCGATCCTGGCCTCGCGCATGCTCGCGACTGTATCACAGAGCGCATATAAATTGTAGACTTACTTCCATGAAAGCCGTCTTCGTAACGGGCAACGACCACAAGCGCCGCGAAGCCGCCCGTATCCTCGGCATCGAACTGGACGTCGCGAGCCCCGACATCCCGGAAATACAGTCTCTGGATGTTTCCGAAGTAGCCACTGCCAAAGCCATCGCCGCCCGCGAAGCTCTGGGCCGCCCGGATTATCCTGTGCTAGTGGAGGATTCTGGGCTCGTGATCGAATCTTGGAACGGGCTCCCAGGCGCGTTGACGAAGTGGTTTATAACGAGCGTCGGGGCTGACGGCCTGCTCGCGATGCTGCCGTTGGGTGAGGATCGCTCGGCGGTCGCTGTCTGCGCGGTGGCGGTAGCTGATGAGGACGGAGGCGTTAGGGTTTTTACTGGCGAAGTACGGGGAAGAATCGCCGAACAGACGAGAGGGGAGAGCGGCTTTGGGTGGGATCCCATTTTCATCCCGGATAGCGCAAATCGCACTTACGCCGAGATGGGTGATGCGAAGAGCGAGGACTCGCACCGGGCACGCGCTTTCCGAGCCGCGAAGGAGTGGTTCGAGAGTAGATGACAAATCCATATAGATGCTTTCGATAAGAGTTATAGAAGTCGCGAATGGAGCCGTGTAGTCTGGTATTCTGTTCGCAGAAAGTTTTCTCAGTGGGAAGGGGACACAATGGCGGCGGAGAACGGTAAATCAGAGAACGGCGACGTAGGGCGTGAGGAAGGTGCCGTAGCCACGAGTGAGAATGGACTTGTGGATGTATACCGTGAGATGGTCACGGTACGGACCTTCGAAGAAGCTTGTGGGAAGGGCTTCCGCTCCGGCAAGATCGGGGGTTACCTCCACGTCTACATCGGGGAGGAGGCCGTCGCTTCCGGCTTCTTATCGGTCTTCAAGGAAGGGGACCGGGTCATAACCGCGTACCGGGATCACCCGCACGCACTCATCCTCGGCGCGGACCCTAAGAACGTGATGGCCGAGTTGTACGGTAAGGGGACCGGCATCGTCAAGGGCAAGGGTGGCTCAATGCACTTGTTTGACGTGGAGAACGGTTTGATGGGTGGCTACGGTATCGTCGGTGGACACATACCGTTAGGTGTTGGGATGGCCTACGCGCAGCGGTATCAGGGCTCGGATCACATAACCCAGCTCTACCTGGGCGACGGCTCCATGAGCAATGGAGCTTTCCACGAAGCCGCCAACCTCGCCGGTCTCTGGGGTAAGGATGGCCTCTGTCCATGTCTATTCATTCTGGAGAACAACCAGTATGGCATGGGAACCTCTGTTGAGCGGACCACCGCCATGACGGATCTCGCGGCCAAGTTCAACGCTTACGGCATCGAGAACGAGAAGGTAGACGGCATGGATGTCGAGGCCGTAATGGAAGTCGCTGAGAGAGCCGCGGATCACGTCCGGGAGACCGGGCAGCCCTACGCGGTGGAGGCGCTAACGTACCGGACAGCATCGCACGGTGCTGCGGACTTCATGGAGAAATATCGGACAAAAGAAGAAGTTAACGAGTGGCGAGAGCGGGATCCCATCGGTCTGCTGGAGAAGAAGCTTATCGAGAACGAAGAGTTGGACGAGGACGCGATAGACGAGATCAAGAGCGAAGTCAAAGAGATCATCGACGAAGCCGTGAAGTTCGCGGATGAGAGCGAGCAACCCGATCTCGCCGAACTCTACACGGATGTCTACGCTGGCGAAGACGAGTACATGGGGGAGAAGTAGTGGCCGAGACAAAGACTTACCGCGAAGCACTCAGGGATGCGATGGTCCACGAGTTGGACCGCGACGAATCGGTCATCCTCATGGGCGAGGATATCGGCGTCTACGGCGGCACCCACCTAATAACCGACGGCCTCTACGACGAATACGGCCCGAAGAGAATAATGGACACTCCAATAAGTGAAGGTGGCTTCACCGGCGCGGCCATAGGCATGGCGATGCTCGGTATGCGACCCATCGTCGAGATGATGACTTGGAACTTCTCGTTTCTCGCATCGGACCAGATCATCCAGAATGCAGCTAAAGTGCGCTACTTCTCCGGTGGCCAGGTAGAAGTGCCGCTGGTCATTCGCGGCCCTAACGGCGGTGGCGTACAGCTCTCCGCCCAGCACACCCACTCGCTAGAAAACCTCTACGGTCACTTCCCCGGCCTAAAGGTAGTCAGTCCCGTAACGCCCAACGACGCCAAGGGCATGATGCTAACGGCGGTGCGCGACCCCAACCCAGTCATCTTCCTGGAGGCCGGTGCGCTCTACGGAACGAAGGGTGAAGTAGGGGAGGGAGATAACTCCGTTCCGTTCGGCGAGGCTCGCATAGCCCGCGAGGGCACTGATGTCACGCTAATCGCCTACGGTCGTCAGGTCAACCTGTGCATGAGGGCCGCCGAGGCGCTCGAAGAAGAGGACGATGTTTCAGCCGAGGTGATCGACCTGCGCTCCATCCGGCCCTTCGATGAGGACACTATCGTCAAGTCCGTAGAGAAGACTCATCGGGCGGTCGCGGTGCAGGAGCAATGGAAATGGTTCGGGGTGGCGAGTGAGGTAGCGGCGATCATCCAGGAGCAAGCCTTTGATTACCTCGATGCTCCGGTTCAGCGCGTGAGCGGGGCCGAAGTCCCCGCGCCGTATGCGCGTAACCTGGAAGTCGCGGCCTTCCCGAGCGAGAAGATGGTAGCCAACGCGGCCCGGCGGGCACTGTACATAGAGGAGAAGTAGCATGCCCGAAGTCATAATGCCCAAGATGGGCGACGCGATGGAAGAGGGAACCCTCGTCAAGTGGCTCATGAGCGAGGGCGACGAAGTCTCCGAAGGCGATGCTATCGCCGAGATCGAGACCGACAAAGTCACGATGGAGCTCGAAGCCGAAGACGCCGGAACTCTGGCCCAACTCATAGCGGGCGAAGGCGACGATGTAGCCGTCGGTGAAGCTATCGCGTTCATCCAGGCCGAGGGTGAAGAGGTCCCCGAGAGCGGCGGTGCAAGCGGTGAATCCGAGGGTGAAGCCGAAGAAGGCGACGACGAGGAATCCGGCGGCGCATCACAGACCGCCACCGCGACCGCCGAGAAAGACGGCGAAGGCGAAGAAGGGGATTCCGAAGAGTCTTCCGGCGGTGAATCCGGGGGACAGGCAAGCGCGAGTTCCAACGGTCAGTATCGGGCTTCGCCTATCGTGCGGCGGTTGGCTAACGAGAATGATCTCGACCTCGGCAAGATAGAAGGTTCCGGGCCTGCGGGCCGTATCGTGGAGCGGGACGTGCGGGCCGCGATGGAGAGTGGCGGCGCACAGCGAGATGCTGATGGTGGCGAGGATTCCTCTGATGGAGCGTCCGGCGCGGAGGCGCAGCAGGAAGATGCTTCGCAGGGAGCTTTGCATGCCGCCAAGTTGCCCGAGCCGACCGAGTGGCCGGGGACGACGCTCGTGGAGCCGACGCGCATGATGAAGGTTATCGGCGAGCGCATGACCGAGGCCAAGCATAAAATTCCGCACTTCTATGCGACCGTCGAAGTGCGTATGGATGCGGCTATGGCACTCCGCAAGCAGCTCAACGAGCAGTTGGAGGAAGAGGGAATCAAGCTCTCCGTCAACGACTTTGTGATGAAAGCTTGCGCGGTCGCCTTGCGGAACTATCCAAACCTGAACGCGCTGTACACCAGCAAGGGTGTCGAGTTGCATGGAACCGTCAACATGGCGATGGCCGTTGCGTTGGATCAGGGCCTGATCACGCCGGTCATAAAAGACATCGGCAGCAAGGGACTCTCCGCAATATCGCGGGAATCCAAAGAGCTAGCAGGCAAAGCCCGCGACGGTGAACTGAAGCCCGATGAA
>JBGTFQ010000213.1:0-2175 GCA_041747155.1 Rubrobacteraceae bacterium
CGTTTCTTTAGAGAGTCTCTACCTCGTCAGCGAGCCAAAGAACCAGCGGGCGGTGAGTTAGCCCCGACAAGACAAATGCTACTCCGAGAGAAGCTGGCGGAGGCGAAGATCGAACGCGAGCGAACGGTGATCGGGCGCCAAGCCGCCACTAACCGCCAAATAGACAACCTCGTCTACGAGCTATACGGCCTAACCGACGATGAGATACAAATAGTCGTGGAGGCGACGGCCCGGATACACGATGCGTCCGGCGCAGCGGACGAAATACTATCCTCGGGGCTCAGGGCCGTGGTGGTGGAGAAACTAGCCGGCGTCAAGGGAGGATCGCTTCGTCATCGCCTCGGGGACGTCAGCAAAAGTAGCGACCGTAACAATCACGGAACCCGCATGTTATTGTAAATACTCTGGCTTTGTAACCGAAAGTGTCTTGGAGGGGAAGTTAGCATGGCTCAGACTACCCAGGAGGTAGCCGCAGGCGTACATCGATTCGCCGACGGCCTCGTGAACTGGTATTTGATCGAAGAGGACAGCGAACTTACGCTCGTGGACACCGGATGGCCGAGGAGCTGGTCCCGCATCGAGCAGGCGATCACCGGCCTCGGGCACTCCGTGCAAGACGTCCGGGCGGTGGTGCTTACTCACGGCCATCCCGACCACCTCGGCGGCGCGGAGAAGGCTCGTCGGGAATGCAATGCGCCCGTTATGGCGTACCGAGGTGAAGTCTCGCGCGTAAAGGGCGAGGCGCGAGGTTCGTCGCCGTTCGCCCTCATCCCTTCGCTCTTGCCGACCTTGTGGCAACCCTCCTCGCTCGGCTTCGTCCTCCGGGCGACGGGACAGGGCTTCCTCACGCCGACCTGGGTAAAGGAAGTAGAGCCATTCGAGGCCGATGTCGAGTTGGACATCCCCGGTCGCCCGCGACCCATCCGTACTCCCGGACACACGGAGGGGCACGTCTCCCTTCTACTGGCGGATAAAGGAGTCCTGATCTCAGGAGATGCTCTCCTCACGCTCAACCCACTTACCCGCGAGGAAGGACCACTCCTGCCCCCGGACGCCCTCAATACCGATACCACACAGGCGCGGGAGTCTCTAAGCGCCATCGAAAAGGTCGAAGCCGATACCTTGCTCCCCGGACACGGCGAACCCTGGACCGGGAGCATGTCCGATGCGGTAGCCCGCGCCCGTTGATGCACTCGGTGCAATAAAAGATAGCGGGCTGCACGGAGAGGGGCGGATGGGCGCACCGGCTGAACTTCACGGTCTGGTCGAGCGGTTCGGCAGGAATCGAAGCGGATGGCCCCGTCTTCGGGCCAGCTTGCTCAGAGAACGCCGAGCGTCGAGTCGGATATAGTCCGCCTCGTATACGAATTGTACGCACTGGCAGAGGAAGAAACCGCTATAGTAGGAGCTCTAGGGGCAGAGAACCGGATACCAGGGAGGTAGAAATCCGTGCTCGGACAGAAGATCCAGGACGCGATGAACGAGCAGATCAACAACGAACTCTTTTCCGCCTACCAGTATCTCTCGATGGCGGCGTACTGCGAGTCGGCGAACCTTCCGGGCTTCGCTCATTGGATGCGGACGCAGGCGCGGGAGGAGACGGATCACGCCATGAAATTCTACGACTTCATCCTGGACCGTAACGGCCGCGTCGTGCTGGGTGCCATAGATCAGCCAGTAGTGGAGTTCGGCTCGCCTCTGGAGGTGTTCGAGCAGGCGCTAGGGCACGAGCAGAAGGTCACAGGCATGATAAATAACCTCTACGGGCTGGCGGCCACGGAGAACGATTACGCGAGCCAGGCTTTTCTGCAGTGGTTCATAACCGAGCAGATCGAGGAAGAGAAGAACGCCGGAGACGTCGTAGAGAACCTCAAGATGGTCGGTGACAAGAGCGAGGCGCTATTGCTACTCGACAGAGAGTTGGGCCGTCGCGGAAACGAGGAGAGCCGCAGTCCGGCGAGCGGCGGGTAGTAAACGACCCGAACCGCAGACGGTGCGCAGTTCAACGCCCACGAAACTCCGGGGTACAGGCGTCAGGACCGATCTTCGGCCTGGCCCGCGTAGAGAGTCCCACGGAGCCAAGTCGGATAATAGTTCGCGTCGTCTATAAGTTATACGGCCTCACCGACGAGATCGCCATAGTCGAGGAAGCTAAGGCCCGATAAGAGACTCAAG
>JBGTFQ010000214.1:0-13846 GCA_041747155.1 Rubrobacteraceae bacterium
TTGGCTGTAGCTCCACAACCAGGCTCATGAGGAAGTAGGAGATGGTCCGAGCAAAAGCATTCGATCCCGACCAAGCCCTGGAAGCAGCGATGCGGATGTTCTGGCAGCGAGGCTTCGAGGCGACCTCGATGCGAGATCTGCTAGACGGCATGAGCATCGGACGTGGCAGCTTCTACGACACCTTCGGAGACAAGCGCACGATCTTTCTGGCGAGCTTGGACCGCTTCGAGAAGGTCCGAACCTCCTGGATAGACGAGACGCTTCAGGACTCCGGCCTGGAAGGAATAGAAGAAGTCTTTCGCCGAACTATAGAGGGGCTCGTGGAGTTCGAGCCACGAAGGGGATGCTTGCTCGCGAATACTGCGGTCGAGCTCGCGCCCCACGATCCCGAAGTCGCCGCTAAGATCTCCAGCTACATCCAGCGCACCGAAGCGGCGTTCGAGGAAGCCCTGATCCGGGCTCGCGCAGCCGGGGAGATCCCACCGGACAGCGACACGACAGCCCTGGCTCGCTTCCTGGTGAATAACCTGCACGGGATGCGCGTCCTAGCGCGTGCGGGAGCCGAACGGGCCTCGCTCGAAGACATCGCTCGCGTCGCTCTAGGAGCTTTGCGCTAGTTTCTAGATCTCCGAGTTAGAAAGATCAAGGCCGAGATTATGCCCGCTAATGCGAGGACTGGAACTGCGGTCGAGAGAATCCGGATCGCCTTTATGCCGCGTTGCATTGTGGAGGCGTCGTTGAGGTGGGGGAATGGCTCGTCGGGCTCTGGTACGCCGAGGAATTCGCATAGTGGTCCCCAGCCCTGCTTTACGTCGTAGACCAGGAGTTTCTCCGGTGGGACGTGGCGTTTTACCTGTTCGTTGTGCTGTTCGAGGATGTTTATGGCGTAGTCGCGGTCTTCGATGCGTCCGTGGAACGTACCTTGCCAGATCAGCTCTTCTATAAGATCCCCGCGGTTTTTGGAGAGTCCGCCAAAGATCACCAAACTAATTGGTATGAAGATGATGCGTGCCACCGGGGACCTGTCGATAGTCTTGCTCAACTCATAGATGGTCGTTCGCACGCTCTCGTACCATCGCTCCGGCTCTCGAACGCTTAGCAGAACTTTTGCCTCGGGATACTCAAGCATCAACTCTTCGTAGAACGTACACGCGGGCCAGTCCACGCACGCTTCGTAGTCTCCGAGAACCGTGGTCCAATCCGACCGTTCGCCGCGCCACGCCGAGAGCCAGAAGCTCCCGTGATCGGATCTACTGAAGACTTCGATCATGTGGTAGCACGGCCCGAAGCCGAGCCGTTCGAGCGCCGCTTTTAGCGAAGTTGTGCCTGTGCGCCCGAACCCGGCTCCGATGACCTTCAAGCCGTTGTTAGCTCCCGTCGGCGGTGTAGCCCTCGAACTGTTCGCGTAGCTTGAGCTTCTGGAACTTGCCGGTTGCGGTCATTGGGATCGACTCGACGAACTCGTAGGCGTCCGGGAGCCAGAACTTGGCGAAGTCTTTTTCGAGGTGGCTCTGGAGATCTTCGCCTGTCGCACTCTCGCCTTCTTTCAGGACGATGGCCGCTAGTGGTCGTTCGTCCCATTTCTCGTGCGGGATCGCTATGACGGCGGCCTGGGATACCGCTTCGTGAGACATCAGGGCGTTTTCGAGTTCCACCGAGGAGATCCACTCTCCACCGGACTTTATGAGATCCTTGCTCCTATCGGTGATCTTAATAAACCCGTATTGGTCTATCGTCACGATGTCCCCGGTCTTGAACCAGCCGTCATCGGTAAATTTGTCCGCGCCCTCCGGTGCTTCGTAGTAGGAAGAGGCGACCCACGGCCCGCGGACTTCAAGCTCGCCCATGCTTTCGCCGTCCCAGGGTACGAAGTCGTCCTCGTCGCCGCGAGCCCGGATCTCCACGAACGGCACTGGATAGCCTTGTTTGGCCCGGTACTCCAATTGCTCTTCTTCCGATTGTTCCAGCACCGGGGTTGGCAAGTTTGCCACGCTCCCGATAGGACTCATCTCCGTCATGCCCCAGGCGTGAATGATCTGCAACCCATGACGCTCATCGAACGACTTGATAACGCTCTTGGGGACCGCCGCTCCACCAATAGCCATTGCCCGCAGCGCCGAGAGATCATACTTCTCAGGCTCCGCGTCCAAAGCCTGCAACACCGCTAGAAAGACCGTCGGAACCCCGGCGGTGAACGACACTTTCTCCTGCTCGAAATCTTCGAGCACGCTTGCGGGATCCAGATGCGGACCCGGCATCATCAGCTTCGCTCCAACGAGCACCGAGGCATACGGCATCCCCCAAGCGTTTACGTGGAACATCGGCACGAAGGGCAGCACGCAATCGGCTTCTGAGAGAGCGAACGTGTTGCCCAGCGAGACCATCATGGAGTGGAGGACGGTCGAGCGGTGTGAATAGAGAGCGCCTTTCGGGCGGCCCGTGGTTCCGGACGTGTAGCAGAGAGCTGCGGCTTGATCTTCTTCAAAGTCCAAGTACTCGAACTCGGATTCATCCGCGTCGGCCAGAAGCTCCTCGTAGGAGATCATACCTTCAGGCACATCGCCGCTCTCCGTCACCACGATGGCGTGCTCGACGTTCACCCGGTCGCGGAACTTCTCCCACACCGACACGAGCGTCTCATCCACGAGCATCACTTTATCTTCCGCGTGATCCGTGATGTACGTCAGGTCATCCTCGTGCAGCCTGGGATTCAGCGTGTGGAGCACCAGCCCGGAGCAGGGGACACCGAAGTACGCTTCGAGGTGTTGGTACGTGTTCCAGCCTAGAGTCCCGACCCGGTCACCGTCTTCGAGTCCGAGCTTCTTCAGAGCGACGGCGAGCTTCTTGGAGCGAGTGACGAAATCCGCGTAGGTGTAGCGGTGAAAAGACTTGTCTGGGCGGCGCGTGACGATCTCCCGGTATCCGTAGAGTTGCTCTGCACGACGCAACATATACGGTAGCGTTAGCTGGAAATCCTGGACCAGACCTTTCATAGATACTCCTCCTGTAGCTTCGTGGATGCCGGTCATCCCTTTCCCGTGGAGACCGTACCTCTCGATGTTAGCACCGTCCGGTCTCTCGCGGCAACAGGGGAACTAGCGAATAAGCGATGTTGGCTTAGGTTCAGAGAGTTTCGAGGTACGCGATGTCATCGTCTGTTAGATAACGCTTGTATTCTCCGTCCTCCAGACGAATCGGTACACCGAGAGATTCCTCACTTCCATCATCGTAGACGAGTGTGACGTCGGCGAGCAACTCTGGTTCTTCGCCGCTCACGCTATTGACCACGGATGAATTGAGGGTTGATGTCGACGTGGTGGCATCGCGAGCTGTTTGCTTCTCGATCCACTCATCCTCAGCAAACACGGATCGAGATTGGGCATCAAGCATAGAGTAAGTCCCTGACCAGTCTTTGCGGCTCACGGCTTCGTAGTATGAGGACACGAACGAATCCAGCGTGGAGTCCACCGAAGAAGTCTCCGAGCTCTGCGCCGATGAGCTACTAGCTTGAGCACTGTCCGGCAGGGGAATCATCGCAGCGTCATTCGCTTGCGGTGATACGAGATCCACAACGAACAAGGTGAAGTCACTGGCATTCGGGGAAACCTCGAAGACCGCTGTTCCAGGAGCCGTAACCCCAGGCTGTGCTGTCTCATAGATCAAATTGCGATTTTCCTCTATGCCGTAGGAACTTGTCGCCTCAAAATCCAATGAATACGTATTGTCGTCCCCGTCAGATAGCTGAAACGGTGGCTCATCCAGGTCAACCGGTGTGTTGCCTCCATAGGTGTAGTCAAACTCTACAATGACGTAGTCGCCTTCGAAAGTTTCGCCAAACGACGAGATGGACTCGGTTTGTTCTGCGTTGGTCACGGTAGCTCTAGACTCGCCCAAGTCGCATTCCTGTCCGATCTGGCACATCATTTCGTCCGGCTCCTGCTGATCCTCGTCCGGAGTCGGCTCCGCAGTTGGCTCCGAGCTCGGCTCGGCCTTCGACTTCACTTTGACCGTTTTCTCTACCTCGACCGTCTTCTCTACTTGAACCGTTTTCGGTTTGGGTGGGTCGGCGTTTTCGACTTGCTCGGACGTGCCACTACATCCTAAGCCTGGAATAGCCAAAATCCCTGCCATAAACGCCACCCAAGCTAACGAGTGCAGTTTGCATTTCAAGTACGTCTCCTTCTGCGTAAAGGTGGGAGAAGAGCAGGTGGAATTCCTATTTTCTCTCAAAACTTGGATCCAGCATAACCTCCCCATGCGCCAGACACAACGATCTTTTGTGCGTCGTCCTTGAAGGTTCGGTAAGTTCTCCAAAAAGAAAGTCTGCGGGCAAGATTCAGATGCTTATAATTGTCGGCATGATGAGGATTAGCGCTTGAGGATACGGGCCGTTGCGGTCAAAGAACTGTGGGGTTTAATCCGTCAGCCGCAATTGCTCCTGTTGCTCTTGTTGGGGCCGGTTCTGATCATGGTGGCTTTCACCCTGAGTTTCCGGACGGAGAACGCGCGACCTAGCGCAGTGGTCGTCGTTGAGCCTGGTAGCCAGGGTGAGCAGTTATTCGAGCGGTTCAAGAAACAGTTCACCAAGCGCACCGTTTTTCAGGGGACCGTGGACGATGAGGAGGCGGCGACGGAGCGTTTGATCCGGGGCGAGGTCGATGCCGTTATTATTATTCCCGAAAATCCCAACGAGTCGATTCTCAACGGAGATCAAGCCGTGCTGGAAGCCCGCTACAGCACCATCAACCCGATCTTCGGTACCGCCGTCCCCAACCGCTCTAACGGCCTCGTCCTGGATCTGAACCGCGAGATAGTACAGGCGAGTATCGCCGGTGAGATGGAGGACATCCGCTCTACTCAGCAGCAGGCCCAGGAGATAGAAGGCCAACTAGAACAACTTAGCGCCGCCGCCGAAACCCTCACCTCCGACGACGCCCAACAAGCCTCGGCGAACCTGGATAAGTCCCTCGCCGCTCTCGAAGGTACGCTCGAAGCTCTCGAAGATCCCCGCGACGGCGAATCCGAGACGCTAAAGGACGTTCAAAACTCCCGCGAGCAACTCGCAACCTTCCGTACCGCGCAGGACGCTGGCTCCGAGGAGATAGAGCGTCGCACGGGCATCCAGGAGCTTCAAGAGGAGTTGGACAACCTGGAAGGCACGTTCGCGGCGGTCCCGGACATACCTCCGAGCGTTTTGGCCAATCCCCTCCGGCTGGTGCTCGAAAACCTGGCTTCGCAGCCGGAGGTTGTTGGGTTCTACGCGCCGGGGGTGTTGGCTATCCTGATACAGCACGTCAGCGTGAGTCTGGCGTCGTTGGCGATCATCCGGGAGCGTCTCTCCGGAGCCTACGAGTTCTTCGACGTCTCGCCGCTCGGCCCCGGACACTTGCTCTCAGGTAAGTTCGTCACGTACTTTGGGGTGGTGATGTGCGTGAGCCTTGCCGTGGCGGGGGTTCTTACGGGATTTCTGGATATTGCGGTAAAGGGAGGATGGGCCAATCTGATCCTAGTTATGGTGTTGTTGACGGTTGCGTCTCTGGGGTTCGGGTTTCTGGCTTCGTCGGTGGCTCGGAGTGAGCTTCAAACCATACAGGCCGCGATGCTGTTGTTGATCGGGAGCGGTTTCTTTGCGGGTTTTCTGTTTCCGTTGAGCGAGATGGGCCAACCGGCTACGGGTATCTCCTATTTCCTTCCCGCGACTTATGGCATCCGGGCATTGCAGGATGTCATGATCCGAGGCGAGAGCATAGCTACGTTCGACCTGATCGGGCTGTTAGTCATGACCGCGCTCTCTCTTGCCGCCGCTCGCTTTTTCATGGGCCGGAAACGCATCTGATGGCGGCTATCGAGACGAGCGGACTCTCTCTGAGATTCGGCAAGGACGAAGTATTGAAGGGCCTGGATCTCACGGTCCAGGAAGGTGAGATATTTGGCCTGATCGGGCCTTCCGGCTCTGGCAAAAGCACCTTCATCCGTATCCTCACCGGATACCTCCCACCCTCGGACGGCGACGTCCAAGTCTTCGATAAAACCCCCTCGGAGTTCGCTGCCGAGGACCGTCGCGCTATCGGATTCATGCCGCAAGGATTCGTACTCTACGAGGAACTCTCCGTCCGCCAGAACCTAAACTTTGTAGCCGGACTCTATGGCTTGAAGTTCTCGGAACGCCGTCGACGGGTGCGTGAGTCGCTTGAGTTCGTGGAGCTCTGGGAACACCGTAAGAAGACGGCTTCGAACATCTCCGGCGGCATGCAACGCCGCCTGCAACTCGCTGCGGCCATAGTCCACGAGCCAAAGCTTCTTTTCGTGGACGAACCGACGGCTAACCTGGACCCGATCCTCCGCCGCCGCTTCTGGGAAGAGTTCGAGACCCTGCGCGACATGGGTCGCACGCTATTCGTAACGACCCAGTACGTAGGAGAGGCCGAACTCTGCGACCGAGTGGGCCTACTAGTAGATGGCCGACTCGTGGCCGTCGGAACCCCGGGCGAGCTCCGTCGCCAGGCATTCGGCGGCGAGTTGGTCCAACTGGCGCTAGCCGGAGACCCCGGTGAACTAGGCGATACTCTAAAGTCCCTGGAGTCCGCGGGCCACGTAGTCGAAGTCCGCCAAGATGAAGACGCGGAGGAACACGTCAGCCGCATCCGCCTAGTCACCGAAGACGCCAACGTCACGCTCCCGAAGGTACTAGAAACCCTAAACGGGGCCGATGTACGATCCGTAGAGGTTCTAAAACCCTCCTTCGACGAGGTTTTCTTCCGACTCGTGGGGAAATCCAACAGCTAACCAGAAGATCAGCACACCACCCGACGGCGGCTTGAGCGAAGCTCTAATTCGTGGCTTGTTCGAGGTCTTGTAAGATGTCTCGTTGGACGGCGGCGGCCTGCTCAATCTGGGGCAGGCTCTCGGTGACGGCGGCGTTCAGGCTATCCACGTCGCCGCTCTGGAAAGCTTCGATCAGGCTTTCGTAGGCCGGTATTGCGTCTTCGTAGGATTGGACTAGGGTCTCCTGCACCGGGGCCAGGGATTCCGGCGGCTCGACTTGCTGAAGCTCGTCGAGACCTTGTCGGGCGCTGTCTCGGGCCTTCTCTATCGGAGCGACATCCACGCCAAGCTCCAGCTTGCCGTCCTGCATACGGGCTTTGGGTTCTACCACGTCCGAAACATCCCGTATGCTGCCGGAGATTATCGGTTCGATCTCATTTCGGTAAGCCTCTATGTCCCCTGTCGAAGCCGAAACCTCGGGAACTTCGACCGCCGGAGCGTTGAATCCATCCACCGCGAATCCCCCGACCGAGACTTCGCCCCCGGCCATACCGGTCGTCCCCTCGGCCATGCCGGTCGTTTCGCCGGTCGTCTCGAACATCCCGGAGGTCGTCTCCTCCATCGTTCCGCCCGTCGCGGGTTCCTTCTCGGTCATCTCGCCACTGGTCTCCTCGTCGGTCATCGCCACCGAAGAGCCGCCCGACTCGTTCTCGTTCTGTTGCTGCGAGTCCTCGCCACCACACCCGGCCACACCAAGAGAAAGTACGAGAGCGAGAATCAAAGTTAGTTTCCGAATAGATATCAAGGTTTTCCTCCTGTGCAAAATCAGCTTCCGCCTGCGTGATCGAGCATAACATCTCCGTGTGTCACTGTGCTACAAGCTTCTCAAGTAGGATTGCCACGCTCCGTCTCAATGGTTCCGAGAGCTTCGGCCACAAGAGTCGGCGAAGGTTCCTCCTTGAGATAACCGTCCGCCACAAGCCTCTGTGCCACGTCTTCCTCGGACATGTCTGAAAGGCTAGGGTCGTCGGCCAGTGCTTTCTCAAGCGCCGCCAGTATGTTGTCCGGGTCTGGTTGGCCTTCCGGTGGTATGTATCCGCTGGTCAAAGTCGTTCCTTCCGTGAGCTGTCGGTGCGTATTCCAGCGTACCTCATATCTTCTCTGATTCCGTAAGCCATAGTTGAGTGGGTACCGGGGCCAGGTATCAGTGCTCCAACAAGAAATCCACTAGCGAGATACTAATGGTGTGACGGATCTCGCAAAAACGAAAGGGGATCGGCCCGAAGACCGATCCCCTGAAGAAAACAACCTTACGTACGCTTAAGAAAGCCTGCGATAAGCCAGGAAGCCACCCGCCGCGAAGAGCAGCACGGCTCCGACTAACAAGGAGAAGGAGGTGCCGCCGGTGTCGGGCAGAACTCCGCCATTGGCTTCGGCTACCTTAGACGTGGCTACACCGCCGGACTCTGACGCTGAGGCTTCGCTGGCGTATTGCTCTTCACCGGTGCCGGTATCTTCGTCGATAACGAGTTCCTCATCGGTGTTGGGCTCTCCGGGGAAGGTGTGGCTTGCGTTTATGACGAAGCCGTCGGTCTCGGCTACAGTGGAGCCTTCGGCGATAACCGTCTGCTGGAGTCCGACACCCTGGGAGCCGAGGATACGATAGTCAATGGTGGCTCCCTGAGGTACGCTGAAGAGCAACTCGTTTATCGAGCCGTCGCCCGCACACTCGGTGTAGCCTGCTTCTACCATCATGGTGTCGGTCGTGCAGATGGGGTCCATCCCGCCTGTTGCAGCGTCGGTTTCAGCGTAGACGGAGTAGTTCTCGGGTACGTCGCCTTCGAGGACGACACGGAAGACACCCTCCACGACTCCTTCGGTCTCGGCTGAGTTTTCCTGCGCGAAGGCCGAGGAAACTACAAACAACATCGAGAACGCTGCCAAGACCATTATCGTCAGCTTCTTCATCGCGCTCGCCTCCTCCTCGTCCGCCGCTTTCGCAGTTGGTTTGGTATCTATAAGTACGAATAATAAGTGACGCTCATAACATTGTGGTTACAGTACTGACATTTCTAGGTAACGGTTTGGGCGCGAGTATCGTAGAATTGGGGCAGTCGAGGATCAGGAGGCTGTACTTTGAACCCGGAGATCGTTCAGTTTGGTGGAATGCTGGTGTTGTTGGTCGGTATCCTTATTGGCTCGTATTGGTTTGTCTACGCGCCGAGCCGCCGCAACCACAAGCGCGGCAATGACCGGAGTCGGCTGAAGGACTAGACCTCTCGAAAGGTCGTTAGCTTTGCAGGTTACCGCGAAGACGGATTACGCGATACGTGCCGCCTCGGAGTTGGCTCGGGCTGCCGCTCAGGGGACCGGACCTCTTAAAGGAGGTTGGATCTCCGAAAGTCAGGGCATCCCGAAGAAGTTTATGGAGAATATCCTCAACGACCTGAAGCGGGCCGGTATAGTGCGTACGCAACGCGGAGCTTCCGGCGGATACTGGCTTTCTCCACCACCCGGCGAAGTTTCTTTGGCAGATGTGATCCGGGCCGTCGAGGGACCGCTGGCGAATGTCCGGGGCGAATATCCCGAAGACGTGGAATATTTAGGTGCTGCGGAGAATCTGCGGGAGGTTTGGATCGCCTTGAGAGCCAACATGCGTGCGGTTCTCGAATCGGTCACCCTCGCGGATCTCGCCGTCGGAGACCTTCCAGAACACATCTCCCACTTGACCACCGACCCGGAAGCCTGGGTCCACCACTGACGCTCCGCGTCGGATAGAAATGCCAGGCTCAGGGGAGAAGCAAGTAGGATTCCGGGAGGCGTCACGCTTCTGGATAAAGCTCGGCTTCATAAGTTTCGGTGGGCCTGCCGGTCAAATCTCCATAATGCATCGCGAACTCGTCGAACGCCGCAAGTGGATTTCCGAGGGCCAATTCTTGCGCTCACTCAACTTCTGTATGCTCCTGCCCGGCCCCGAAGCCCAGCAACTCGCCACGTATATAGGATGGCGGATGCATGGAACTCTCGGCGGAATCGTTGCCGGTTCTTTCTTCGTTATACCTTCGATATTCGTGCTGCTGGCACTCTCGTTTATCGCCGTTGCCTACTCGGACATACCGGCGGTTACCGGGCTCCTGTACGGTGTGCAACCCGTCGTTGTGGCGGTGGTTCTCGGAGCGGTCTTGAAGATCGGGCAGCGAGCCCTCGTACATCCAGCGTTGGTCGCTTTCGCAGTCGCTTCTTTCGCCGCAATATACTTTCTCTCCATCCCGTTTCCGCTCGTCGTAAGTCTCGCGGCTCTGGGTGGCATGCTCCTGCATGGTCGCTTCCCGCAAGTATTCCGCGCTCAGGGTGAAAGCGCCTCCGAAGGCGAAGAATCTTTTCGGCGGCCTTCGATGCTTCGCAATTTCCGGCTTCTGGCTGTTTTCGCGGTGTTGTGGATTGTTCCAGTGGGAGGGCTTTATCTCTGGCGCGGGCCGGATGATGTGCTGCTGGATCAAGCCCTGTTCTTTACCGGCGCGGCCTTTGTAACCTTCGGCGGTGCGTACTCGGTCCTGACCTATATCTCGGAGGCCGCGGTCAACGGCTACGGCTGGCTCTCCGCCGACCAGATGGTCCAGGGGCTCGGCCTAGCGGAATCCACACCGGGGCCACTCATCATGGTGACTCAGTATGTCGGATTCCTGGGCGCTTGGAAGTTAAATGGACCGTTCGAGCCGCTGCTCTACGGTACGCTCGGCGCGCTCACCACTACCTACGTTACGTTCTTGCCATGCTTTTTGTTTATCTTTTTGCTGGCGCCATACGTGGAGTTACTCTCGCGCAATCGGCGACTTGGGGCCGCGCTGACCGGAGTAACGGCGGCGGTGGTCGGAGTTATCGCCAACCTCGCTGTTTTCTTTGGCGGACGGGTTCTCTTTCCCGATGGGGTGGACCTTTTCGCTCTCGCGTTGGCGGGTGTTACGTTCGTGATGATACGGAGGTTGGACGCCCCAATCTTCATCCTCGTCCCCGCCGGTGCGTTGGCGGGGATGATCTGGACGTTAGTGTTTCTCTAGCTCGCGCCGTTCTCTTCGGGGATTTCGAGGTATCCGAAAAACTCCAGCTTCTCGATCACCCGTCGCGCACTCTCCTCGGGAGTTTCTTCGGCAGTCTTCAGGACGAGGTCCGGGGCGTTTGGGGCTTCGTAAGGGTCGGAGACACCGGTAAACTGCGGGATTTCGCCGGAGAAAGCCTTCGCGTACAGACCCTTCACATCGCGTTCGGCGCAGACTTCTAGGGGAGCGTCTACAAAGATCTCCACGAAATCTACGATCCGACGGCGGACTTGGTCTCGGGCCTCCTTAAAAGGCGAGATGGCCGAGACGATCACACCAACCCCGTTGCGCGTCAGCAGGTTCGCCACGAACCCGATCCGCAACACATTGATATTCCGATCATCCCTCGAAAACGTGAGCCCCTTGGATAGGTTGGTTCTAACTATGTCCCCGTCCAGAACCTCGACCCGCCGCTCGCGTTCGCGCAACTCGTGCTCCACGATCTCCGCGATGGTCGTCTTGCCCGCGCCAGACAGCCCCGTAAACCAGAGCGTAAACCCACGCTCGTTCTCGTTGCGTCCCCTAAAGTTTTCCATAACGCATCCTTTCGACAGAAAAAACGTACTCTAGCACTCCGCAGCCCGGACTTTCGAATCTCGTCAACAGCCCACACGTTTTCATCTACACTCATCGCTGTCGAATCGAACAGGACCGAGGAGGAAGTGACGTGAAACTTCTGGTAGTTGGCGGCGCGGGATACGTAGGTAGCGTCGTTGCCTCGCAACTTCTCGAAGCGGGCCACGAGACTACGGTCTTCGACGACCTCTCAAAAGGTCACGCGGAAGCTGTGCCGGAAGAGGCTACCCTCGCGCAGGGCAGTCTGCTGGACGCGGAGAGACTAAACGAAGTTTTCTCGGACGGATTCGATGGAGTCGTGCATCTGGCGGCACATTCGTTGGTTGGGGAGTCAGTAGAGCAGCCGGAGAAGTATTACCGGAACAATGTTGGTGGGACTCTGAATCTGCTGGAGGCGATGGTCGAGCACGGCACGTCGCGGTTGGTTTTCTCTTCGACTGCCGCGGTTTATGGCGAACCGGAGACCGTTCCTATTGTGGAGGATGAGCCCGCGTTGCCTACGAATCCTTATGGCGCGTCGAAGTTGGCGGCGGACCGCTTGATCGGGGCGGTCGCTGAAGCCCGTGGCATCTTCGCAACGAGCCTGCGCTATTTCAACGTGGCGGGTTCCAGGCGGCAGTTCGGAGAGGACCATGACCCCGAAACACATCTCATACCGCTCGTACTCCGGGTGGCATCGGGGGAGTGGGATCACGTTCAGATCTACGGCACGGACTACGACACCCTCGACGGAACCGCTGTCCGCGACTACATCCACGTCGAAGACCTGGGCCGCGCACACATCCTCGCCCTAGAGAAGAGCGAGCCGGGACACCGGATCTACAACCTCGGAAATGGCGAAGGCTTCTCCGTCCACCAGGTCATCCAGACCACCCGCGAAGTTACCGGAAAGGAAATAAAAGCCGTCGAAGCCCCAAGACGCGCCGGAGACCCGCCCGTACTCATCGCCTCCAGTGAGAAGATAACCCGCGAGCTTGGCTGGAGACCTGAAAAACCCAACCTATCCGCCATGATCTCCGACGCCTGGCAATGGAAACAAAACTATCCCAAAGGCTACAAACACTAGAAACCTCATATCCACCAAGAATCCCCACTCATCGACCTTCCTGAAATTTATTTCCACGAACCCCTTGACGACTCGTAGACAACCCTCTAAACTCCCGCGAGTCTTGTGCAGTGAATAAGTAGACAATGTAGAAATTATGGACAAAGTCGAGAATGGGAGAATTTGATGCGGGGATTCATATTATTGGCGCTGGCGGGGTTTGGTGCTCAGTTGGTGGATGGGTCTTTGGGGATGGCTTACGGGGTTTCTTCCACGACTTTGTTGTTGGCGGTTGGGTTGGCTCCGGCGTTAGCGTCGGCGGCGGTTCATATTGCGGAGGTTGGGACAACGGCGGTCTCTGGAATTTCGCACGCTAGTTTTGGGAATGTGGAGTGGTCTAGGATTCTCTGGATGGCTATACCGGGTGGGGTTGGGGCGTTTGTGGGGGCTTGTTTGCTGGTCTATGCTTCGACGGCTGAAGCGACGGCGGGGCTCGTGGAGCCTGTCGTGGCGATCTTCTTGTTTAGTTTGGGGATCTATATTTTGAGTCGGTTCGCTTTTAGGAAGAACGAGCGTCCGGTAAATGTGCGGCCTGTTTCGCGGAAGTTTCTTGGGCCGCTGGGGCTTGTGGCGGGTTTTCTGGATGCGATGGGTGGCGGTGGTTGGGGTCCAATCGCTACGCCGACCTTGTTGTCGAGTGGTCGGATGGAGCCCCGTAAGATCATCGGCACCGTGGATACCAGCGAGTTTGTGGTCGCTCTGTGCGCCAGCATCGGTTTCCTGTTCAGCTTGAGCATTGCGCAAGTCCCGTGGACCGTCGTCGGCGCGTTGCTGGCCGGTGGATTGGTAGCTGCCCCGATAGCCGCCTACATCGTAAAGGTGCTCCCGACTCGCATCCTCGGAACCGCTGTCGGTGGCGTTATCCTGCTTACCAATATGAGGACCTTCCTCTCGACGTTCGGAGTGGAAGGAGCCGCTGCGGGAGTGGCGTACTTCGTTATTGTTGGGGTTTGGATCTCCGCGATGGCATTCTCATTCGCCGCGATACGCCGGGACCGCATGGTCGGAGAAGGCCAGACTGCCTAGACGACTCGGACGGGTACGCGCTGGACGACGTTCACGCCGTACCCGCCCTGATTCCAGGAGTCTTCGGCCTCTAGCGACTGCGTTCGGCCCGAGTCGTCGGTCGCCCGGACGCAGAGTTCGTGCTCACCGGGTTGAGCGTTCCACTCGCTGCTCCACGAGGTCCAGGCGTGGGGTCCAGGAGTTTCTCCCAGATCCGCGTCGTGCCAGGTCTCGCCGCCGTCTGGGCTGAATTCCACCTGTTCTATGGAGCCAAAGCCGGACCAGGCGCGGCCTTCGA
>JBGTFQ010000215.1:0-5306 GCA_041747155.1 Rubrobacteraceae bacterium
TCGCTGCATCCTGATCGGGGGTTTCCTCGCCCTCACAACCCCGGTCGCCGCCCACGTCGTAGCCCGCTCCGCCTACGCCCGTGGAGAGGGAATGCGCTCCCCGGATGCTGTGGATGAATCAGATGGAGACCTCGTCTCGGACCATCAGCCCTGAAGGATTTTAGGGATCGGGCTCGTCGTGGCGTAAGATATCGGTATGGGCATAGCCGGAGACATAGCACTCATCCTGGTAGCGGCGTTCGTTGGCGGCATTATCGCTCGTCGTCTCGGACTGCCCCTGATACTGGGATACATCGTTGCCGGTGTCTTCGTCGGTCCCAATACCGGTGGCCTGACAGTAGGCAACGCCCACGAGATCGAGCTCCTAGCGGAGATCGGCGTGGCGCTTCTCCTATTCACCATCGGACTCGAATTTCCTTTGAGTGCCTTGGCTCCGGTGAAGCGCGTAGCACTGATCGGCACCCCAATACAGATGCTCCTGACCATCGGACTCGGTTACGGTCTTGCTCAAATACTTGGCCTCGGATGGTACGAAGCAGTATGGTTCGGGGCTCTGTTATCTATATCCAGCACAGCTATCGTACTAAAGACGCTCACAGACCAGGAAGTTCTCGGCACGTTATCTAGCCGGGTCATCATTGGGATGCTTGTGGTGCAGGATATCGCGGTGGTGCCACTCCTCATAATCCTGCCAGACCTCGGCAATATCGGCGAAGGACTTCGGGAACTTGGCATAGCCGCTGTCCAAGCGACCGTTTTCCTCGCGGGGATGGCGATCTTCGGCACGCGCGTCTTCCCCTGGTTGATGGCCCGCGTAGCCCGCCTAAACTCCCGCGAGCTTTTTCTTATCTCAGTCGTCGCTACGGGCCTCGGTGTTGGATATGGCACTTATCTTTTTGGTCTATCGTTCGCCTTTGGGGCGTTTGTGGCGGGCATTGTGCTCTCGCAGTCGGACTATAGCCATCAAGCCCTCGCGGATATTGGACCCCTGCGCGACGTGTTCGCCATGCTCTTCTTCGTCTCCGTTGGAATGCTCATCGACCCGGTATTTCTGTTCGATTCCGCTCTAGTCGTGCTGGCGGTCGTGTTGACGATCTTCGTGGGCAAGGGAATTATCTTCGCGGCGGTCGTCCGGGCTTTCGGATACGTGAATATCGTGCCGTTCGCGGTAGGTCTCGGGCTGTTTCAGGTGGGAGAGTTTTCTTTTCTTCTGGCACGTTTGGGTCGGAGCGAGGGTGTGCTGTCCGAGGGGACTTACTCCATTGCGTTGACCGCTGCTGTGGTTACGATGGGGATTACGCCGTTCGCCGCCCGCGCCGCCTCGCCGCTCTATGCAAGATGGCGGAAGAGGTTCCCGGCAGATTCGCCCGTTACGATGGATCTTCCAGGCGAAGAGTTTCGGGATCATGTCGTGATCCTGGGTCTCGGGAGGGTTGGGGGCTTCGTCGCCCGGATGTTGAAACGCCTGGATCAGCCATTCGTGGTAGTGGACGTGAACCCCGCCAAAGTAGATGAAGCGAAAGCCGCTGGTATACCTTTGATCTACGGCGACGCAGCCGCCGAACCTGTGCTGGAAGCCGCAGGAGTAGGCCGGGCGCGGTTGGTGGTTCTGACTATCTCGGACGCTGTGGGCGCGAGGCTCGTAGTCGAGCGGACACGCCGCATGAACCCCCAGGCACACGTGGTGGCGCGTTCCGTCGGGGAGGAGCAGCTTCGGGATCTGGCTGAGATGGGCGTCTACGAGGCAGTGCAGCCGGAGTTCGAGGCCGGGCTGGAGCTTGGGCGGCAGGCACTAATACACATGGATTTCGGGGCTGTGGAGATACAGCGGTTCTCCGACAGTGTGCGGAAAGAGTTGTACGCTCCCATCTCAAATCCCGAAGGCGATGGAAACCTGGCTCATTTGCACCGAGCGGCGAGGATGATCGAGAGCGATTGGATCGAACTTCCAGACAAATGCGACATCCTGGGCCGAACCATCGGAGATCTCCACATCCGAGGCCGAACCGGAGCCTCCATCGTCGCGCTTGTCCGTGGCGATGAAGTCGTTACCAACCCTGGGCCGGACCTCGAACTCGCTCCCGGTGATACTTTGAGTGTCCTCGGCACCACCGAGCAGCGTTCGGCCTTTCTCGCCCTGATGGATGACTCCGACGAGGAGCCCCGGTCCCCATGAAGCATCCTGTGATGCCGCGTTGAATCGGCTTTGGACAGCCGGCATTTCACTGTTCTTTATCGGGATCGTCGGCGCGTTCGGGTACATGCGGATCGAGGGTTGGAACCTATCGGACGCGCTTTACATGGTCTTTATAACCATGAGCACCATAGGATTCACCGAGGTGCGGGCGTTGGGCGACGCCGGAAGGTTGTGGACCGTTCTGATCGGGGTGGCCGGTATCGGAACATTCGCCTACGCGGCTGGCGCCCTGATAGAGTTCGCGGTGGAAGGAACGGTTCGAGGATACTTTAGAAAGCGCAGGATGAGAGCTGAGATAGACAGACTTAGAGACCACTACATCCTATGCGGTTACGGACGAGTAGGACGCGAAGTCGCCGGAGAACTAATCGCCGAAGGCGTGTCTTTCGTTGTCATCGACCGGGACGAATCATCTGTAGAGCAATGTCGTTCCGACGGACACCATGCCATCCCCGGCGACGGCTCCGACGACGAAACACTCGAATCCGCCGGAGCGCGTCGGGCTCGCGGACTCATAGCCGCCGTGGAAGGCGACGCGGACAATGTCTTTATCACGCTCTCGGCTCGTCGCATCAACCCGAAACTACACATCGTCGCCCGCTACAACTCTGACTCAAGCGCCGCGAAGCTCCGCATGGCTGGGGCCGACCGAACGCTCTCGCCGCACTCCGTTGGTGGTCGGCATCTCGCCTCGCTCGCGACCCGTCCCGCCGTTGTGGACTTTCTGGATGTGATCTCGCACGTTGGAGGTGGCATAGACTTTCAACTCGAAGAATTCGTCGTTGCTGAAGGGTCGCAGCTCGCGGGGAATTCCCTAGCGGAGTTGGATGTCTTCAAGAAGACTGGGGCCAGGATACTGGCGATTCGGAATGGAGAAGGAGACTTCGACACCAACCCTGCGGGCCAGGCTAGTATCTCGGTTGGAGACACCCTGATAATTCTCGGAACTCCGGATCAAATATCCAACCTCGAACGCCTCCTGCAGAGATAGAGAGCTTACCGGGAACTATAGACTTCCGTGGAGGCGTGGGCTTCTATCTCCTAAAGCATCTTCTATAGACACCTACAGACAAGCCGCCGCCACCGCGCTTGAAAACCACCAGTTGGAGGTAGACGAGCAAACGTTAGAATAAAGCGGTGAGAGATGGACATCACAACGTAGTGGGTCGTGGAACCTCGACCAATCCCAAAAATCGCTTCGAGACAATCGAGGTGGTGCCGGACTATGAGGATTTGGACCCGGAAGACCTCGAACCGGATAAACCGGAAACTATCTACCTCAAGGATCACGCCCGGTCCATCGTAACCACCAACGACAGCCCGGATATCGGTTTCGACGCCGGGATCAGCCCTTACCGGGGATGCAGTCATGGTTGCATCTACTGTTTCTCCCGCCCGAATCACGAATACCTCGGCTTATCCGCCGGATTGGATTTTGAGACGAAGATACTTGTAAAAGAGAACGCTCCGGATCTCCTCCGCAAGAAGCTTGAATCTCCTCGTTGGGAGCCTAAACCACTGGCGATGAGCGGCGCGACCGACGTGTACCAGCCCATTGAGAAGAAGTTGCGCCTGACCCGGCGTTGCCTGGAAGTGCTGGCGGAGTTTCGGAATCCGGTCGTCGTTATTACCAAGAACCACCTCGTTACGCGGGACGTGGATCTCCTGTCAGAACTCGCTCGCCACAACGCCGTCTCCGTAAACATTTCTCTTACCACTCTCGATGACAAGTTGCGACGCATCATGGAGCCACGGACTTCATCTCCGAAGCGGCGTTTGGCGGCTATCAGTAAGCTTGCGGAAGCGAGGATACCGGTTGGGGCGCTGACAGCCCCGATCATCCCTGGCCTCAATGACCACGAACTGCCGGACCTACTCTCTGCCGCCGCTGAAGCCGGAGCGAGCTTCGCCGGTTACACGCCCGTACGATTGCCGTATGCGGTCGCGCCGCTCTTTGAGGATTGGCTGGATCAGCACTTCCCGGATCGCAAGAGCAAAGTCCTCAATCACATACGCGAGATGCGTGGTGGAAAGCTAAACGACCCGGAGTTCGGCTCCCGTATGAGAGGCGAGGGCATCTACGCTAAACACATCACCCGCTTGTTCTACGTAAGCTGCAAGCGGGCCGGACTTCAGGATGGGAGGCTCTCATCGCTCTCCACCGCCGCTTTCCGGCGCGTAGACAGGGGACAGGAGAGTCTCTTCGATTAGGGCAGACCGAGACAATGTCCTTCTGTGATCCTACTGCGGTATGCGCAGTACCTGTCCCGGAAAGATGATGTCGGGATCTTCGATTTGGTTTCGGTTTGCCTTGAAGATGGTGCGCCACCGTTCCACATCGTCGTAGAACTGCTGGGCGATACCGGATAGAGTGTCTCCACTCTCAACCTCGTACTGAGCGAACCCCACGTAATCCTCGATGAGGTTGGTGCCAAAGACTACTGGGATAACCACCTTGTTCAGTTCACGACCGCTACCATCCTGAGCCTCTTCAAAGACCTCCAGAGTACCTCGGGCAGTAGGTGGATCGGGGGGTAAGTCTATGCCCACACGGAAGTTGCCCCATATCCCGGTGCCACCAGCCCTGATAGATCTCTGCGCCAACTCCGCACCGTTCGCCGCACGAATCCGTGCTGAGATCCTTCCCTCAAAACCCGTGCCAACCCCGCAGACACCCACGGGATCGTCCACAAGATCGTGCGGACGGGGCTGCCGCACGCTAATAGGCGGAAAACCTGCCATGATCTCTACCTCCTCGTTCCGTGCCGTAGGCGCGCAACCCGAGTTTTCTAGACCACCGACTTCGGTACCACGCCTCGTGCCTTTCACGTCTAGAATCAAAAGTATCATAGTTTGACAGATACTCAAAGTGTTGGGTCATCGTATCGCTAAGTAGTAATGCTTCGGCGTTCGTCGAGCATGGCCGAAGGAGACGTGCCAGTAGATCGCGGGGAAATATCAGCTCATCGACTAGAGCTTTCGGGTCCGAGATATAGTCGGTGGTCGCCCCGATCTCCTTGGCTAGTGGCACTTCGGACTGATAGGTCGTAACCCCCGCATCCTTCGCGTCCACCACTAGAGCGTTGATCTCGGTCTCGTCCGCTATCTT
>JBGTFQ010000216.1:0-13004 GCA_041747155.1 Rubrobacteraceae bacterium
GCGGTAAGCGCGTATGGCATCGTTAGCCGCTTTCTCAGAGAACCCTTTCTTTATCAGAGCGTAGCGCAAGCTAACATCACTCGGTAGGGTGCCCCCATATTCCTCATGAAATTCAGAGAACAGACGCGGCGCAAAAGCCGCTTCTCGAAGTGCCTGCATCCTCTCAGGATCGCTTTCGGGGAGCATGACAAGAGCCACCGCAGCTTGACTCACTCTTATACCGTCGGTTTCTTCTACTAAGAGTCCGTACTGCCTGAGTGTGCTTATGGTGCCCATAGATGAGCCATTCAGACTGGTGTACCCTAAACCTTCCGCGATGGCTTCTCTGGTAGTAGTGTGCGTGCGCTCTTTCTTGTACAGCTTCTCGACCCGTTCTATCGCATCTCTCAGGCTTATGCGCGGATAGTTGGGACTCCGAGTTCTCCGACCCATTTGCTCGCCTCCTTGTGTTGACGTTAGCAAGACTACTCTATCGCGTTAACGTCGTCAAGAGCACGTTAGCGACCAATTACGCTAATTTGGCGTTAGACTCTTGCAAGGTCGTTTGCGGTATGGGATAATTCGGTTATGAAGACGAAACCCCCGGATAAGGATTTTGGAGTTCTCACCGGGGGCTACTTTTCTGCGAGGGCCGGTCACCAATTGGTAAAGGTCGATTCCTTGCACGGATTTGTTTGCGGGTTCGATTCCCGCCCGGCCCTCTGTCGTTATCCCCGACTTGAGTTAGCGCTCTCGTCGGGGCTATAAACCAGCACAGCCGAAACCGTGTGGCTTGACAACCAAATTATAAGGCTTTCGGCGTGCTCGCGCAAGGAAGGACGCGCCGATGAACCCACGCGAACAACGCGGCTTACAGCTTGCCGATACCGCCCGTATAAGCCGCCACGAGAAGTCCGGGGCGTGGTCAGTCCCGTCTCAGAGCGGCGGGGGCCGTTACAGCGTCGAGATGGACGGAGAGTCGCCTAGCTGCGACTGCCCGGATCACGCCGCCCGCTCCACCCTCACCGGTGAGCACCTCGCGGCCTACGTAGGCACCTGACCGAGACCCTAGCTCGTCGATGCTCTGGCTTCGCTCGTGTACCATCCTCACCAGTCCGATCCCAAACCATCCCGAGTATGACCCACCAAAAAATTCGTTCGGTAGGACAATTTCTATCAGCCTAAACATCCTGGACTATAAGGCGAGGTCTCTTACGGGTACATAGTTCGACATCGAGACACTGTGATACTATCTTTATATCAAGATATATTATGTCGAGAGAAAGACTAGTTTGTGAAGAGCTTTGGTTCTGGGCTGAGCGTTGTTCTTGTGACGGCTCTGGCTCCTGTGGTGTGGGGTAGCACTTATTTGGTTGCTACGGAGCTGTTACCAGCGGAGAGACCGCTCTTTGCTGGTGCGATGCGGGCGTTGCCTGCGGGTGTGGCGTTGCTCATTATCTTCAGACGATTGCCGGAGGATAGTTGGTGGTGGCGGTCGTGCGTGCTTGGGGCTTTGAACATCGGGGTGTTCTTCGCGTTGTTGTTTGTGGCGGCTTACCGGTTGCCCGGTGGGGTGGCGGCTACGGTGGGGTCTGTGCAGCCTATCTTGATCGCTGTTCTGGCCTGGCCGTTGTTGAATGAGCGGCTGTCTGTGGGCAAAGTGGTCGCCGGAATATTTGGGACGGTGGGGGTTGCGTTGCTGGTGTTGCGGGCGGAGGCTGCGTTGGATGCGGTCGGGGTGCTCGCGGCTTTGGCGGGGGCGTTTTCGATGGCGACGGGGGTTGTGTTGACCAAGCGGTGGACGGCGCGGTTAGGGCGGCCCGCATCACTCTTCACTTTTACGGCGTGGCAGCTTGTGGCTGGTGGTGTAATTCTGGCGGTTCTCGCTTTCAGTGTGGAGGGATTGCCGCCACGTCTGACAGTTGAGAATGGTATTGGATTTCTGTACCTCGGTATCATTGGCACGGCGCTCGCCTATGCGTTGTGGTTCCGGGGCATAGAGAAGTTGCCAGCTTCGGCGATCTCGTTTCTAGGGCTTATGAGTCCTTTGTCGGCGAGCGTATTAGGATTCATCGTGCTCGGAGAGGCGTACACGATCTGGCAGGGAATCGGGGCAATCCTGGTGCTCGCGGCGGTGATCCTGGGTCAAATCGTCAGTGTGAGGAGAGCCCTTCCGGGAGATCTGAAGAGTACGCGTATTCCCCGAGCTAATCGCCAGCCCGAACGATGAGACGTGAACATCCTTAGAAACAAGAATCTTCGGATCGTCAAACGTCCGGCTGCTAATATTCTGGGATGCAGATTACGGTGTGTAGACGATGACGACGTTGGAAATGGCTGGTTCTACAAGCTGACCCACCGTGTCCAAAAAGACCATTCCGCGACGATACGAAAGATGAAACGCGGCGACGTCCGCCCGGTGCAGGATGTTGCCCACAGGACTTGGGCCGACACTTACAAAGGCAGAATTCCAAATGAAGTGCAGGATAAATTTCTGGAGCGAGCGTACTCCAAAACTTCCCTCGAACGACGGATGACCTCCGATGTTTTTCTGGTAGCGGTTTTGGACCGCGAGATCGTTGGTTTTGCGGACTTTCAGCCTGTGTCGAAGGGCGGCGCTTACCTCGGAGCGCTGTATGTTCTGCCAGATCATCAAGACCGTGGTATCGGGAGGCTTCTCTTACAGAGAGGCATCGCGGCGTTTCCTCCAGGTACAGAGTTCACCTTGCGAGTAGAGAATAACAACGAGCGTGCTCGCGCTTTCTATGAGAGGTATGGATTCGAGTTTGCGGGTGAGATCGTTGAAGACCTGTTCGGATTCGAGTCAAGGGAGATCGAGATGACGTACAAGAATAAAGGATGAGTGAAGCAACGTTCAAGACCGGAGATGACCTGCGGGGCCGTGTGGCTCTCGTGACGGGTGTCGGAAGGCGGGCTGGAATAGGCGCGGCGGTCTGCCGGGCGTTGGCCGCTCGTGGGGCGGATATCTGCATCTCGTATTGGAGAGAGTACGATCGTGAAATGCCGTGGGATTCAGAAGACAATGAGCCCGAACTCTTACTCCAAGAGTTGCGCGGCAGGGGCGTGCGGGCTGTGGGAGTTGAGCTGGATCTCTCCATAGCCGAATCCCCCAAAGAACTACTCGACCACGCCGAAAAAGAAACCGGATCAGTCTCCATCTTGGTCAACGTGGCCGCCCACTCGGAGCGCGACGGATTTGAAGCTCTGGACGCTGCGGGTCTTGACGCTCACTACGCGGTCAACGTGCGAGCGATGGCGATGCTGTGTGTACTTTTCGCCCGGCAGTATGACGGGACCTCCGGTAGGATCGTCAACTTCAGTTCTGGACAGACTCTCGGTCCGATGGTCGGGGAGCTGGCTTACGTTGCGACCAAAGGAGCCATCGAGGCGTTCACCCGGACACTTGCGGCGGAGGTAGGTCACAAGGGGATAACGGTCAACGCTGTCAATCCTGGACCGACGGATACGGGTTGGATGTCGGAGGAATTGGAGCGTGAGTTGGTGCCCAAGTTCGCGCTTGGCAGGATGGGGAATCCTGATGATGCGGCGCGGCTCGTGGTGTTTCTAGCGAGTGACGAGGCGGCTTGGATCACCGGCCAGACCATCAACTGCGAAGGTGGCTTCACCCGCGACTAACCACACACAGCATCTCAAGAGACAAACTAGATCCAAGAAAGGCTCCCAGCGAATGACTGAAGATTCAAACACCACATTCCGTGTAGCCATCCTGAGTTTCTGGCACGTTCACGCCGAAGACTACGCCCGCGAAGCCGAAGAGCATCCCGACGCCGAGATCGTCGCCGTTTGGGATGAAGACCCGCAACGCGGAGAACGAGAAGCCACCCGCCGAAGCGTGACGTTCCACAAAGACCTCGAAGCTCTCCTGGCCCGTGACGATATCGACGGCGTGGTGGTGACGACGCCCACCACAGATCACGGCAAGGTTATCCGGGCCGCCGCGAAGGTCGGAAAGCACGTCTTTACCGAGAAAGTCTTGGCGACAACTTTGAGTGAGTCTCAGGAGATCGCCTCTGTAGCGGAGGCTTACGGTGTGGTTCTCGTGGTCTCGATGCCGAGGCTCTATGTTGGATATACTTTTGCTTTGAAGAAGGCTCTCGATGCGGGAGAGATAGGTGATGTTACTTATGTGCGGATTCGTGTTTCGCATGATGGGGCGTTGCCTTCTGTCGAGAATTTGGGTGGTTGGTTGCCGGAGCGGTTCTTCGAGCATTCGGAGTCTGGGGGAGGGGTTCAGATCGACTTCGGCGCACATCCGCTGTACCTGATCCAGCACCTATTCGGCCCACCGGAGTCAGTCACCTCCACCTACGGAAATTTCACCAGAAAACCCACCGAAGATAATGCCGTAACCGTGCTCCGCTACCCAAACGGTGCCATCGGCGTAGCGGAATCCTCGTTCCTTGGAAGCGCCAATCCCTTCATTGTGGAGGTGCACGGCACGCAAGGAAGTCTGATGTACGACCCCGAAAAAGGCTTGAGGCGACAGCGAGCAGGTGAATCACGCTGGGAGACGCTGGAAACACCACCGGATGGACCTTCGCCGTTTTGCCGATGGGTGGAACTCGCTTTGCGAGGCGAGCCGGACCCCTCGAACGTTCGGGCAGCGTTGGGATTGAGCACTCTGGCCGAAGCTGCAGGCGTGTCCGCCGCTGAAAACCGTGTCGTGTCGCTGGACGAGAATTTGTAGTGTCGAAAACCGTGTCGTGTTGGATCTTCATGAGTTAACATACACGGACTTTGAAAGATCGTGTCAAAAATTTTCGTGCCGGTACGATCACCAAGCTCTTCAGGGAGCCGCCGAAGTCGTTCTTCGACGACGATGTCAAAGAGTACGAGGCGCCGGTGAAAGGCCAGCTTTTCCCAAATGTTCTCGTGTACGTGCTGCTCGGCCTGTTCGGGCTCGCCGTCATCCTAACGCTAGACTGGTTCGGGCTTCTGCTGCTCAACTCGGCGGGGGTATTCGAGCAACTCGGGAGCCTCAACGCCCTGCGAGTCACGGCGGTTCTTATGAGTGGAATCTGCGTGCCTTCGATGTTTCTGATGCATCACTATGGACGCATCTATTCGTATATCTCGGAGGAGAATGTTTTCTTCGCCAGCACTTTCGCTATCTCCTTCATGCTCGGGCTGCCGTGCGTGTTGGCTTGGATCTTCGCCTAGCTCGTCTGACAAAAGAGGCTACGATTTCTCACGTCTCTTGAGAATCTCTCAGTCCCTGTTTCAGCGCGTCCCAGGCGAGTGTGGCGCATCGGATACGGTTCGGGGTTTGAATGATTCCCTTGAGCGCGGCCAACTCACCTAGCGCTTCGTTCTCCTCCGTACGCATCATCTCTAGGAAAGCCGATATCTCCGATTCCGCATCTTCGCGACTCTTGCCCGAGAGTCGTTCGGTAAGCATCGAAGCCGAAGCCTGACTTATGGAACACCCCCGACCCGTGAAAGTAACCTCTGAGAGCATTCCGTCTTCCAGCTTCGCGTAGACCGACACTTCGTCGCCGCAGAGAGGGTTGTTCAGGTGCTCTTGGATGTCCGCGCCTGGAACCTCGCCCTTGTTGCGCGGACGTTGATAATGGTCCAGAAGAATCTCTTTGTAAAAGTCTTTCATCATCCTGGAAGGATTGTAGCAGCGGGAAGAAAGTCCGGGCTAGATCGAGATGCCGCGTCCTGTCGAATTCGCCGTCGCTGGAGCACGCCGGCTCAGCAGATACGCGGAGAGCGCGCCACCGAGAAAGCCGAAGAAGTGTCCTGTCCAAGAGACGCCCGGCGTGAACGGCAGCAGACCCCAAAGAAGTCCTCCATACAAGATGACGAGCAACACAGACACCAACACCGCCCCGACACTCCGGCTGAAGTAGCCGCGCAGCAGCAAATATCCTAGATACCCAAACACCAGTCCGCTCGCCCCAATAGTCAAGCTGTTCGGAGCGCCAAAAATCCAAACGCCGAACCCACCGACGAGCAACGAGAGTGCGGACGTAACAACGAAACTTCGTAGCCCGCTCAGAAAGACGAGCAATCCGAGGATGATGAACGGAACCGAGTTGTTAGCGAGATGACCCAACCCGCCGTGCAGAAGAGGGTGGAGCAAGATGCCATCCAACCCGTCGGCGGATCTGGGTCGTATACCGAACGAGTCCAGCGCACCGCCGAAGAGCAGCAAGTCCAAAATCTCCAGCGCCCACATCACCAACAAGGCACCGCCCATAATGACCGCGCCCGTCTTCAAGCCGCCACTACTGTAATTTGATCTCTGCATAAACTTAGTCATTGCAACTCTATACGATAAAGTTTCCAAAGAGTTCCGGGAGAGTTCAGGATTCTTGCAAGTTGCCCAACGAAACTGCTTCTTCGTTGCCGCTCACGACAGGACCGGGTGTCTTTAGATGCTCAGCAATGTGCTCGTGGGATGTTTCTGATTCTTCGGGCATAGGACTGCCGGAAACGGTGTACCATTCGGCGGCTTCGGCGTAGCGTATTCGGGCGTGGAGGCAGCCGTCTTCGTGGTGGGTCGTGAGTTCTAGCTCCCCGGTGATGGCCCCGGCTTCGTCGGTCATTACGCCGCCGGTGGTGGAGGTAAAAGTGCTGTGTTGTTCGTCTTTGGCGGTCACTACGAGCCGCAGCCTTCGAGCATCTGGTTTAGGGTATCTTTCTCTTGGGGGTTGATGGTTAGGGCGTAGTCGGACTTTATTAGTGTCCAGCGGGCTGCGTAGTCGCACCACGCGGCTTGGTTCGGCGGCTTCCACGCTTCCGGGCCTTTGTCGCCTTTGGACTGGTTGGCATTGTCTTCTACGGAGAGTAGGACGTCGGGGGCGTTGGCGAAGTTTTCGCGTTCGGTGGCATCCCATTCCGAGGCTCCGCTGCGCCAGGCGTTGGCGAGCGGGACCATGTGGTCTATGTCGATGTCTGAGGGATCTGTGAAGGTGGTGTCCGTGAATGGGTCGAGCCAGTTTCCGGTCTCTACGGAGCAGCTTTCACCGACTTGAACGTCTTTGCCGTCCCGGATCAGGGCGGCATCCCGAGCATCGCACGACTCTTGCGGCACGTCCCACCCAAACTCATCCGCGCTACTCCAGTGATCGAACTCCTCCCGCGAATACCCGGCCATCGAACCAACCGGCGCGACCTCAATGTCCCCCAACGCCGCCCGAGCGGAATCCGCGTTCGGACTCTCACCACCACCGGAACCGGACTGCTGGCTGCCTCCGCCCTCCAGGTCGATATTGAGGTAGCCCGCTACGGTGACCACAACCAGTGCAATCGCTATGAGAGCCAGCCGTTGGATACGCTTGTTGCTCAAAATTTCTCCATCCAGCTAGAGTACGCTACCGGCGGTAGCCGCGCACTTTTACTTTTTTCTCGTTCAGGGCGACGTAGACTTGTCCGTCTTCGATCTTTACTTCGTGCGTCGGGACGGGCTTGACGGCTGGCAGGCTCTTGGGTTGGCCGGTCTTGGTATCGAAGGTCGCGCCGTGCAGGGGACACCGGATGAGATCCCCTTCCAAACCACCTTCGGTGAGGTGCGCGAAGGCGTGCGTACAGACATCTTCAAGAGCGAGAAATTCCCCGCCCACGTTGCACAGAGCCACGTAGCGGCCCTCGACTTCATACTGTTTCGTCTCGCCGGATCCCAACTCACTCGTTGGGCCAAGTTTGTGGAACTCGGGCATTGTTTAGGAGACCCGGCTCTCGAAGCCCAGCCCGATCTTCCCCTCTATAGCCCGGTCTAGCTTCTCCTTCAGACCCTTCAACGGAACCCTACTCGTGATCTCCCCAAAGAACCCGAAGACGACGAGTTTCTCAGCTTCGCGGCGCGGGATGCCGCGGCTCATGAGATAGAACAACTCCGTCTCGTCCACCTGGCCCGTCGTGGAGCCGTGCGAGCATTTTACGTCGTCCGCCATGATCTCCAGGTTCGGCAACGAGACCGCGAAGGCATCATCCGTCCCCAGAATAAGGTTCCGGTTCGTCTGGTAAGCGTCCGTCTTCTGCGCCCCCGGCTCCACCCGGATCAGACCAGAGAACACCGCGAGCGACTCATCGCGCAACGCGCCCTTGTACAAGAGATCCGAGTGTGCGTTGGCGGAGATGTGATCCTGCAGAGTGTGATGATCAAGAACCTGGTTCTGGTCCGCGAAGTAAATTCCGAGCATCTCCGAATCGCTGCCGGTGGCCGTCAGGCCAGCCTCCACGTTGGTGCGCGAAAGCTGCGCCCCGAAAGAGACTACGAGGCTCTTCATCGTCGCATCCTTGCCGGTCTCGCTGCGGATGGTGTTGAAGTGCAGCACGTTTCGCTCCCAGTTCTGCAGAGAAACGTAGCGCAGCGTCGAACCTTCGCCAACGTACAACTCGACCGCGCCGTTGGAGAACGCCGGGTCTTCGGCATCGGCTGAGGCGTACTCGTCGATGTAGGTAACGGAGGAGCCTTCCTCCACGATCACCAGCGTGCGAGGCATTATGGAGCCAACCACATCCAGCCACCGGTAACTCTGGATCGGCACCTCAATATCCACACCGCGAGGTACGTACAAGAACGAACCACCCGCGAAAGCCGCCGCCGACAACGCCGCGAACTTGTCGTAGTTCTCCGGCACTAGCCCGAAAAGCTTGTCCTTCACAAGGTCTTCGTGCTCGGAGAGCGCGGTGTGCAGGTCCGTGAAGATGACGCCCTTGCTCGAAAGTTCCTCATCTACACGGCTGAAAGCCGTCTCTGAGTTGTGCTGCACGAGCAACGCGGAGTTCTCTTCGCCCTCGTCGATCAGGTTTTTTACCGCTTCGGGGAGGTCACTCTCACTAGCGGCATCCGGGCTTGCGGCGTAGGGGAGGAAGTCCTCTATTCGCACGTCGGAGATGTCCGTGTAACGCCACGCCTCATCGCGCAGACTTGGCATCGGTAACCGCTCGAAGGCTTCCCAAGCGTGGAGGCGTTTCTCCGTCAGCCACCCCGGCTCATTCTTTAGCGAGGACAGAGCTTTCACCGTCTCTTGACTCATTCCCTTACTTTTTAGAATTTCCGGCACGCCGTTCGCGCTCATATAAAACCTTTCTGAATGTTGCTACTGATCTAAATCCGTGCGATTCTGCCTCTAGACGCGGGGCTCTTCCTCGCGAACGACCATCACGGGACAATGAGCGTGGCGCACAACATCTTCGGCAACGTTGCCCATTACGGCGCGCTTCCAGTTGCTCTGTCCACGACTGCCGATGACGACGAGACCCACGTTCTGGCTCTCGCTCAGGATGACAATCTCCTCGGCCTCGTTGCCCGCCCGGAGGTGAGACTCGGTGACAAAGCCACCAGCGTCCTCTATCCGCCGCACTTGTGCTTGGACCAGGTCTCGCGCTGCTTGGCTGATGCGGTCAGGGTCTATCTCTACGTCGGCCATAAAGTTGGGTACGTCGATGTCCACGTGCATCACGTGCAACTCTGAGTCCGTTTTCTGAGCCAGCTCGGACGCCGCTTTGGCTGCGGCTTCGGCGCTTTCGGAGCCATCTATCGCCAGCAGGATCTTGGTTGGGAAAACGCTCATCTCTTACTCCTTCGTACAAACGGGGCGGACTCTCGGGAGAGCCCGCCCCAGCGAAATTGCTTCGATACTACTAACCTGCCGAGCTTAACCGACCGAGCCTTCCATCTCCAGTTGGATCAGGCGGTTTAGCTCGATGGCGTACTCGAGCGGAAGCTCCTTGGCTATCGGCTCGATGAAGCCGTTGACGACCATCGCGATAGCTTCTTCCTCCGAGAGTCCGCGGCTCATGAGATAGAAGAGCTGATCCTCGCCGACCTTGGAGACCGTGGCCTCGTGCTCGGTGTTGACCTTCTTCTCTTCGATCTCGATGTACGGGTACGTGTCCGTCCGGGCCTGCTCGTCCAGCAACAGTGCGTCACACTCGACGCGGCTCTTGGAGTTGACCGCGCCCTCGTGCACCTTCAGCAACCCACGATACGTCGAACGCCCGGTCCCCTTGGAGATGGACTTGGAGGTGATGAGCGAAGAAGTGTTCGGGGCCGCGTGTACGACCTTGCCGCCCGCGTCCTGATGCTGTCCGTCACCAGCGTAGGCGACCGAGAGGATCTCACCTCGCGCGCCTTCGCCCGTCAGGTAGACCGCCGGGTACTTCATCGTAAGCTTGGACCCGAGGTTCCCATCAACCCACTCTACAGTAGCGTTCTCTTCGGCCACGGCTCGCTTGGTAACGAGATTGTATGTGTTGTGCGACCAGTTCTGGATGGTCGAGTACCGGATGCGAGCGCCCGGCTTGGCTATAAGCTCCACGACCGCCGAGTGCAGCGAGTTGGCGGTGTACGTCGGGGCCGTGCAACCCTCGATGTAATGGACCGAAGAGCCTTCATCGGCGATGATAAGCGTCCGCTCGAACTGGCCCATGTTCTCCGCGTTTATGCGGAAGTACGCCTGCAGCGGGATGTCGATGTGAACCCCCGGCGGAACGTACACGAACGACCCGCCCGACCAGACAGCCGAGTTGAGCGCGGAGAACTTGTTGTCGTCGTAAGGGATGATAGTCCCGAAGTATTCTTTGACGACATCTTCGTGCTCGCGCAGCCCACCGTCCATGTCCATGAAGATGACGCCGGCCTTCTCCCACTCTTCCTTCAGCGAGTGGTAGACGACCTCGGACTCGTACTGCGCCCCGACGCCCGCGAGCGTATCGCGCTCGGCCTGCGGGATGCCCAGTTTCTCGAACGTGTTCTTGATGTCGTCCGGCACATCATCCCAGGTGCGGCCCTGGTTCTCCATCGGACGGATGTAGTAGTAGATCTCATCGAAGTCCAACTCCGAGAGGTCGCCACCCCACTGCGGGGTCGGCTTGGCGAAGAACGACTCCAGCGCCTTCAGGCGGTATTCAAGCATCCACTCCGGCTCGTTCTTGTGCTTGGAGATCATGGCGACGATCTCCGCGTCGACACCCTTGCGAGGCGTCTTGAAGAAGTACTCCTCCGGGTCGTGGAAGCCGTACTTGTACTCGTCTAGCCCAAGCTCCTGAATCGTCTTGTCTTCCGGCATATCCTATCCCTTCCCTAGCTCTGCGTTCCGGCGCCGAATTCCTGGCGCACCCAATCGTAGCCCTTGTCCTCTAGCTCCAGTGCCAAATCCTTGCCGCCGCTCGTCACGATGCGGCCTTCGAGCATTACGTGGATGTGATCCGGCTCAATGTACCGCAGTATCCGGTTGTAGTGCGTGATAACGATCGCGCTGAAGTCTGGCCCGCGCAGCTCGTTGACACCCTTACTAACAACCTGCAAAGCGTCGATATCCAGCCCGGAGTCGGTCTCGTCCATGATGGCGAGCTTCGGCTCCAGCATGAGCATCTGGAGGATCTCATTGCGCTTCTTCTCGCCGCCGGAGAATCCTTCGTTGAGATACCGCTCGGCGAACTTGGGGTCCATCTGCATGACCTTCATCTTCTCTTGCAGCAGCTTGTACATCTCCATTATGGGAAGATCTTCCTCCCGCACGGAGTTGACCGCCGTCCGCAGGAAGTTCGCTACGGAAACGCCGGGAACCTCACTCGGATACTGAAACGCGAGGAACATACCGAGTTGCGCTCGCTCATCGGCTTCGAGCTCGAAGATGTCCTGATCCATGAACGTAATGCTGCCGCCGGTAACTTCGTACCGCGGATGGCCCATCAGCACGTTCGATAGAGTGCTCTTACCCGAACCGTTGGGACCCATGATCGCATGGATCTCACCTTTGTTTACTTCGAGGTCCAGACCCTTCAGGATCTCCTGACCCTCGATCTCCGCTCGCAAACCTTCAATCTTTAACATCTAATCCCTGCCGTTCGCTTATGTAAATACTTTGCTACAGCACGCCTATTAAATCACAGCCCCAACACCCTCACAACGTAAACGTATCACGACCAATAACTTTTCCTAAAATCCCCCAAAACCCGCTCTATAAAAGAATTTCGTGACCTGAATCACGCTACATTTGAGCTACCTGACACCCGTTCTCAGCACGCCACGCAGCACCCTGCTTGTAACACCAAAAACCGTCGAAAAATAGCCCCTGTCGGGAGTCGTTCCCAATAAGAACAGTCGGGCCGTCTTGCGTTTCACTTATAGACGATTCAGAGCTTTGTCGACCTTATAGTCCAGTTCCGCGCCCAGGGGGAAGAGTTCTCTGCCGGAGGCGAAAGCTTCGGCGAAGTCCGTGATCTGGGTTCTTATGGCGCGACGTTGCGCCAGGGGACGAATGTTACCGGCGGCCACCTCTGGTCCTAGACCGTAGGTCATTACGGTGAGTACACCTGGACCTGGATTGCTAACCTGTGGAACTTTGCCAATCAGCTTCTCGAATTGAATGTACACGCGGTCGGGCAGAACGAAGTATAGCCCTTGTTTGCAGAGAGTGGAGGTCGGCGCGACCGCGCCTTTGAGCATTAGCTGCGGTATCAGTCGCTTCCACACATTGGCCCAGTTCATGCCGTGGCTGGAGTTGGGTATGACTGGTTGTTCTTTGGAGTACGCTTGCCAAGTTTCGCGGTAGGAACCCGTTGTGTCGATACTCTGCACCTCGCAAGGTACCATCGCGTCCAATTCTCCAGAGGCCACGTAGGCTGCAATCCAATCGATGCTCAACTGAGCTGCGGTGTTTCTAAGAGTGATTTCACCCCCCGAGTTCTTCCCCAGAAGGACGATATAGTCTTCGGGTACATTGTTAGTCCTCTTGAGCTTCGAGAACTCGTGGGCCAGAAAGATTGGCGCAGTGCTCTGTATCGCGTCGCGAGCGCAGGCTTTCAGAGATGTATAGTCTCCCGCGTAGAGACGCTGCGGGCGGATGATCACCTCTTCCATGTCGGCTCTTTTGCTTCTATTCGCCACACTGCAAGCGCCGGAGACTACCCAGCCGCTACCTGGTAGGTTTATGCGTTTGATGCAGGTGCTCCCCGCGAAGGGGCAATCCTGACTCTTCCACTGTCTGCGCGCGGGTTCGGAGGTGTCGTCTGGTGAATATCCG
>JBGTFQ010000217.1:0-10725 GCA_041747155.1 Rubrobacteraceae bacterium
TCTGAAGCCAGTAGAGAAAGACGACCCCGCAGCCCCCGCCGACGAATTCAAATTCGACGGAGCACCGGGTACTTTTGGAGTTATAACGCCGGTCTCCGAGCCATTCTGCGCGAGGTGCTCACGGTTACGTCTTACGGCGGACGGCAAGATCCACCCGTGCCTCCTAACGGACCTCGACGTGCCGGTAAAAGACGCCATACGCTCCGAAGACCCGATACCCGCTATTCACGAGGTATTGTGGCGTACCGCTGGACTAAAGCCCGCAGCCGGCCTCACACTACCGGAAGAGTCGCGCAACCGCACCATGAGCCAGATCGGCGGCTAAAGCGCCGCCGCTGTTGAGCAGTTAGTACTTCGGCAAGGGGCCGCCAGCGTCCTTGAGCACGTACTCTTTGAACATTCTGACGGCCACGTCGCGTTTCTGACGGGCTATGTTGTTCTTGTAGTCGGGATCTCTCTGAAGGTCGAAGAGCTTTACCCAAGACCCGTCGCTCCGTGTGATCATCGCGTAGTCGTCGTCTCTGACGAAGATGTAGTCGTCGTAGCCTAGAGTGAAGTGATCGCGCCGATCCGGCCCGTCGTCGTCGAATAGTCCGTACAGGTTCTGGCCGTCCATGACATCCAGAGGTTCGATCCCAAGCGCCCCGAGGATCGTCTGCGGCACGTCGTGAGTAGAGGCGAAGTAGTCGCTGGTCTCACCGGCTTTCTTGCCTTCGGGGTGACGGATCATGAAGACGATATCGGTGAGTTCGGGATAGAGAGCTTCCGGTTCTTTGCCCTGGAAACCGTGTTCCCCGAACGCGTGGCCGTGATCCGAAACGAGCACCAGCATCGTGTTCTCCGAGAGCTTTAGCTCGTGAAATTTATCCAGAAAGCGTCCCAGCCAGCGATCCGACATCGTCAGCATGGCGGAATACATGTCGTGCATCCGCTGAACTTTCTTCTTACCCAGCAAGAAGGCCCGACCGCTGCTCGAAGACATGAGGTTCGGTCCAGCACCTGCGTCGTCGTAGAGAGAGATGTACTCCTCCGGCGGGTCCCAGGGCTCGTGAGGATCGTAAGCGTCGATCATAAGGAAGAAAGGGTCTTCGGAGCCGGCAGCGTCCTCCATAAATTCCATGGCCTTTGAGAATACCCGGGGCGCGAACCAATCCTCTTCGCTTTCGCGCCCACGGGTGTTGGCGAAGTGCTGGCGCACTATGTCCGTCTCTTCCTGCTTGATCCCGTCACCCTTCAGAGCATCTTCCAACTCGTCTTGATCTATCACGGAGAGCGGCTGATGGAAATCTCTCTCCTGGCCGCGGACAAAGTCGAATGCCCTGAAGCCCCGGTGCATGTTGTATGACGGTTTGATCTGGTGCGGGACGTCCGAGACGAACATGGTACTGTAGCCTTCGTCGGCGAGTATCTCCGCCAGCGTCGTCTGGTCTTCGCTTATGGGCTGCCATCCGGGCATCTCGAAGATGTCGCTCTTCAAGGGATCCCAGTCTCTGAAAGGCCAGTTTCTTACGCCGGTATGCAGAGACCGTCGGCTTGAGATGGTGGGTATGCATTCCGGGTAAGCACGGTCGAATGACAGGCTCTCGCGAGCAAGCGCATCGAGGCTAGGAGTCTGGATCCAATCGTTGCCGTAAGCTCCGATATGGTCCGGTCGAACGCTGTCCAAGACAACCAATATCACATTCATGCCACTACCTCCCGGAACGTAACTGCATCCCAATCCCCCGGTCGAAGTACCGAGTAGAGCTGTCCCGGCGGCCCCGGCCCCCGCGACTTTGATGAAATCTCTGCGAGTTATCTTATGCTTCACCTCGCGCCCCCTGACGCAAACGATTCGACATGCTTGCGTGACGTATTGTAGAGAAATTATCCGGCGATGCGTATGTATCGGTCAAGAGGTGTTTGATCGGCTATGTTCGCTAGCTGTGGAGTCTCATCAGTCGGGTTCTATAGTGGCGACGAGCCCCTCATTACGTAGGCTTTCCTCGTAGAGTTCGGCAAGTTCCTTGTGGCACTTGATAACGACAGCCTTGCCGTTTTTGTGAGCCTCCAGCATGATCTCAGCGGCCTGCTTCATCGACATCCGCGGTATGACTTTACGAAGCGTCGCTATAACGTGCTCCATGGGTGTAAAGTCGTCGTTGTGAAGGATGACCTTATAAGGCGGCTCCATAGAGTCCTCGTCACGAGTTGTCACATCTGGCGCGGTCTCCGGACGCGTGATACCCGGTGAGGCCGTGCTAGATGAAACCATGCGGATTGATGTATCTAACTTTTCTTTCACAGCCGTTAGGCTACCACACCATATGCTGCTGTTGAAGGGTTGACAGCTACACAAATTGAGTACTCGAAGAGAGCATTTCGATGATGTCCTCGGGAGTCAAGGGACGGGCGAAACGGTAGCCCTGACCTAACTCGCGGCCCATAATTTTCAAGCGTTCGAGTTGATCCGCGGTCTCTATGCCCTCCGCGACGGCCTTCATGCCGAGATCTTACGCGAGGTTCACCATCGACGAGACTATGGCCGCGCTCTCCGCGTCTCGCCCGATGCTGTCCACAGGAGAGCAGTCTATCTTCAAGTAATCCGCCGGGAAGCGTTTGAGGTACGAGAACGAAGAGTATCCGGTTCCGAAATCGTCTATAGAGAGTTTCACCTCAAGAGCTTTCAGCTCGGCCATTATTGCCGTCGTAATTGGCGCGTCGTCCATAACGACACTCTCGGTAACTTCGAGTGTGAGGCTGTTTGGTGGAAGTCCGGTCTCCTCAAGTATTCCCGATACGTTTTGAGCTGCCGTAAAGGTTTCTTAAATCCTTCGTTTTCAAATGCGCTCGATCCAGAATAGCTAACGCTCCACCTGGCACCCCATTATTGGCACAGCGGCTTAATTCCTTTAGAGCGCGTTAAGTCAAGTCGAGACGAAGCCTTGATCCGCATATATTCGAGACAGCGCGTGACGCTCCACGGCTTCGACCGTTCGACGATTCCGACTAGATATCTCCCCGGCGCGTGGCCCCTCAGGATAGTCTGCGGGATCATCGCGCATGAATCGCGGCAACTCCACCGGACTCCCAGCTTGGCGGCTCTGTATCCAGGAGTCCGGCACTTTCTCCGGCAGCTCTTGATGCGATACAACGGCCCACAAAGCCGTCCACGCCCGAGGCACAACGCGCCAGATGTCGTATCCTCCGCCGCCCGTAGCAACCCACCGACCATCGCAAAGCTCGTGTGCTAGATCATGTACTCGACGCGGAAGTTCTTCATACAGCCGTGTCGTAGCCGCTAGATGCGTCAGGGGGTCGAGCCGATGGCCGTCGCACCCGTTCTGCGAAATAATTATGTCCGGCCCGAAAGCTCGCAACGCGACCGGTACAACCGCCTCGAAACACTCCAACCACGAAGAATCCCCGGTGAAGGGCTCCAACGGTACGTTCACCGAGTAGCCTGCGGCGGCGCCTCGCCCAAACTCCTCCACGCCGCCCGTCCCTGGAAACAGGTATCGCCCCGACTCGTGCATGGAGATGGTCAAAACCTCCGGGTCATCGTAGAACATCCACTGAACGCCGTCTCCGTGGTGCGCGTCAGTGTCTATGTAGGCGATTCTTATGTCGGGATGTTCTTCTTTAAGTCGGGCAATGGCTACGCCTGCGTCGTTGTAGAAGCAGAAGCCGCTGGCCTTGGAGCGGAGAGCGTGATGCAGCCCGCCACTTATGCACATTGCGTGGTCTGAGGCTCCCGACATCACCATTCTGCAAGCTCCGAGCACCGCACCGCAGATCTTGGATCCCGCTTCGTGTACGCCAAAGACGGCTGGATTGTCCGGCGTGCCAACACCGTAGTGAAGGAGGTCTTCCGGCTCGCCTTCGCCGAGTCCGGCTTGCTGAACCCTTCGTACGTAATTTAGAGAGTGGACCGTGAGGAGATCCGACTCAGCCGCCGATTCGGCAAATGTAAGATCGTATCCGTCTAGGAGCCCGGCAGCTTCGCAGAGTTCGAGCGTCATACGGATTCGGAGGGGATTGAAAGGATGGTCCGGCCCAAACCCATACTTTTCGAGCTCTCTATCGTGGACTAGTATTGCCTTGCCGCTCACTCGGACGGCTGTCCATAAACGGTGAATCCCGCCTCTTCGAGACGCTGCATGACGGGACCGGGATCTATGGTATTCCCCCGAAACACGGCCACGCGCCCATCCCGCCCGGAAGCAGGCCCGCTCACAACGCTCACTACGCTTACGCCCGCATCTCGAAAAACACCCGCGACTTCGGCGAGACTTCCAACGTGCTCCGGCAGGGATATTTCAAGCCTACTACCCGGCTCATGCGCCCCGAGGAGTAAAACGAGAGCTTGCATGACATCCGAGGAAGTCACTATGCCGACAAGCCTGGAGCCATTGACCACGGGCAGCCCACCGATACTGCGCTCGCGCATCAAGTTCGCCGCCATCTCTATCGGGTCGTCCGACCGGATCGTTACGACATCAGAGGTCATCACGTCCGACACGATTATCTTCTGTAGGGCAGCCGCTCGTGCCAGGTCGCCGAACGCCGGAGTAGCGGAGCGCAGGTCGCGATCCGAGACCATCCCCACAAGCTCGTCGTCTTCCATCACCGGCAGATGCCGAACGCCACGCTCGCGACACAGTTTCAACGCCTCAGCGGCGGTAGTCTTCAGTCCAACCGTCACGATTTCGCGGGTCATCGAATCCCGTACCAGCAGCATTAGCACCTCTCCCGTCGTTCCCTGACACACATTGTAGTCGAGTGGAATGCCAGAGGTGTCGTCTCCTGGTATAAACGCTCCATGTCTCAGAAGCTGAACCAATTGCTCGCCGAACCCGCCACGGACCTGATAAATCGCAACTTCAGCGGTGTCGAGGCCGAATGGTGGTGGGAGCGACGCATAAACGGGGATATTGAGATCTGCCAGGAGCTAGACCCGGAAATCCTGATCCAAGACCTCGCCCAGACCACAGAGAAACCGCTCGAAGAAGTCCGACGCACGGTGGAAGAGGAACTCGGCCTCGAAGACACCGCCCCAGTCGTACTTACCTTCGAGGTGTCGGGCGAATCCACCGAGAAAGAAGTAGCCGCCCTTTTACAACAACGCTCCGCTTCGCCACGAGGACTCGCTGCCGAAGTCTACGGGCGGATCGAAGACAAAATACGCGCCGCGAGATAGTCTATACAGCATGGACAAAAGCAGCCGGCTGACGCAGAGTACTTGGAAACCGGGCCTGCTGAGCGCATTAGCGTTGTTTTTGTTCTCTTGCGGCGAAGGGGAGGCTAGTTCCTCGGCCATAGACGTAGAGAGCGCCGAATGGCGAGGGGAGAATGTCTTGGTGAGCGGAAGCTGGGCGAAGGGTGTCTCGACACCGCCTCTGTGTCGCATCCTCGAAGGTCGTGACGGTTCGCCGAGCCTCTACTTCGATCTCGACGCCCGCGTCGCATTGGACGGGAGCACTTTCTCCAAAAAATTCGCCCCGGCGAAGACAACCAAGAAAACTCCTTCACTTGAAGAACCCGACAACTCCTTCGTTCGTTGCTCGGTAAGTCTGGACTCGGGCAAATCAGCGAACGACGTGGTCAGGGTGAAAGGTTCTTCCTAGTTATCCAAAACGTAGCGGATCGCTCCCAGTGGGTCAGCATCTTTACAGTCGCCGCACTTCAGGAGCTGGAATTCGCTGACTAGCTCTAATATCTCGGCAAGGTCGCATCTACTTGAGAGTAGGCATCCACGCCGCCTTCGAGGTTGAGTACGTTGTCGAATCCGGCGCGGTCCAGGAGTTGAGTGATAAAGGCACTGCGAGTTCCGTGGTGGCAGATCACGACGGTCTCCGCACTCGGATCCAACTCTCCGAACCTCGTCTCTATCTCCCGCATCGGCACAAGTGTGGAACCCTCGATACGTGCCGCCTCGTACTCCCACGGCTCACGCACATCGAGCAGCATCGGACTCTCTCCCGCATCCAATCGGCTCTTTAACTCGCTTACCGTAATGCTCTTGTAGGTCCGTTCCACCGCGGTTTTAGACCTCGTAATCGACGACTAGACGACCAGTGGTTCGTTCGTCCAGCTTCTCCACGACGGCTAAATGATCAGGGTGCTTAAGATACTCCGTCAGGCCATCGCGGTCTTCGAAACGGGCAAAGAGACCGTGCGTGTAACCGCCGCCCCGTCCGGCGAAGTCCTCTCCGACGGTGAGTTCCACGACACTGGATACCGATTGCCCAAGAGCGCGAGCCGACGACACGAGGTCCTCGACATCCTCCGAAGCAACATCGTCCCGCACGGCGAACAAAACTAGATGGTCTATCATCAAAGCTCCTCTCCCTAGATTGAAACCCGAAGTCTAGCAGAGACCCTAAAAGACTCTACGCTCGGATTCCTCTATCTCGTAGTCGTTGATGCTCGCATCGCGGCGGCGCATGTAGCCTTCGTCGTCGAACTCCAAGTGTTCGTTGCCGTGGCTGCGCCACCACTGTCCGTTCGCGTCGCGGCTCTCATACTCGAAGCGCACGGAGATGTGGTTCCCGGAGAAAGCCCAAAGCTCTTTCATTAGGCGGTAATCCCGCTCCCGCTTCCATTTTTGCGTCAGGAACTCTATTATCGCCTCTCGCCCCTCAAAGAACTCGTCCCGGTTGCGCCACTTGGAATCCTCGGTGTACGCTCCAGCTACTTTCTCGGGATCGCAGGTATTCCAGGCGTCCTGAGCTTTCTGGACCTTCTCGCGAGCTGTCTCCTCGGTGAACGGTGGTACAGGCGGGCGGGTCATAGTCTCTCCTTCCAGGCTCTCTCCACTAGTGAATATGCCGCATCAGTGGCAGAGCGTCAAGCGGCAGTCTTCTTATCTTTGGGCTCGCGGTTGGCCAGGTAGATGCCACAGACGACCAGTGCCCCGCCGATAAGGAGTGACAACCCAACGCTCTCTCTAAGGAACATGGCTCCTACGACCACTGCGGCGATCGGCACGAAGAAGATATACGAGGCGACGCGGCTCGCCTCCCCCGCCCGCACGAGTCCCAAGAAGAGCAACCAGGCGAATCCAGTACCAACCAGCCCTGAGTACAGCAGGCTCGATATGAACTCGTTCGTCCAGGATATATCCGACCACGGTTCGACGGTTAGACCCAGCGCCGTTAGCACCGCGCCACCCGCCAGGAACGGAACACCGACGGCCCAGAGGGTCGAGATCCTCGCCTGATACTTCTTAAAAAACACTGTGCCAAGAGCCCAGGAGAGGGCTGATGCGATTCCAAAAGATAGACCGGTCAAGGGTACAGCGCCATCCGTCAAACCGTCGGAGCTAACCGCTACGATACCCGCGAATCCCAGAAGCAAGCCCACCACCTTCGTAGTTGTCAGGGATTCGCCCAGGATCATCCACGCCAGGAAGCCAACCAAAATTGGTTGCAGGTAGATCACGACCGCAGACGTTCCACTAGGCAGGTTTAGTAGCGTAAACGTTTGAAACCCGATAAACAGAACCACATTGAACGTTCCAAGCAGAACGAGTATCGGCCAGTCGCGCCGGAAGTGCGGCTCGCCACCCCAGACTAGAGCCACGACCGTTATCGCCGCACCGCCCAACATCGAACGCAAGCCCGCAAACAGCAGCGGCGGCGCGTAATCGAGCCCAACTTTCACTACAGCGAAAGCCGAGCTCCAGAAAGCTACCAACAGAACGAAAGCCAGCACCACAGTGCCGCGTTTACCGAATATCTTCAAAATCTTCCTTTTCTCAGCGCTGAGCATTCGTTTCTCAAATAAAGTAAATCATCTTCTGCGTCGAATATGTACTTCAAGAAGACCGTCTTCTTGGTCAACAAGTCGGACATTCTAGGCATGTCCGGTGTGATAGCCGTCCTCATTTTGTCCCGAAGAGCCGCCGCATAGCACGCAAAAATTCTCGCGCCCAGACTAACCTACTCCACCAACAACTCTGCGAAGTCACCCGCCAGCAGTTCGACGCGGAGCTGAGCAACGCGGTCGACCGGATGCGAGCCGCCCTACTCCCCTATCGTGAATTCGTGGACTCCGAGTTAGTCCGCGCTCATAAGTCAGAGGTCTTTTTCGCCAAAATTCTAGAAACCATCGTCAGCCTAAGAGACGACATCCAAACTCTGACGCCGAACGCGATGCTCCCGGCGAGTCCCGAAACAGCCAAGCTACCACTCGCTTGAATGTATTAGGGCATCGTGTCTGTTGGCGTAATTGGTCTATACCGTGTAGTGTGTCCGAATGAGGATTCTTGACGAGCAACGCCAGGGTATAGCAGAGCGCGAACGGTCGCTGTTACAGCGGCTCGTGAATTTTCTGGAGGGCTTCGGTGGTCCGCATGAGGACGTTGAGCTTGCAGGACGAGCCTTAGCGGATCTCGAAGAGATGTTTATGCTCGTTATCGTCGGGGAGTTCAACTCGGGGAAGAGTGCTTTTATCAACGCGCTTCTTGGCTCCGAGGTAACCGAAGAGGGCGTTACGCCGACGACGGATCGGATCACGGTCCTGCGTTACGGGGAATCTCGCACGGAGCGCGGTCAGCGGGCGAGCGTCCTCGAAAAGTTCTATCCGAACGATTTTCTGCGCGAAGTCTCTATCGTGGACACGCCGGGCACCAACGCCATTATTCGCGAGCACGAAGAGCTAAGTCGGGGATTCGTTCCGAGGAGCGATCTCGTGCTCTTCATCACGTCGGCGGATCGGCCTCTATCGGAGAGCGAGCGCGGATACCTAGAGCTGATCCGAGACTGGGGCAAGAAGATTCTGATAGTCGTCAATAAGGTTGACCTCATTCGAGACGAGGAGAGTACCGAGAAGATCCGTGCTTTCGTCCAAGAGGGCATCCGCTCGATGCTGGACCTTACACCCCCTATCTTCTTCGTCTCGGCCCTACTAGCGGCGAAAGCGAAGGCCGCCTCTAGCGATATGGAGCGCAAAGCTCTCCTTTCGGCGAGCGGCTTCGACAAACTGGAGGAATACGTCTTCGGACTGCTGGACGAAGAAGGCCGAGTCCGCTTGAAACTCGAAAGCCCGCTCGGGATGGTTGAAGAGTTATCCCGGCGCTACCGGGGAACAGTGAACGACCGCATGGAGCTTCTCGCCGAAGATTTCAAAACTGCAGAGAACGTGGAAGCCCAGCTAACGCTGTTCGTGGAGGACATGCGGCGAGACTTCGAGGCGCGGCTATCGGAGATAGACAACATCATCCTAAAGATGAGCGAGCGCGGAGATACGTGGTTCGAGGACAACGTGCGACTCGGCAACTTCCGGGAGTTGATGCAGCGCGACAAAGTCCAGCGGCGGTTCGAGGAAGAGGTTGTCGGGGATACGGAGTCGCTCATAAACGAAAAGGTGGACTCCCTGATCGACTGGCTCGTGGACCGCAATCTGAAGCAATGGCGGTCGGTCGTGGAGTACGTCAATCGCCGCCGCCAGACCGAGCACGACGAGCGCATGATCGGGGCCGTAGGAGACAACTTCGAGTACAACCGGAGCCGAATCCTAAACTCCGTTGGCAAGAACGCCACCGAAGTCGTTCGAAACTATGACCGCGAAGCCGAAGCCAAGAACTTATCGTTCGCGATCCAAAGCGCCGTAGCCCAGACTGCCGCTACAGGCATCGGCGCGGTCGGCGTGGGTACCGTGGTAGTGGTACTCGCCGGCACCCGGTTCTTAGATGCTACGGGGATTATCGCGGCGGGGATCATCGCGGGCTTCGGCCTCTTTATCCTGCCGAACCGCCGCCGCAAGGCTCGCGAAGAGTTCCGCGAGAAGACGGATAACCTTCGAGCCAAGCTTTCGGAAGCCGTAAGCCGTCAGTTCGACTCGGAGCTGAACGGTTCCGTCGAGCGGATGCGCGAGGCCATCGCGCCCTACACACGGTTCGTCCGAACCGAACACACTCGCATGACCGAAGCCCGCGACACCCTCGCCGAACTCGCCACCGAGTCCGACGAATTGAGAGCGGAGATCTCCGCCCCCAAACTCGACTCCTAACCCAGAACTTTCAATCCCCTATTTTCTCTCTTCAGGACGGGCTTCGTGGCTCATGTCCGGCGCTCCGGTGAAACCATCCGGACCGGAAGCGGAGATCCTTTCCGGCTCGTCCACGAATGCTAATTTTTCTTCCAACGTGGCTTCATCAACAGAAGCTTCTAAACCGAGGCGCGACGCGAGCATTCCGTTCAACTCATCCTCCTGCAACGCGCTCACCTCCTCGTTCATGCGAACCATGTCCGTCTCCTCGATATCGGACATCCCGAGGTCGTTTATCATCAACGCCACCAATTTCCGTTCCTTCGAATCCCGATCCAAAACCTGCTCCTCTCGATTGTCAACTTGTCGTCCGAGCATATTCTCCAACTTCACGACCCTTCGCTCCAACTGCGCTATACGCCGGTTCTTCTCCCGATTCTTCTCCCGCCAACGGTTGCGGATATGCTTTTCGAACTTGACACTAGACGCAAGAATCCGCCTATACTCTGCCTCGACCTTAGCCCGCTCCTCCTCCAGACGATGCTCCAACTCTCTCACCTACCGAGTCTAACCCACCGGGCAAACGCGAAGGCGAAACCATCCACAAGCCTCAAATTGTTAACTTATATTAAGTTTTTGCGTCGAGAAAGATACATCGTTTTTCCCGCATATGCGGTGTTTTTGGCTTGAGTTTGTCCTGTACATTGTGGTTTAGACATTGAAGATAATGGAAAAGGCGGTATGTTTCGGGCC
>JBGTFQ010000218.1:0-6226 GCA_041747155.1 Rubrobacteraceae bacterium
AAGAACACGCCGCCGCTCGCCGGAGCCGTCGAATACCATGGCCGGGGAACCGAACCGACCACGCTCGGCATCCTACAGGGCTTCGTCCCAAACCAGGGAGATGGCTGGTCCTACGTGCTGGACCGGCTCGCCATCTACCTCGAAGATCAACTCGTTTCACCGTGGCTCCCCGACAACGACGAGAGCGAGGAGGAAGAGCCAACCGACATCTTCTTCCTCGGCCTGATGCGTGCTCTCGGTTACCGCACCGGGGAGTTGCATAAAGCCTTCGCTACGCCGACCGAAGACCCGGACTTCGCCGCCGAACCCGTCTCAAAGGAGGAGTTCAAGGGGTGGACGAAAAGCGTGCGGGAAGAAGCCAGAGAGACGATCAAGCTACTGCAGAAGAGCCGGGACAGCCTGCCGGAGGCGTTGCATCCGGCGGTCGACGAGTTGGCGGAGCGGCGAAAGGAGATCTCCACCCGCGTCAAAGCGTTCGCGGATCTAGACATCGCCGCCGTCAAAACCCGGCATCACGGGGACTATCATCTCGGTCAAGTACTCGTTTCAAACAACGACTTCCAGATCATAGACTTCGAGGGAGAACCCGCCCGACCATTAGCCGAACGCCGCAAGAAACATTCGCCCTTGCGCGACGTGGCGGGTATGTTGCGGTCCTTCAATTACGCTGCGTACTCCGCGCTACAGAACGTAAGCGCCGAGCGGATGGACAACTACGAAGCCATGCAAGAGTGGACGCGAGAATGGGAACGGAACACTCGTGCCGCGTTCCTCGACGGCTACGAAGGCGGTGCCGCCGGTTGCGCTTCCTATCCCGAAGACCCCGAGCATCTCAACGCGCTCGTGGAGCTATTCACGTTGGAGAAGGCGCTGTATGAGATCCGGTACGAGCTAGACAACCGCCCGGATTGGGTCGGTATCCCCATCCGGGGCATCCTGGAACTTCTGGACTCTGGAGAGACAAAGGAGCAAACGTCGTGAACCATGATCCCCAAACACTTGCAATAGTAATGGGGGACCATCCCGACCCCTTCTCTTACCTCGGGATGCACGAAACCGCGTCCGGATTAATAGTCCGAGCCTTCCTCCCCGGCGCAACCTCTGTCGCCGCCACCTCTGAAGACGGTCGCGAACTCGGCGAACTCGAAAACACTCACCCCGACGGCTTCTTCTCCGGCGAAGTTGATACGGAAGGTCGTGTCCCATACCGTTTGAAGGTGACGTGGGAGAGCGGCGAGACGGCGGAGTTCGATGATGCGTACCGCTTCCCGCCAGTTCTTGGTGAGACCGACCTTTACCTCTTCGGCGAGGGCAACCACCGGCGGCTGTACGAGCGGCTCGGGAGCCACGTCTTAGAGGTGGAGGGAGTCTCCGGGGTGAGTTTCGCTGTGTGGGCTCCAAACGCTAGCCGCGTCTCGGTTGTTGGCGGGTTCAATATCTGGGATGGACGGCGGAATCCCATGCGCAAACATCCCGGTGGGGTTTGGGAGATTTTTATCCCCGGCATCGGCGAGAGCGAATCTTACAAGTACGAGCTTCGGGGGCCGAGCGGCGAACTTCTCCCGCTAAAGACTGACCCGTTCGGCTTCAGAACCGAGAAGCTTCCCGGACTCGCTTCCATCGTCCACGACCCCGACCGCTACGAGTGGGGCGATACCGAATGGATGGATGAACGCGCAAGCAAGAATGCTCTGGACGCGCCAATGGCCGCCTACGAGCTGCATCTCGGCTCCTGGCGACGCAATCCCGACGGCACTTACTACACCTACGATCAACTCGCCGACGAGCTAGTCCCGTACATAAAAGACCTCGGCTACACGCACGTCGAGATGCTACCCCCGACGGAGTACCCGTTCGACGGCTCCTGGGGCTACCAGCCGGTCGGGCTCTACGCGCCCACGAGCCGATTCGGGACCCCCGACGAGTTCAAAAACCTTGTGGACGCCTTCCACCGGGCCGGTGTCGGGGTGATCATCGACTGGGTCCCGGCTCACTTCCCGGAAGACCCGCACGGTCTCGGACTCTTTGACGGCACCCACCTATACGAGCACGCCGACCCGCGCCAGGGACGTCACCCGGACTGGGGTACGCTCATCTTCAACTACGGTCGCCCGGAGGTGCGCAACTACCTCGTCGCCAACGCCCTTTTCTGGCTCTCCGAGTACCACGTAGATGGTCTGCGCGTGGACGCCGTAGCCTCCATGCTCTACCTCGACTACTCCCGCGAAGAAGGAGAGTGGCTGCCGAACGAACGGGGCGGCAACGAGAACCTCGAAGCCATAGACTTCCTGCGGAACATGAACGAGGCTGTCTACGCCGAATATGCCGGCGCCATGACCATCGCCGAAGAATCGACCGCGTGGCCGATGGTCAGCCGCCCGACTTCGATGGGTGGGCTGGGCTTCGGCTACAAGTGGAACATGGGTTGGATGCACGACTCTCTTGAATACATGCAGGAAGACCCAATAAACCGCACCTACCACCACGACAAGCTCACCTTCTCGCTCGTCTACTCCTTCAACGAAAACTTCGTCCTCCCGCTGAGCCACGACGAAGTCGTCCACGGAAAAGGCACGCTCATAGGCCGGATGCCCGGTGATGAGTGGCAGAAACTCGCGAACCTGCGGGCTTACTACGGCTTCATGTACGCTCACCCCGGCAAGCAGATCCTCTTCATGGGCGGTGAGTTCGCCCAGGATCGGGAATGGAACCACGACATCGGCCTCGACTGGAACCTGCTGGAAAGGCCGCTACACGCCGGAGTTCAGAGCCTCGTCCGTGATCTAAACGCACTCTACACGGAAACACCTGCTCTCTACGAAGTGGATTTCGACGCGGCGGGGTTCGAGTGGATCGAAGGCGGAGACAAAGGCAACAGCGTAGCGTCCTTTCTGCGCCGCCCAGCAAGCGCCCGCGAAGAAGATTCTGCGTTAGTCGTGTGCAACTTCACCCCAGTTGTTCGGGAGGGATACCGGATCGGGGTTCCAGCCGCAGGAACCTACGTCGAAGCACTAAACACCGACGACGAGTCCTACGGCGGAAGTGGCGTGAACAATGGCGACTCGATAGAGGCCGAGGAGATCCCCTCACATGGTCATCCGTACTCGCTCTCGCTAAAACTGCCGCCGCTTTCGACGATGATTCTAAAGCGGTCAGAGTAGAGGGATAGTTCCTCAATTGTTAGAACGATCCTCCAACTCCTTTGGTGAGTCGGAGGGATGCGCATAGCCTTTTCGGGCCGCAACGCGAGGCTGATTTGGAGGAAACCACATTCGGATGCCGGAATTTCTCTGGACCCGTTATCGTCCGTATGACGGTGGTTATTGTCGATTTGGTTTGTAGACGAGCGCTACAACGCCAGAGTTGAACGACTGCGATTGCAGCAGCTTCAAGTTCGCGGGAATACTCTCTTCGAACAAGCGCTTACCTGTGCCCGCAACTACCGGATAAATGAGAAGCCGATAGCGATCCACGAGGTCGTGCTGCATGAGCGTTTGCACGAGCGTGGGGCTGCCGTGGACCGTAATATCTTTACCAGCCTGTTGCTTGATCTCGATGATTTCTTCGACGATGTTGTCTTTGATCAGCTCTGAATTGTTCCATTCCAGAGGTTCTTCGAGAGTCTTTGAGACTACGTATTTGCGCACGTTGTTGAAGTAATCCGCCCCCTCGTCCTCGCTCTCCGGCCAGACCGCCGCAAACCCCTGATAGGTCACGCGTCCCAGGAGTAAAGCATCGCTGGCGGAGGACTCTTGGTTTTTGAAATCCGCGATCTCATCGTTCCAATAGGGGAAAGTCCAGGCGGGTTCTTCTACAACTCCGTCCAGTGACATGAATTCAGTGACGACTATTTTCCTCACGATGGTCTCCTTTTGCCGCTAGCCTTCTATACCTCAATCATAGGGCAGCAAAATGGCAGAGCCTTGGAGAAAAACGCAAACTACCCGAGAATATTGCTGTTAGCTATTCGTGAAGGCGTTCTTCCGATAAAGCGTTTCAGGGAATTTGTCAGATGCGCTTGATCGAAGTAGCCCAGATCAAAGGCGATGTCCGAAGTTGGCGTACCTCTTTCGAGCAGCGAGACGGCACTGCGGGCGCGTTTGATCTGCTGAATCGTTTTGCCGGTCAGTCCGGTCGCACGCAAAAAGCGGTACTGCAAGGAGCGTGTCGACATGTCGGACGTGTGTCCCTGTACTGCCGCTTCGACTACCGGGTCCCGCACAAGTATCTCCTGCCGGATGAGCCTTTCCACAAACACGTCGGCGCTTTCGAAGGTCGGAATTTCCCACGCGGAGCCTCGCAACCAGAAAGAATTGCTCGACGCTTCTGGAAGGGTCGCGTCCTGTCTATCCCGCAGGGTTTTTACAGGGAGATGGGGCATGAACGCGCCAAGCTTGAAGGTGATGCCAAAAAACTCGGCGTCAGCAGGGAAGTCGGCCTGTGAGGCTTTAGTCTCTGGACCGCGGGCGGTGATCAGAGCTTCGCCGTTCACGGTCGAGATCACAATCTCCCAGTTGCTGGCAGCCACCGAAGTAAAAACACCGGCGCGTTCGCTGCGAGTCCGCCAGACCGTCTCGATAAAAGGCGAGTTTATCGACCTCTCGTCAAATACAAACTCCATTCTGTCTCCCGTAGTTGCTCTCCTCGCGGTCGGTCGTTGTCTGAGCGCAGCATACGGCATGACTCCAGAAATCCAATAACGAACCTCCTGATCTCCGCTTTGGCCCGCTCTCGCGACCTCACCCTCATAAGCCTCAACTGGCAGGAGTACAGTTTACGGGTTTCGAGGGACCCGGCGCTCGATCGCGTCTCCAGCTTAAAAGTCTCCTACAATCAGCGGGTAAACGAGCAAAGAGAGGCGGGAGTTATGGATTTCCTCAGAAAGTACATTCCCAAAAACTTCGAGAAGTATCTACAGGGAATAGATTTCCCGATCGGCAAACAGGAGTTGGTCGGCAAGCTAGAGCAGAACGGCGCGCCCAGCATAGTGGTGAGCCAGGTAAGCAAACGTCTACCAGAAGGTCAGTACAAGAGCCCTCAAGACCTGATCAAGCACCTCAGAGGCTAGCCTATCAAGCACTTGCCAACGCCCGACTGTTCGTGCGATATGGTGGCTAAAAGGGCCGAGGTCATCCCAGTGCAAACCTACAAACTCGGTCCTACCCTACTCTTTCCGATCCTTTCCTGCAGGTGCGGCCTTTATGCTACCGGACCCGCCCTTGACTCTAGTCTTCTGGCCCACGGCTACGCTTCCCAGCACTAACAGAGCGCACATAGCGGTCAGAAGGCTGATCCGCTCTCCGAGCAGCAGCGCAGACCAAGCGAGCGTGAGAACGGGCTGCGAGAGCTGAACCTGTCCGACGCGCGCCACGCCTCCTTCCGCCAGACCTCTATACCAGGCGAAGAACCCTAGTAACATGCTCACTACCGAGACGTACGCGAAACACGCCCACGCGATGGGACCGGCACTGGTAAGGCCGGCGCCGCCGGACCCAAAGATCGACCAAGCCACGAACGGCGCGAGGAAGGGGGCGAAGATCACGAGCGACCAAGAGATTACGCGCCACCCACCGATCTCCTGGGCCAATGCTCCACCCTCCGCGTAGCCCAAAGAACACAGCACCACGGCGAGCAGCACCAGCAGGTGCCCCCGATCCGGCACCAATCCCGCCCCTTGCGAGATCGCGAACAAAAGAACCGCTAAGAGCCCAAACGCGCACGCCCCCCAGAAAGACCGCGAAGGCCGCTCGCCAGCCCTCAATACGGCCATCACCGCCGTCGCCGCCGGCAAGATACCCACGATCACCGCCGCGTCCGCCGCTGGAAGCTCCTTGAGAGCTAGCGACGTGAACAGCGGGAAGCCCACGATAACCCCGGAACCCACGATGACTAGCCTCCGAAAGTGTCGCCGTTCAGGAAGCTTCTGGCGCGTAATGAGCAGAAGGGCCGCAGCTAGCATCGCAGCCACGATAGCTCTACCAAGCCCCACGAACGCGGGATCCAGTTCCTCCACCGCCACACGCGTGAGGGGAACCGTAAAACTGAACGCTAAAACACCCAGAAATCCGAAGAAAATCCCCCGACGAGGATCTTGCGTTTTCGCTGACACACTGGTAACGTTACTACTATTGTTCATAAATAAAGATAACACAACAGAGCGTGTAATTGAAGAACTCAGGGCTGTGGCCGGGGCTGGTTCGCCTGGGGAGAGGCTGCCGTCGGTGAG
>JBGTFQ010000219.1:0-8237 GCA_041747155.1 Rubrobacteraceae bacterium
GGTATTGCGGGAGATCCGATCTACGAGGGCGTGGACGATGCCACTCTCATGAACGGAGCTGGTCACTCGCCCACCAGCGGTTACCCTTGGGTTCCGGGATCCAACACCTACATCGCCTCGCATGTCTTGGGTTACGAAGGAACTGGCAGCTTCATGGACTTCGCCGCTCTGCCAAGCATGGCTTACGGAGATCAGATCACGATAAGCGACAGCAACGGCACAACCTACACATACACTGTCTCCGAGATACTGGAAGTCGGCATAACGGACGTATGGGTAATGGGACCGACCGGCGCTGACCAGATCTCCTTGCAGACCTGCATCAATCCGCCAGCCTACGATGTGCGCCTCGTCGTACGCGGTGACCTAACCAGCGTGCAGCCCGCCTAACACCAGCTCCAAACCGAAACTCTCCCAAGCGCCCCTAAAACGGGGCGCTTTTCTATGTCCGCGATACCTCGCAATCTGAAAAATCCGGAAGGACGCCGACGGACTCTACTGCGTATTACGAGGAAGCAGAGCTTTCGGTGTCAGGAGCCATCTAAGGGAGCCTTCACCCGCCCGTGGAGGACCATCGAAAGTGATGCGGAGCGCACCACCTTTCTTTATCCGGATTTCCATTCCCTCGGCGTCGCCAGTGAGCAGATAAGAAGCGAGTACGTGCAATCCGGGGCGGTGACCTACAACGGCGACGGCCTCAGTCCGGGCGTAAGCAGCCAGAGCTTGCAGGACATCCTGCGGGCCGACCTCGGGCGATAGCTCTGGAAAGGCTTTCGGTTCCGGCCAGTGGGCGCACTCGTTTAGTATCTCGGCGGTCTGCCAGGCTCGCACCAGCGGACTTCCAAGAACCACGTCGACGTGTGGCACTATATGACCGAGACCTCGCGCAACCTCTCGAAATTGTTCCTCTCCCTCCGGCGTAAGCGGACGGTCGTCATCGTCCGGCCACCGGCTCGCGTCGCGTGAGAAAGCTACACCATGACGGACCAGATAAAGTTCCATTCGGCCTACTTCCCGACTTTCTTGATAGTGCTACGCATGTCTTTATCGAATTCCTTCCAAGTCGAACCTTTCAGAAAAGTCTCAAAACCACCAGACTGCATGAACTTGATGCGGGCTTCGTTAGCCTTCTGGACTCGACGCCCCGATGACTCGCCCATCTCGAAGACGGTTGCGCGATTGATTCTGCGGGAGCCTCCAGCCAGCAAGCGTAGTAGCTCCGTCGCAACAATGGAATCTTGTTGATCTCCAAGAGTGTCCTGAGCATCTTTGAGAGGTTTCACGAGCTTGGCGGTCTTCTTGGCTCCGTAGACGCTGGAGAGGAATTCGAGCGCGTACCTTAGGTGCTTGCCACGCTTGCGGAGATCGTGGTACGCCCCCGGCGGCGAATCTTTCCCGAGACGTTTGGCCGTCTTCAGACATCTGTCACGGGCATTGGAGATCACATTTCGACTCAGAGCGGCGACGGATTTGGAGGCATATCCTTCGCCATCCGTACCGTCGCGGAGCATAGCGGCGAAGTACTCCTGGAAGCGTTCGTAGCGTTCGGAGTTGAGGGTTTCGAGCAGCATCTTGCGAGCCGCGTCTCGTTCTTTTCCCAACGACTTAGTGATGCTTTCCAGAGAGTCGCGGCGTTCTTCGTCGGCTTCGGCGGTCTGCCGCTCTATATCCTCTATGAGCACGTCGAGGTCTCGCACGCCGCCTAGCACCTCCGCGAAAGCCTTCAGCTCGTCCCGGAACCATTGGCACCGCTCTGGTAGCGCATCCCGGAACAGCTTCATGGCGGCTCGCATCCGGCGCGTGGCGACCCGCATGTCGTGGAGATATTCGGGGTCTTCTCCGAGGCGCACGCCGGGCTCATGACGTAGCATCTCGGCGAATTGTTCTCGTAGGATGGCGAACGCGAGATCCCCCGCCGTCGACGACCGCTTGACGGACGTGGAACCGACATCCGGCGCGAGGGTTGGCGTAAGGCCCGCATGTTGGATGCCTGCTTCGTACTTGGACTCCGTTGCGGAGCGTAGTTTCAATGTGTCGCGCATGGAATCCACGAAGCTCTTCAGCGCGGTGGACGAGTCTTCGGTTGTCTCTATCTCGACGCGCCGAAGTTGCAGTGTCGGCTTATCCTCATCTACGAGTAGGATGCCGGTGGCATCTAGCACTACTTCACCAACACGAGTGGCGCTCTCTTCCGGCGTGGAGGGTCGTATGCTCCCGGAAGCATCGACGACGGTTTCGCCGTTGTTCGCATCTTGGAGAACGGCTAATCGGATTTCGTAGACTGTCCTTTGCGTGCGGACCTCGAAGAGCGGACGCGGCGCGTGTTCCGGGTGTTTGGGACCACCGGTTAGGACTCGTATGCGACCGTTGATCGGCCCGGATGCTTTGCGGCCCAAAGACTCAGCATCTTTTAGAGGCTCGGAGATCTCACGCCGTAGCCGCGCACCATCCTCACCAAGACTCTTGGACAAAGACTTCATCGTAGCCTCGAAATCACCATCGGACTCCCGGATCCGCAAGGCGTATCCAGCCCGATGGAACCGCCAGTCTTCGGTGTCGAAGTAAGTGTCCCGCACATCTCTGACACCTGCTGGCTCCACGAAAACATCCGAGCCGGAATGGTTTAGTTTAAGCCACTCCTCGACTGCCGCGAGGTCTTCAGCCTCGAATTGCCACTCCGCTTCGACTTGGTCACTGCTGGAAGTATCGCTAGACCGAGTGGCTTTCGTGGTCATTTCCCCTCTTCATTCTGTGTCTTGGAACCGCTTGAAACGGAAATTTAACAGAATGACTTCGGCAGCGCATCCTCACAGAGTGCCTCTTGGTCTTACAGGGGCTCTTGAATTAGGATGGCTTGGCTGTCTAGTGGCTCTTCACCTTCGGCGGGTTTTAGTTCTTCGTGGCTTCCGTCGGGTTTGAGTTCCCAGGCGTTTACGGTGTCGGCGAGTTGGAGGTCCATCAGGCGGCGCACTTTGCGGCGGTGATGTTCCTCGCGCAAGGGGAACGTTGTTTCTACCCGGCGGTCGAGGTTGCGTTGCATTAGGTCGGCAGAGCCGAGGTAGATCCTCTCTTCCTCTTCATCTCCGAAGGCTAGGATGCGAGCGTGTTCCAGGAATCGTCCGACTACGGAGACGACGCGGATGTTCTCGCTGATGTCCTTCAAGCCCGGTCTCAGACAACAGATTCCGCGCACGATTAAGTCTATCTTCACACCCGCTTGAGATGCTTCGTAGAGCAACGCCATGATTTTGGGGTCGGTCAAGGAGTTGGTCTTGCACGTTATATGCACCTTGTCCCCAGCACGCGCACGCTCGGTCTGCTCTTGGATCATCCGCGCTATCCCGTCGCGTAGAGTTAGTGGGGCGACGAGCAACTCCTGATATTCATCCTGCTCCGAATATCCAGTGAGGTAATTGAAGAGGTCAGACCCGTCCTCCGACAGTTTGGGATCATCCGTGAGATACGAAAAATCCGTATATATACGAGCTGTACCGGGATTGTAGTTGCCGGTGCCGAAGTGTACGTACCGACGCAGACCCGAGCCTTCACGGCGCACGACCAGGCAGATCTTGGCGTGTGTCTTAAGCCCAACGATTCCGTAGGCGACGTGGACTCCCCGCGCCTCCAACTGCTGCGCCCAGGTTATGTTCGGCTCCTCGTCGAAGCGGGCTTTTAGTTCCACCAGAGCCGCTACTTGGGTAAGCTCGTCTCGCGCCTCGGAGAGAGCCTCGACTATTGGGGAGTTGGATCCCACGCGGTAGAGCGTTTGTTTTATGGCGAGGACATCGGGGTCTGTGGCGGCGGCGCGAACAAAATCCACCACGGGCGCGAACGAATCGTACGGGTGGTACAGCAGGATGTCACCGTTACGGATGGCCTGCGTCATCGAACGAGCACTTCTTAGCTCCGACGGCACTCGGGGCGAGACTGGTGGATAGAGCAGATCCGAGCGGTCGATATGCGTTAACTCTTCGAAGTCCGCGAGCCCAACCGGGTCCGGCACAGCGTAGACCGAGTCCTCTTTCAAGCGAAGATTTTCAGCGAGCCACTCGCGCAGTTCTTCGGGCATTTTGTCGGTGACAACCAAGCGCACGCTCTGGCCGAACCAGCGACCTTCGATCTCATCCTGTATAGCTTGCAGCAAGTCGGACGCTTCGTCCTCCTCTATGACGAAGTCCGCGTTCCGCGTAACTTGGAAAGAGTAGCTAGCCGATATTTCTTTTCCAGGGAACAACTCGTCGAGGTTGGCCGCGATGACCTCCTCCACCCGGACCAGCCGCACTCTCTGACGCTGGCCTTCCTCGTGCTCCTCGTCCGGCAGCCGCATAAAGCGGTCTATGCTCGTCGGAACCTTCACGCGCGCCGTTACCCGGCGGCCCTCCTCCAAGATCACGACCAAAAGGTTCAGCGAGAGGTTAGAGATATGCGGAAACGGGTGTGCTGGATCTATGGCTAGCGGGGTTAGTATCGGGAGTATGTCCCGCGTAAATCTATCTCGGAGCCCCCGGCGTTCGGCGGCCCGCACCTTGCGATGCGGCAGGATCGAAACACCGGCTTCTTCGAGTTCTGGCAGTATCTCTTTCTCTAGTATCCTGCGTCGCTCCTTGAAGAAGTCCTCGGTGCGCTGCTTGATGCGCTGTATCTGCTCTTCGGGGGTCATGCCGTCTGGGATGGGGTTGGGTAGATCGTTGGCAACTTGCTGCTGTAACCCGGCCACCCGGATCATGAAGAACTCGTCCAGGTTAGTCTCCGAGATAGCGATGAACCGCACGCGCTCCAGGAGCGGGTGCCGCTCGGAGCGAGCCTGGGCCAATACGCGATCATTGAACGCGAGCCAGGACAACTCCCGGTTGATGTAGAGCGCGGGGTCCAGGAGGTTCGGTGCCTCCGCTACGTCTGTCATATTTCCTCCCCATCCGCGAGCGTGAGCAAGGTTCCTTCCCGAATTCCTCCCCGCGCTACCATCAACTCTTCCTTTCCAAAATGCTCCAATATCGCCGCGAGCGTTGTTGCTGCCGCTGGCATGACCCGTGCTCGCTCCGGCGCAAGTCCCTCTTCCCGAGCCAGTATGGCCGAAGGTTTCTCCGAGATATCCGCCGCCAACTCCCGCAGTTTCTCCACAGTCAGCGGATTTCCGGCCAGTTTTAGCGCGGCCCTCGCAGAACCGCCGACCGCGACCACACGGACGCCAGCCGCCAGACTCCATCCTGGCATCAACTTCTTGACGTGTTCGTCCAGCGCCCGTAACTCCTTCTTTTTTGCTGGATCCTTTTTGACAAATTTCTCCGTAGTGCGGTTCGACCCGAGCGGCAGCGAGACTTGCAACATCGGCCCGCTCGAAGCCTCACCGACGATCAACTGCGCCGAGCCACCCCCGAGATCCACGACCAGCACCGGCCCCTCCCGGGCATCCCCAAGTACCGAAAACGCCCCCCGAAAACCAAGCAAAGCCTCTTCGTCACCCGAGATCAAACGCATCTCCAACCCCGTCGACTCCCGTACTCGCTCCACCAACTCATCACCATTCTCGGAATCGCGCACCGCACTGGTAGCCAATATCGTGGGCGATGACACCCCATTGAGCCCAGATATACGAGCAAATAAACCGATAGCCTCAGCCCCCAACAACAACCGACTCTCTTCCAAACGCCCGGTCTCGTCCACCCCGGAACCGAGACGCGCCGACACCTTCTCGCCCGTAACCGGCACCACTTGCCCGTCGTCCACCTCACCAACCAACAAATGTATGGTGTTGGACCCCACATCTATGACACCGTGACGGCTCAAATTTCTCCTTCCAAACCAACGTGAACGCTTCTACACGCCATAATAACCGTCCTTCCACACAAACGACATACTCGTGATATATTCGGCTTATCGGGAACGATTGTCAATTAGCCGTGTCTACCCTATCTCCTACGGCTGGCACTAGGAACGGAGGTCCGCATCTCCAGTAAGAAAGACGCAAAGGTCCGGGACTACGACTCCCACGTCCTACTCTGCACGAGCGGCGATTGTAAAAAGCGAGGCGCGAAGAAACTTCGCAAAACCCTCAAGAACGAACTACGAGAAGCGGGGATGAAACGCGACGTGCGGGTCGATTCTGTTGATTGTCTGGGATTGTGCAAGCACGGCCCCAACGCCGTCGTGTATCCCTCCGGCACTTGGTATCTCGGGTTGGAAGGAGACGACGTGCCGGAGATCGTCGAGAAGCACCTTAGCGGCGGGGAGCCAGTCGAGCGACTCGCTGCCGAGCGTCGGACGATCAAATCCACGCGCAAAAAGTAGAGAGTCGAGGCTATTAGTGGCCTCGACTCTCTTTGGTTAGATTCCCGAGTTCTCTAGCGGTTGAGCTCTATGCTCTTTAGGATACCCCGGACTACGATGCGTTCTTTGTAGTCTGGGAGGGTGCAGCTTTGGAGGCTAACGACGTTCTTGCCCTTTATTGGATCCATGACGTACGAGGCATCCGGGGCCACGGTCATCTTCTCGAAGACGCGATAGGTGTACTCGCGGTTCTCGGAGTCGGTCAGGATTATTTCGTCGCCATTTTCGAGTTCGTCAAGATCGCGGAAGAGTAGATAACTGCCCGTGTCCTTATACCCGAGCCGATGTCCCGCGATGAATACGTTGGCACCCTTCTGCCACGGATACCCGGTCCCTTTTATGTGCATCGCGCCCTTATCGAGCGTGTCGTTGTCGCTGGCGGGAGCGTCGTAGACTTTTGCATCGTCCACCCGCTCCATTCCCGGCACCGTCAGCTTGAGCGCCTCGTCTTTTGGAGCTTTCAGGGAGCCTTTGTTTGCACCCTTCCGGGCGGTCTCTTTCACTGCTTTTGCTGGTCCATCGGATCTGTCCACGAAGGATGGGAGCGACTTCTGGTTTGGCTGGGCTTCGGCTTCGGAGTCGTCGCTCAGGAAGGAACTTCCGAGCATCAAGGCGGCGATTAGTATCACTAGAGCACCGAGAGCCACCGCCACCATAAGTCCCGTTCTTCTTGTCGTGATCCTCTTCATCGCCTTCACCTGCTTTCTTTTTGTTTGGTTAGGTTAAGAATAACTCGGAAAGATTACATTCAGATAACAGCGTGGAGTGACATTGGTTACAACTCATTGAGAGGTACCAAGCGGGGAGAATCTATTTCGGGCTATAATGCGCCGCGTGAGGATAGGAGTTCCAAAAGAAGTCGCCGATGGCGAGACCCGCGTTGGTGTAGTGCCGGAAACCGTAGCCCGCATGGTCAAAGACGGCTTCGAGGTCGTCGTGGAGTCGGGTGCCGGGCGAGACTACAACCCGGACGCTGACTACGAAGAGGCTGGATCGAGCATCGTGGAGGATGCCTCCGAGGTCTACGACGGAGCCGATGTCATTATCAAGGTGTCGAGGCCCGAAGAGGGGGAGGTCGAGAACTTCCGCGAGGGTCAGACCCTGATCTGCTTTCTAAACGGTCCCCAATACCCTGAGCTTGTCGAGAAGCTCGCGAGTGCTGGGGTAACGGTGCTCTCGAACGAGGCCATACCCCGGACTAGCGTAGCGCAGAGTATGGACGCTCTCTCCTCAATGGGTTCCATAGCCGGATACAAATGCGCCCTCATAGCCGCGGACACCCTTGGAAAGTACGTCCCGATGCTCTCAACCGCCGCCGGGACCACGAAGGCGGCGAAGGTGCTTGTCTTCGGTGTGGCGGTCGCGGGCTTGCAGGCCATCGCCATCATGAACCGGCTCGGCGCTGAGGTCTTCGCTTACGACGTGCGGCCCGAGACAAAGGAACAGGCCCAGTCCCTCGGAGCGTCGTTCGTTGACTCCGACGATGAAGGGGACGACACCGAAGTCGAGGATGAGTACGTCGAGTACGAGCCGAAAGGCTTCAACAAGTTCATGACATCATTGGGTTTCTACTCCTACGCCAAGCCTCCTGAAGATGAGTACATCATCGAGGGCGAGGGGGAGCCGGAGGACGAGGAAGAAGACGAAGGTTGGTCGAAGGAGAAGCTTGGGCGGGATCAGGAGCTCTTGCGAGAGCGTATAAAAGAGATGGACATAGTAATTACGACGGCTCTCATACCGGGTCGCGCCGCGCCGATTCTGGTGGATACGGAGATGGTCGAATCAATGAAACCGGGATCGGTGGTCGCGGATCTCGCCGCCGAGAACGGCGGCAACTGCGAGCTTACGGAACCCGGCGAGACCGTAGAGCATGAAGGCGTGAGGATCGTAGGTCCGGTGAATCTACCGAG
>JBGTFQ010000220.1:0-39664 GCA_041747155.1 Rubrobacteraceae bacterium
CGTTCCACTCGCTGCTCCACGAGGTCCAGGCGTGGGGTCCAGGAGTTTCTCCCAGATCCGCGTCGTGCCAGGTCTCGCCGCCGTCTGGGCTGAATTCCACCTGTTCTATGGAGCCAAAGCCGGACCAGGCGCGGCCTTCGATGTTTATATTTCCGGATTCCACGTGGCGCTCGCGGGAGAGAAAGTCCGGTATGCCGGGTGGGACCATCAGCGCGTGGGGATGCTTGCGGGTTACCGGTGTGCCGGGGTCTTCCTCAGATTGCCGGTAGTTGTACGAGACTGTTTGTTGAATGCCCTCGAAGGGTTTATCCACCGCTTGTATACCTTTCAGCCACTTGACCGACGCCATGCCGTACCAGTCCGGGACGATGAGTCGCAGAGGTGCGCCGTGCTGAGGAGGCAGCGGCGAGCCGTTCATCTCGTAGGCAAGGAAGACTTCGTCGTTCAGGGCATCCTCTAGTCTGAGGCTGCGCTCGTAGGAATGTTCGACGCCTTGATCCAAGCCCCGGTCATAGCCGGAGAAGACGATCTCCACGGCATCGTCCAGTAGACCGGCCTCTTCGAGTATTGGACGCAGGAGCGTGCCGGTCCATTCAGCGCATCCGATGGCCTCGTTGTGCCACGGGACGGAGATTGGTCGCGGGGAGAGGTGCGCTCGTCCATTGCCGCCGCATTCCATCATCACCGGTGCGGTGACCTTTGGACGAGACCGGATGTCTTCGAGGGTTAGATTCAATGGTTTGTGGATGCGTCCTGAAACTGGAAGTTTGTAGGAAGTGGGGTCCACGTGCGGGATGTCGAAGTGGATCAAGAGGTAGTGCATCCCGATGGGTGTGATCGGGTATCGCAACCCTTCCAAATGCATCCCTGGATTGCGGAGTGCGAGCCTCACCTCTTCCCGAGAAAATTCCGAAGTAGTGCTGATCGGGGTCATGTTTTTAGCCTCCTCTGACGAACACCTCCTAAATTATCTCACAATCCACAATTCGACCCCGCGAAAAGCACCCGGACCATCGACTCCGGCACCAGCCGCGCCTGTGGTGTACCTTGAAGGGAGCACACTGGGAGAGGAGCCCGCATGAAAACAGTAGAGTTCTACTACGATCTCGTAAGCCCTTATTCGTACCTCTCATGCGAGAGACTTTACGAGATAGGCGAGCAAGAGGGCGCGGAGGTCGTGCTGCGACCCATGCTCTTGGGCGCGGTCCACAACACCGTCGGCATTCAAGCACCCATTCATACTCCGTCGAAAGGCCGCTACTCGGGCAAAGACGTGTACCGCTGGGCTGACTACTATGGGCTCTCGATGAAATTCCCAAAACCCTTCCCGTTCCGGTCTTTAAAAACCATGCGAGCCGCGATGTTCCTTGAGAAGCAAGACCAGCTCGAAGCTTTCACCCGAGAGGCTTTCTCATACTTCTGGCAAGAGAACGGAGCCCCGGACGGCGAGAAGGAAGAAGATGAGGACGGCCCGATCTCCGAGGTCGCTCGTCGCATCGGGGCGAACCCGGAAGCAGTCCTCGAAGCCGCGAGGGACAGCGAAGCCAAACAAGCCCTGAAACAAGCGACCGATGCTGCCGTGGAGCGCGGCGTATTCGGGGCTCCGACATTCTTTGTGGGCGACGAAATGTTCTGGGGCAACGACCGGCTGCACTTTGTGGAAGCCGCGTTAGAAAAAAGCTAGGCGACGGGGGCGGTATATGCAAGATAAGATGACTGCGGTGGGTCATGGGGCGGTTAATCTGGATCTCACCGGCAAGAATGCCCTGGTCACCGGGGCGGCAAGCGGCATAGGGAAAGCCTGCGCCGAACGACTGGCCCACGCTGGCGCGAAGGTGACGGTTGTGGATCTCAACGGCGATGCTGCCAGGGAGGTCGCGGAGAGCATCGGGGGCGTGGCTGTACAGGTGGATCTCTCGGACTACGAGGCTCTGGATAGCCTGAATGTCCAGGCGGATGTCGTGGTGAATAATGCCGGGGTTCAGCACGTGGCTGCTATGGAGGATTTTCCGCTGGAGAAGTTCTCCATGATACTGCGCCTCATGCTCGAAGCTCCGTTCCGAATCGTCCGTAAAGCTCTGCCGGGTATGTACGAGAGTGGCTGGGGACGGGTGGTGAATATCTCGTCCATTCACGGATTGCGGGCTTCGCCGTACAAAGCGGCTTATATATCCGCCAAGCATGGGCTGGAAGGGCTGTCCAAAGTGATTGCGCTGGAAGGCGGGCCGAAGGGCGTTACATCCAATTGCATCTGTCCGGCCTACGTTCGGACACCGCTTGTCGAAGGCCAGATAGCCGACCAAGCCAAAACTCGCGGCATCCCCGAGAGCGAGGTAATAGAGAAGGTGATGCTCACGAGCCCGGCCATTAAACGACTCGTCGAGCCCGAGGAAGTCGCCGAGATGGTCGCGTTTCTCTGCACCCCCGAAGCCTCATTCATCAGCGGCGCATCCCTCACGATGGACGGTGGAGCGACCGCGCAGTGGTAATTTGAATCCAAAGAGAAAATCTTAGCGAGAGGAGCCCGACCGATGGAGACGACTGAAGGCACCGTTCTGTGGGAGCCCTCCAAAGAGTTCAAAACGAACGCCAACATCACCCGGTACATGACTTGGTTACGCGACGAGAAGGGCCGGGATCTTTCGGATTACGCCGCGCTCTGGGAGTGGTCTGTCACGGACCTCGAAGGCTTCTGGGAGAGTGTCTGGGAGTTCGGTGGCGTGAAAGCTGCGAAGCCTTACTCCGCTGTTCTGGGCGAGCGCAGTATGCCGGGGGCGGAGTGGTTTGTCGGGTCGGAGCTTAACTATGCGGAGCACGCTTTTCTCCGGGCGCGAGGGGATGATGCGGCGATAGTCTCGCAGTCCGAGGTTCGGCCACTGCGAGAGCTGAGTTGGAATGAATTGCACGCGCAGACTGCGGCCTTAGCGGCAGGTCTGAAAGACTTGGGTGTCGGGCGTGGGGATCGAATCGTGGCGTACATCCCTAACGTGCCAGAGGCGATGGTCGCGTTTCTAGCGTGCGCTTCGTTAGGCGCGGTCTGGTCGAGTTGCTCCCCGGATTTCGGCGCCGGGAGCGTCGTGGACCGCTTCGCCCAGATCGAACCAAAAGTACTCCTCGCTGTCGACGGATACCGCTACGGAGGCAAGGATTACGACCGCACGGACGTGGTGGCCCGGCTGCAACGTGAGATACCTACCCTCGAAAAGACCATAGTATTGCCATACTTGAACGACAACCCGGACACGAGCGAGTTATCCGATGTCGTGCTTTGGGATGAACTACTATCCGCACACGACGGTGCGGAGTTGATCTTCGAGGCAGTGCCGTTCGACCACCCGTTGTGGGTCTTGTACTCGTCCGGGACGACGGGCTTGCCGAAAGCCATCGTGCAGAGTCACGGGGGCATACTCGTGGAGCACCTCAAGGCCGTCATCTTGCACATGAACCTCGGCCCGGAAGACCGTTTCTTTTGGTTTACGACTACCGGTTGGATGATGTGGAACGTAGTCGCCGCGAGCCTGCTCTCCGGCGCGACCGCTCTCCTCTACGACGGTAACCCCGGCCACCCGGACCTGAACGTCGTCTGGAAGTTCGCCGAGGAATCCGGGATGACCGTATTTGGTACGAGCGCGAGCTATCTCACTTCGTGCATGAAAGCCGGTATAGAGCCGGGCCGAAACTTTGATCTCGGCAAGCTGAAAGCTGTTGGCTCTACAGGATCGCCGCTCCCGCCAGAGGGCTTTGAGTGGGTCTACGAGAACGTAAAGAAAAATGTGTGGCTCTTCTCCACAAGTGGTGGCACGGATATGTGTACCGCATTCGTTGGGGGCGTGCCGACCTTGCCGGTGCGAACGGGTGAATTGCAGGCGCGGTCGCTCGGGGCGAAGGTACAGGCGTTCGACGGAGACGGCGAGCCTCGCATCGGGGAGGTAGGCGAGTTAGTAATAACTGAGCCGATGCCGTCCATGCCGATCTACTTCTGGAACGACGAAAACGGAGAACGATACCTGGAGAGTTACTTTGACATGTATCCTGGCGTGTGGCGTCACGGAGACTGGCTTCTCATCAAAGAGAATGGATCGTGCGTCATCTACGGTCGCTCCGATTCGACTATCAACCGCGGCGGCGTCCGCATGGGTACCGCCGAAATATACTCCGCCGTAGAGAAAGTCGACGAAGTAGCCGAGAGCCTCGTAGTGGACGTAACCACCCCTGAAAAAGCCTACATGCCACTGTTTGTCGTACTCAAAGAAGGCACAGAACTGACCGACGACCTCAAAAAACGGATAAATGTTCGCATACGTGAGGAGTGTTCGCCGCGCCACATACCAAACGAGATCTTCGCGGTCGAGGAGATCCCAAAGACCCTCAACGGTAAGAAGCTCGAAGTACCGGTGAAGAAGATTCTCACTGGCACCCCACCCGAGGACGCCGCCAGCCGCGACTCCCTGCAAAACCCGGACGTACTAGACGACTACGCGGAACTGGCACGTCGTCTTTAGGAGGGATATTTGACGCGGACTTTGGGCTGCTCTAGTCTTTGCCTTGGGTGAAGCTTGGGAAAGGCGACCTACTAGGGACGGGATGTTGCGTCAACCGCAGTGTGTCGAGCATGGCGCGATCGGGAGTCGCGGCAGGTACATTTCGAGTCTACCGCCACACTCATAAGTTAGCGGACATGGGTCCGCGAAAAACTGTCTTAAGGAGACGAACATTTTGTACGAGACAATCCTCTTTGACAATACTGGCGGCATCGCCATTATCGCGTTGAACCGTCCGAAAGCCCTCAACGCCTTTGACGGCAAGATGCACGAGGAGTTGCACGCGGCGTTGGACGCGGTCGCCGAAGACGATTCGGTTCGTTGTCTCGTGCTGCGGGGCGAGGGGCGAGGTTTCTCCGCAGGGGCGGACTTGAAGCAGGTCGTCGAAGGTGGGGACGGTGATCCGGACCTCGGGGAATACCTGAGAGAAACTTATAGTCGTACGGTAACGCGCATTACGGAAATGCGGAAGCCGGTGATCTGCGCTCTGCACGGCCCGGTGTACGGCGCGGGGCTAGGCATCGCGCTCGCCTGTGACTTGCGCGTGGCCGCCGAGAGCGCGAAATTCTCCGTGGCGTTTATCAAGATCGGGTTGATGCCGGACGCTGGGGTCTCGTTCTTTCTACCCCGGATCGTGGGACTCGGGCGGGCGATGGAGATGTCCATGCTCGGTGACGCGGTCGAAGCCAAAGAGGCGCACCGTATTGGGCTCGTGAACAAGCTTGTTTCGGACGAGGATCTCGCCACCGAAACCGCCGCCCTTGCCGCGAAGCTCGCAGCCCTACCGACACAGGCGATGGGTGAGATCAAAGCCTCCCTCTACGCGAGCTTCGAGACCGACCTCAAAACCGCTCTGGAGAACGAGGCTAAAGGCCAGACGTTCTGCGGCCACACCGCCGATCACAAGGAAGGAGTCGCCGCGTTCTTTGAGAAACGAGCCCCGGAGTTTACCGGAAGTTAGAAAGGAGAAGACTATGACCGACGCACACTTCGAGTTCCTGCCGTGGCGTGCGCCCCGCACCCTGACACTACCGGAGACCAACGTCTTCCACAACCTCGCGGTCTCAGCCGACCGCTATCCCGAGAAGACCGCCATCGTCTACTACGGTGCGGAGATCACTTACCGCCAACTTCGCTCCGACACCGAAGCTCTCGCCGGATATCTTCAAGAAGACCTCGGCGTTGAGAAGGGCGACCGCGTATTGTTGTACATGCAGAACAGCCCGCAGTTCGTCGTCGCGTACCACGCCATCCTGCGAGCCGACGCTGTCGTTGTCCCCGTCAATCCGATGTTGATGACGGCGGAGATCGAGCACTACGTAGAAGACTCCGGCGCGAGAGTAGCCATCGTCGGCCAGGAACTCTACGAACGCCTCGAACCGCTCGTAAGCGAGGACGGACTCGCTCACGTCATAACAGCCGCGTATTCGGACTACCTGCAAGAAGCACCTGACTTCCCAGTACCGGAGGTCGTCACCGCTCCGGTCCGGACACCTGAAGGTGCGATACCCTGGTCCGACGCGCTCGACGCGAATCGCACGCCCGGTCCAGTTACCACCGGCGCGGAAGACTTGGCGTGTCTGCCGTACACATCTGGGACCACGGGCCGCCCGAAAGGTTGCATGCACACGCACCGCAACCTGCAGGCGACGCTGGTGAGCGCTGGCTTGTGGTTCAGCATGACGCCCGAGACGGTGGCGCTCGCGACGTTGCCGATGTTCCACGTCACGGGGATGCAGCATAGTATGGCCGCCCCCATCTACTACGGCGGAACCATGATCCTGCTGACCCGCTGGGACCGCGAACTGGCCGCCTCGCTCGTCGAACAACACGGCATCACTCACTGGACCAACATCTCCACAATGGTCGTGGACTTTCTCGGCAACCCGAGCATAGCGGAGGCGGATCTCTCCTCGTTCCAGGCAGTTGGGGGTGGTGGCGCTCCACTCCCGGCGGCGGTCGGAGAGAAGCTGGAGGCTCTAACCGGCATCCGGTACGCGGAGGGCTACGGTCTCACGGAGACCATTAGCCAGACGCATTTCAACCCGCCCGACCGACCAAAATTGCAGTGTCTCGGCATCCCGTCATTCGATGTAGATGCTCGAATCGTCAACCCGGAGACTTTGGAGGAATTGGGCGTAGGGGAGGAAGGTGAGATCGTCTCTAGTGGGCCGCAGATCATGCGTGGCTACTGGCAACGCCCTGAGGCCGACGAGGAGACCTTCTTCGAGCGCGACGGACGACGCTTCATGCGAACCGGCGACATAGCCATGCGCGACGAAGAAGGCTACTACTTCATGGTCGACCGGCTCAAGCGCATGATCAACGCCAGCGGCTACAAGGTCTGGCCCGCCGAGGTCGAATCCATGCTCTACGGTCACCCAGCCATCCAGGAAGCCTGCGTAATAGGAATACCCGACGAGCAACGCGGCGAGACCGCCAAAGCCTTTGTAGTCCTGCGCGACGGCGAAGATGCCACGGCAGAAGACATTATCGAATGGGCGAAAGGCGAGATGGCCGCGTACAAATATCCTCGGCACGTCGAGTTTATCGACGAGTTGCCCAAGAGTGGATCCGGCAAGATTCTGTGGCGTGAGCTCCAAGAACAGGAACAAAAGAAGATGACGGAATCTGGATAGCCGGGTGTCGCGGAAGGGCTTCGTGAATTGCGCGGGCGGGATGCCCGTGAGATCATCGTCTATGGGGTTGGTCACTTAAAGGAAGAGAGGCGAGTATGCCGGAAGTTTCGGTGAACGGTACGCAGTTGTACTACGAAGAATACGGTTCTCGGGACCGACCAGCATTGGTATTCGGGCATTCTCTCTTCTTCGATCACACCATGTTCCGTCATCAGGTGGAGCGCTTCTCCGATGATTACCGGGTGGTGGTCTACGATCACCGGGGCCAGGGTCGAAGCGCCGAAGCGCCGAAGCACCTGTAGAGGAACTGGACATGAATACCCTCGCCGCTGACGCCGCCGCCCTGATCGAAGCTCTGGAACTGGCTCCGTGCCACTACATCGGCAACTCTATGGGCGGATTCATAGCGGCACGTTTGGCCGCCCGGCGACCGGATCTACTCCTGTCAGCCGTGGCAATGGGCTCCTCCGCCGAAGCGGAAGGCAAGGTCGAAGAGTTCGGGCCTCTGGTGGTCCATCTCCAACAGCACGGTACACCAGACGTCATAGAACCGCTGATGTACATAATGTTCGGTGACACTACCCTCTCCGAGCCGGAACGTGAAGACCTGCGCGAGCAATGGAAACACTACATGCTCGAACTCCCCGCAACGATAGGCGACGCGGCCCACGGTGTCGTCTATCGGGAAGACGTACTCCCGGAACTGGCCGATGCTCAAGTTCCCGTGCTGGCTATCGCCGGTCAGGAGGACCACGCCTACGAGGCGAGTCTCTCCCAGCACATAGCCGATACTGCGCCACAGGGACGCTGGGTTACGGTCGACCGTGCGGGCCACTCGCTGGCCGTGGAGTGTCCCGACGCCGTCAATGAACATCTTGCCGAACACTTCGCCTCCACAACGGTCCAAAGCTCCAGCCTCTCATAGAAGCAGAGCTTGAAAGACCCCATAAAGCCCTTGCGCCGGATATTGGATACTTTATACTGTCCTCAGTTGTAAGGAATCGGTACCGTGGGGGTGCCGGGGATTAGGAGGATAAGTTGAGTAATCGCGTATTTCGCGTGGTCACTGGTGTTGTGGCACTCGTGTTGATGAGTGGTTTGGCGGTGGCCTGTGGTGGCGGGGGTAGCAGTGGCGACAGTGGTGGCGGCGGGGAGCAGAGCGTCAACATCGGGTACAGTGGGCCTCTGAGTGGACCAGCGGCGTTGTATGGGGAGAACGCGCTTGACGGTGTAAAGATGGCGGTCGATGAGATCAACAAGAACGGTGGCGTAGACGTCGACGGGACAGCGACGAAATTCAAGATAGAGTCGCTGGACGACAAGTACCTGCCGAACGAGGCGGCGACCAACGCTCGGCGATTGGCGCAGCAGTCAGATACTCCCGTAGTGTTCGTGCCGCACTCGGGTGGGATCTTCGCGGTGCAGGGCTTCAACGCCAAGCCGCCGACGGAGTTCATACTCGCGGCGTACAGCAGTGTGCCGGAGATACTGGAAGCCGACAACCCGAACACCATCATGATCCCGCCGCGCTTCGATAACTATATGGAGCCGTTCGTTAGCACCCAGATGGACCAGTTCGGCAAGAAGCTCGGCATGATCCCGACGAAGAGCGAGTACGGCATCCAGTGGACCAAGCAGGTCACGGCGGAGTGGGAGAAGCAGGGCGGCGAGGTTCTGAAGAACAACGGCGTGGACTACACGACCACGACCGACTACGCCGGTCCCGTCACCCAGGCATTGAACGAAGACCCGGACGTGTTGTTTGTCGGTGGACCATCGCAGCCGACGGCGCTCGTGATCGAGGAGGCCCGCAAACGCGGGTTCGAGGGTGGATTTATCGTCATGGACCAAGCCAAGTTCGAGGAGATGGAGACCTTCACCGACAAGAAGAACCTCAATGGTTCGGTCGGTGTGTTCCCGACCGTTGATTATCCCGGTCCCGGTACGGATCAGTTCGTCAAGTACTACGAGGAGAAGATCGGCGGTGATCGCCCCCCGACTTCTGAGGTCGCGCTCAACTACCAAGCCATGCACATCATCGCTCAGGCGATGGCGGATGCTGGTTCCGTCGACGATCCAAAAGCCATAATGGAGGCGGTGGATGGTGCTGCCGGGGAGATAAAGGACGAGTACCGACCATACGGCATAGACGGCATAACTGACGACGGACACCTCAACGGCCCGGTTATCGCGACTGAGGTCAAGGATGGTAAGTACACCGAGCTGAAGGTTCCGCAGGACCAGTAAGCGTACCCGTGGGCGGCGGGGGTCTTTTCCTCTCGCTGCCCGCAGGCAAGGAGTGACCGCGTGGGGCTATTCTTTCAGCAGTTGATCAACGGTATCTCGCTCGGCAGTGTTTACGGGCTCGTGGCGCTGGGCCTGACGCTTGTCTTCGGGGTGTTGCGTATCCCGAATTTTTCGCACGGGGCACTGTACATGGTGGGTGCTTACATAACTTACTTCTCGCTCACGAGCTTCGGTCTGCCGTACATCGTGGCTATCGCTATCTCGGCGGTCGTGCTCGCGGGTATGGGTGTTTTGTTGGAGCGGATCGTGTTTCATCCGTTGCGCGACATGCCGCACACACACGCTATGATCGGGTCCATCGGCGTGCTGTTGTTTCTTACGTCGGGGGCACAGTTGCTCTTCGGGGCGGATTTTCGGCGGCTACAGTCGCCGCTCGAAGGGTCTATAAGTATCTTTGGGCTCGGGATCAACCAGCAACGGCTGCTGATTATTGTGGCGGCGCTCGTGGTAATGGCGGGGCTATATCTGTTTCTGAAGAGGACGGTTCCGGGCCAGACCATAGAGGCTATTGAGCAAGATAGAATCGGTGCGTCGCTCGTGGGGATAGACGCCAACCGGGTCTCGATGATGACGTTTGCGATCTCGGCGGCCCTTGCGGCGGTGGCGGCCTCGCTCGTCGCGCCTATCAATTTGATCTCCCCGACGATGGGCGATGTGGTCAACTTGAAGGCGTTCGCCATCATCATCCTTGGAGGGATGGGCAGCGTGCCGGGTGCGATCATCGGCGGCTTCATTCTGGCGCTTGCAGAGACGTTCGGCTCAACCTATGTTTCGTCGGATTTCGGGGAGCTTGTGGGTTTCTTGTTCCTTGTGGTTGTGTTGGCGATTCGTCCTTCGGGACTGTTCTCGAAGGGGGTTTGAGATGTTGGCTCGCCGCTGGAAGACCTTCGCGGTAGTAGGGCTCGTGATACTGGGGGCTTTGTTGCCGGTCTTGATCCAGAACCCGTACTTCTTGAGCGTTATCATGATCTCGTACACCTGGGCCATCGCGGTCTACGGTATGAACGTGCTGCTCGGATACACGGGACAACTCTCGCTCGCGCAGGCCGGTTTCTTCGGAATCGGGGCGTATACGGTCGGGGTGCTGACGGTCACTTATGAGATGTCGTTCTGGATCTCGCTGGTCGCGGCGGTGGTGTTGTCTTCGGCGGTTGGGTTTGTGGTGGGGCTCTTCGCTCTGAGGACTCGCAACGAGTATTTCGCCATCTTCACGCTCGGGGTTGGGATCGTTATCTTTCTCGTGATCGAGAAGTGGGAGAGTGTTACGGGCGGCAGGCTTGGCCTGATCGGGGTTCCTTATCCAGAGCCGCTTACGGAGCTTTCGCATCTCTACTATTTGATCTTCGCTTTCTTGCTGCTGACGATTTACGTGGTCGCGAGCATCTCGCGGTCGCTGGTGGGACGGGGTTTTCTGGCTATCCGCAACAGCGAGGATCTCGCACGGGCGACGGGGATCAACGTGGGCACCAACAAGCAACTGGCGTTCGTCATTTCGACGGGCCTCGCCGGTCTCGCGGGCGCACTCTACGCGCCGAACATCGGCTTCCTCGGACCAGCTATCGCGAACGTCCCGATCACGTTCAATATGCTCCTTTACCTGCTGGTCGGTGGACTTGGCTCGCTCTCGGGGCCGCTGGTGGGGGCGCTGCTCGTGGCGACGCTCCAACAATTCTTGCAGCAGTTTCAAGAGTACCAACTCGTTATCTTCGGCCCCATACTCGTCATCCTAATAATTTTCTTCCCATCGGGGCTCGCTGGCTTGTGGCATCGCATTGGTAATCGCATCGCTAACCGCCGGACGGGCTCTCAAACCGAAGAGAACGAAGGCGATGAAGAGCCGACGAAGATGACCCCGACAAAGGAGACGCGCTAGATGCTGCTGAAGGTCGAGGGTCTAGGCATCACCTTTGGAGGACTGAAGGCGGTGGACGGTGTGGATCTCACGGTGGAGAAAGGGAGCGTGACGGTCATTATCGGGCCGAACGGCGCGGGAAAATCCACGTTCTTCAACCTCGTGAGCGGGTTCTACAAGCCGGATCGGGGTCGCGTGCTACTGGAAGACGAGGACGTAACCGGCATCCCGGCGCATCGGGCGGTGCGGAGTGGGATGGCGCGGACGTTCCAGACCACGAACCTCTTCGACGATTCCACGGTGCTCGACAATGTGATCGTCGGCCATCGGGTCCGAACGAAGAGCAATGTTTTCGATGCGATTCTGCGTACCCCGAGGCTGCGGCGCGAGGAGAAGGAGTGCCGGGACGAGGCGATGGAGGCTCTGGAGTTTGTGGGTGTCGCGCATCTGGCCGAGCGTTTTGTCGGGAGTATTCCGCAGGAGGCCAAGAAACGAGTCTCCGTGGCGCTCGCGTTGGCTACGAAGCCCAAGATCGTGCTGTTGGATGAACCGGCGGCGGGGGTCAACAACGAGGAGACGGAAGGGTTGGCGGATCTCATACGAAAGATGGTCGAGCATGATCTTACGGTTTGCTTGGTGGAGCATAAGATGGGGATGGTGATGGGGTTGGCCGATAAGATCATGGTGTTGCATCATGGAGAGAAGATCGCCGAGGGGACGCCGCAGGAGATCAGCTCGGACGAGAAAGTGATCGAAGCGTACTTGGGGGTGGCGGAGAGTGCTTGAGGTAAGGGATTTAAGCGTCCGTTTCGGGGAGTTTGTGGCGATCAAGGACGTGGATATCGAGGTGGAGGCGGGGGAGTTGGTCGTCCTCTTGGGGGCGAACGGCGCGGGCAAGAGCACGCTGTTTCGCACGATCAACGGCCTGATCCCACCTCACTCCGGCACCATCCGCTTTGACGATAAGGACATCACCGGAAAGAAGGCGAACACTATCGTGGCCTCGGGTATCTCCCAGAGCGCCGAAGGTCGTCACCTATTCCCGCAACTCTCCGTACAGAAAAACCTCACTCTCGGGGCATACCTGCGCCGCCGGGACAAAGCCGGTGTGAAAAATTCGCTGGAAGAAGCATACGAGCTTTTTCCCATCCTACGGGACAAAAAGGACGATCCCTCCGGCTCGCTCTCCGGGGGGCAGCAGCAGATGGTTGCTATCGGGCGGGCATTGATGGCGAAGCCGGAACTTCTGATCCTGGACGAACCCTCGCTCGGTCTCGCGCCGCAGGTGGTCCAACAAGTGCTCGATGCGGTCGTGGAGATCAACGAGCGCGGCATCATGGTGCTGCTCGCCGAACAGAACGCCGGAGCCGCTTTGAAAATAGCCCATCGGGGCTACGTGATGGAGAACGGAGTAATCACCGTACAGGGCTCGAAAGAAGAGCTGCTCGGCAACAACGAAGTCCAACGAGCGTACATGGGCGTTTAGCCGTTTGTATGCGGCATGACCGCCGGAAGTATCCGCCGGACGATAATATAAGCCGTAGAATCGAAACCGAAGAGAGGAACCCGAATGACCACGTTGGAGACAAAGATCCGCAAGAGCGGCAACGAGCGACCCGACCCCTCTGACTTTTTGGGCCTCGACGCGCTGCTCTCCGAAGATGAGTTGAGCGTCCGCGACGAGGTTCGGGCTTTCGTGAACGAGCGGCTCAAGCCCAACGTGAACGAGTGGTGGGAAACGGCGGTTTTCCCGAAGGAGATCGTACCGGAGATGGGTGCTCTGGGGCTACTCGGGATGCACCTCGAAGGCTACGGCTGCGCCGGTAAGAGCGCGGTCTCGTACGGTCTGGCGTGCATGGAGCTCGAAGCCGGAGATTCGGGGCTCAGGACGTTCGTCAGTGTGCAGGGATCTTTGGCGATGAGTGCTATACACAAGTTCGGTTCCGAGGAGCAGAAGGAAGAGTGGCTGCCACGCATGGCGAAGGGTGAGGCGATAGGGTGCTTCGGCCTCACCGAGCCGGACGCGGGCAGTGACCCGGCCAGCATGAAGACCTTCGCCAAAAGAGATGGCGACGACTGGATCTTAAACGGCTCGAAGCGTTGGATCGGGATGGCTACAATAGCCGATGTAGCCGTCATATGGGCGCAGACCGACGATGGCATCCTGGGCTTCCTCGTACCAACCGACGCGCCTGGCTTCGAGGCGAAGGTCATTCCCGAAAAACTCAGCATGCGAGCCTCGATACAGTGCGATCTCACCTTCACCGACATCCGGCTCCCCGAGAGCTCACGCCTTCCGAAAGCCGAGGGCTTGAAAGGTCCATTCTCGTGCCTCAACGAAGCCCGCTACGGCATAATCTGGGGTGCGATGGGCGCGGCCCGCGACTGTTACGAAGTCGCCCTGGCCTACGCCAAACAACGCGAGCAATTTGGGCAGCCGATAGCTGGTTTCCAACTAACCCAGCAGAAGCTCGTGAACATGATGCTCGAAATAGAGAAAGGCACGCTTTTAGCGCTGCACATCGGGCGCAAAAAAGATGATGGGACCTTGCGCCCAGAGCATGTCTCGGTCGGCAAACTCAACAACGTGCGCGAGGCTATAGCAATCGCCCGCGAGGCTCGCACGGTTCTCGGCGGCAACGGTGTCACGCTCGAATACCCTGTGCTGCGTCACGCCAACAACCTCGAAAGCGTGATGACTTACGAGGGGACCAACGAAGTTCACACGCTTATCCTCGGCAACGCCATCACCGGAATCCCCGCGTTCCGCTAGTGGATGTCACCCAGACAACCGGCGCGTCCAGAAAGAACGGTTTCCGTCGTCCGTTGACGGCTCAAGAGGCTGTGTTGCGGGAGTTGCGGCGGTGGATCATGTCCGGAGAACTCCGCCCCGGTGAACACGTCCTGCAAGACGAAGTCGCCGACCGACTAGGCGTGAGCCGTGTCCCCGTTCGTGAGGCTCTAAAAGTGCTAACCGCCGAAGGCCAAGTTAGCTACGAAGCACACCGCGGCTACCGCGTCACCGAACTCTCCATTGACGAACTACGCGAGCTATACCTGATGCGTCGTCTGCTGGAGACCGAGGCGCTGCGATGGGCCGTCCCAAGGGTAACCGCGGAAGACATAAAGCACCTGTGGGCGCTTAACGAGGAGATAGAAACCGTCTGTGCAAACGGAGACTTCCTGGGCGTGATGGAGCTAGACCGCGAATTCCACCTTGCTCTCTTCGAGAAAGCCCGGCTACCAAGACTCCTGAAGACCATCCGGCTCCTCTGGCAGAACTCCGAGCCATACCGGGGAGTCTTCCTCAACGCCCTCGATTCGCGTCGTCGGGCGCGCAAAGAGCACCGGGCCATCCTGAAAGCGTGCGAGGATAGCGACGTGGAATCCGTAGTAGCCGCCCTAGACTTGCACCGCGAGAACGCCATAACGGACCTCGCCGCCGTGCTAGACGGGGAGATCGCTACCAATCGCTAGAGTTCTATCCTCCGAAGAGCCGCCGGGGGTTCTCGACCATCATGGTTTCGATACGGTCTTCAGAGATTCCGGATTCTTTCAGGTGCGGTATCACGTTGTCGAAGACGTGGGTTATGTGCCAGTTGGCGAGCAATGGTCCGAGGGCTTCCGGCAGGACGAGCGGACGACCAAGCCAGACGTTCACGGTGTCGTGGGAGAGCATCATACTGGATGTGTTCTCTTCGTCTTGGAGCAGGTCCAGAACTACCTTATAGCGGTCGTCGTCCATGGGCATTCCGACGATGCCTTGTACGCCGAAGCGGTCGAAGGCTATGTTTACGCCGTGGGAGAGTGTTTCGCGATGGTATGTGGGGTCTGTGTTGCCGTCCATGTGGCCGATCATGACCCCGTTTGGGTTCGCGCCTTCGGCTATTAGCATGGCGGCTTGGTCGGGGGCCATTGTGCCTTCCTGGGTGTGCGTGATTATCGGGATGCCGTGTTCTTTTTGGGCTTTCGCGCCGACGCGGAAGAACATGGCTTCGTAGTCGGAGATTTCGTCCTTACTGGAGGCTAGTTTTATTACGCCGGGTTTGATGCCTGAGGTACCGATGCCCGAGGTGATCTCGGCCATCATCATCTCTTCGATCTCGCCTTCCGCCGTGCCTAATCCCTGACGGAACTTGAAGTACGCTGGTGCGCCCTCGGCCTCGTAGTAGTAGCCGGTGGAGCAGATGATCTGGACTTCGCTCTTCTCGGATATCTCGCGCAGCATCTCCGCGTCACGCCCGCAATCGTTTGGCGTGGCGTCCACGATAGTCTTTACGCCTCGCGACTTCGCAGCCTCGGCTACTTCGACGCCAGTTTTGATGATCGCCTCTCGGTCGAATGGTCCGAGCGTGTGATCCCCCTGGTATCCTGGATATCCGAAGAAAAAGTGCTCGTGCATCAACGTCAGCCCGAGGTCGTCCGGGGAGATCTCTCCAGTCACTGTGTTTACCGTAGCCATGCGGTTCTCCTCTCGGTTTTAGCGGCTCTTGAGTTCCTCTGTGACCATGTCTCCGCGACGTTCTTTCCTCAGCTCGATCTTGGCCACGGCTGCCCGGTGTACTTCGTCGGGGCCGTCGGCGAGTCGTAGGGTTCGGGACGCCGCCCAGAGATAGGCGAGTGGGAAGTCGTCGGCTACACCCGCACCACCGTGAGCCTGTATCGCCCGGTCAAGGACGCGCAAGGCGACGTTCGGGGCGATCACTTTGATCTGCGCGATCTCGCTTTTGGCTTCCTTGTTCCCGACGGTGTCCATCATGTGCGCAGCCTTTAGAGTGAGTAGCCTGGACTGCTCTATCTCCATCCGGGAGTCCGCGATCCACTCCATCACCACACCCTGTTCGGCGATTGGCTTGCCGAATGCCTCGCGGCTCTTTACCCGCTCGCACATAAGCTCGATGGCTCTCTCGGCGACCCCGATCAGCCTCATGCAGTGATGGATGCGGCCGGGACCGAGGCGGCCTTGAGCGATGGCGAAACCCTTGCCTTCACCCCAGAGGATGTTCTCCTTCGGGACGCGCACGTCGGTGAAGAGTATCTCCGCGTGTCCGTGAGGGGCGTCGTCGTAGCCGAAGACCGGCAGAGTTCGTTCGATCTCCACACCGGGAGTGTCGAGGGGGACCAGGATCATGGACTGCTGCTCGTGGCGTTTGGCTTCGAGGTCGGTCTTGCCCATGAATATAGATATTTCGCACCGCGGGTCACCCGCCCCCGACGACCACCACTTGCGACCATTGACGACGTACACGTCGCCATCCCGCTCGATACGCGACTCTATATTCGTCGCGTCAGAGGAGGCGACATCCGGCTCCGTCATGCAGAAGGCCGACCGGATCTCCCCGTTCAATAACGGATTCAGCCACCGCTCCTGCTGCTCGGGGGTGCCGTATCGCACCAGGACTTCCATGTTTCCCGTGTCCGGGGCGGAGCAGTTAAAGACCTCTGGCGCGATAGGACTGCGGCCCATGATCTCGCACAGCGGCGCATACTCCAGGTTGGACAAACCCGCGCCAAGCTCGGAATCCGGTAGGAACAAATTCCAAAGTCCCGCATCCCGCGCCGTTTGCTTCAATTCATCCATAATCGGTGGAATAGTCCAGCGACTCTCGGCGGCGTTTAGCTGGTCGTGGTAGGTCTTCTCGTTTGGATAAATGTGCTCTTCCATGAAATCCGTAAGCTCCGAACGCAGCCTCTGGACCTTCTCCGAATAGTCGAAGTTCATCGCACGCTCCTTGTAGTTGGCTCTCCTGGATGAAGCTATTTCACGTCACTCCCCACCGAAATTCTGTCACAGGAGGAAATCCGGGGCAACCCAGTGTACATTTGCCAAAGGCACCGCAGGGAGGACACTTTGAAGATACCCGGAATGAAGTTTCTGAAGAAGGCCGAAAAGACGGGCAATGAGGTAGACGTTCCGCTCACGGAAGGCCGTCTCGGGACCGTCGACCTATTGAAGAAGACCTTCGCGGAGGCGGGGAAGGACCATCTCGCGGCTTTTGCCGGAAACCTCACCTACAAGGGACTCTTCGCGTTGTTCCCGTTCTTCGTTTTCCTATTGTCACTGCTCGGACTCTTCGGGTCCGGGGATCTACTACCGAGTCTGCTGAACTCGGCTTCTGGTACGTTGCCGCAGGGCGTGACGACATTTCTAGAGGACCAGTTGCTCACCATTGCCAACAACAAGGCCGAGAGCACCTTCACTATTGGTGCGATCATCTCGATCCTCTTCGCTCTTTGGGGTGTCTCCGGCGCGTTCCGATCCGTGATGGAGGCGATGAACGTGATGTACGGGGTGGAAGAGGCGAGGCCGTTCTGGAAGGTCTATGGTATCTCGATCTTTTTATCGGTGGGAGTCGCGATACTTCTGATCTCCGCTCTCATACTCGTCGTGTTTGGGCCTCAACTGGCCGGGCTGGTCGCCGGGATAATAGGATTCGGGTCAGTTTTCGAGACGCTCTGGATCATCGTGCAGTGGCCGATCCTTGTAGGCGTGGTGCTGCTCGCTTTCGCCCTGATCTACTACATAGCCCCGAATGCCGAACAACGTTTCCGCTACGTCAGCCCCGGTTCTATAATCGCCGTCGTCCTGTGGCTTCTCTTCTCACTGGCCTTCTCGTTCTACGTCAACAACGCGGGCGGCAAATCCTACAGCGCGAGCTACGGAGCCCTCGCGGGCGTTGCCATCCTGATGCTCTACATCTACTATACGTCGTACATACTCTTGCTGGGTGCGGAGATGAATCAGGTAATAGAGGAGCACGCGCCAGAGGGCAAGAACGAAGGCGAGAAGACACTCAACGAAGACGACGCCGAAGGTTCGCCGCGAGCCTAGACTTGGTCAGAACCTTCCAACGCTGGGTCTTCGCGGCTTGGTAGCGAGTAGAACAACGCGCCGTTTCGGCTATCTACCATAACGTGACCTGCGCTCGCCAACTCCGAGAGCATAGTGTCGGCCTCGCGCACGGTGAGAGAAGTTTCCATCGCGGCTTCGGCGGGGGTGATGCTTCCTCCGTTGTCGCGAATGGCGGAGAGGAGTTCGCGCTCCTGGTTGTTGGCGGTGGGTAGACTCTGAGTTTTCTGACCCGTCAGGTCTAGCACACCCAATGCTATTATGATGGCGGCGGGGATCAAGAACAATATGCTCAAGCCAAAGATGAAAGCAACCGCGAGTAAAGCCAAGCCTGACGCCAGCTTGATGTAGCCGCTGGTGTTTTCGTTGGTTTGAGGGGTTTGATCGGTATCGTTTCTAGAGACCCCGCTCCGTTGTGAACGTTTGAGGTCTAAGCTCCGATTGTTCTTCGCGTTACGCTGGTATTGCTCGCTCATCTGCCGCTCCAATACTCTGGCCATTACACCATTCTACCTTTCGATAATTTTCGCACAAGTGTCGGGCGGTCTTTCGTCCCGTGTGATTCGACTGATATCATGCGGGTTCCCAGGGGCTACGCGGGTGCATTCTATTTTCGAGGGTTTTGGAGGGTTTGTGGAGAAGGATCACGCCGACGGCACGCCGCTAGGAAGAAACAATATCGCGGGATCGGCCAAGAAGGACCAGATCCGCAACCACGCCGCGTTTATCTGGTCCGTGGCGGACCTTTTGCGTGGAGACTACAAGCGAAGCGAGTACGGGCGTGTGATCCTGCCGCTCACCGTTCTGCGCCGCCTCGACGGCGTCCTCGCTCCGACCAAAGAGCAGGTGTTGAAGAGGAGCGAGGCGTTGCCGAGCCGGTATGATGCCATCCTCAACCGCATTACCGGCGTGCAATTTAACAACACCTCTGAGTTGGATCTGCGGAAGGTTCTGGACGATCCCGCGAACGCTGCCGACCAGTTGCGCGGGTACGTCGCTGGTTTCTCGGAGAACGTGCGCGACGTTTTCTACAAGTTCGACCTGGACACCCAGATCTCGCGCCTAGACTCTTCGAACCTTCTCTACCTCGTACTCGGAAAGTTCGTGGATATAGACCTCGGCCCGCAGAACGTATCCAACACCGAGATGGGATACCTCTACGAGGAGCTGGTCCGCAAGTTTTCCGAACTTTCGAACGAGACCGCCGGGGAGCACTTTACGCCGCGCGAGGTGGTCGAGCTGATGGTGAACCTGCTGTTTTTCGAGGACGACGACATCTTGAGCAAGCCCGGCATCGTGAAGACCATGCTCGACCCGGCCTGCGGCACCGGCGGGATGCTCTCCGTCTCCGAGCAATATCTCGAGTCCCAAAACCCCGACGCCCACCTGGAAGTCTACGGTCAAGAGCTCAATGCCGAGACATACGCCGTGTGCCGCTCGGACATGCTGCTAAAAGATCCGGAGAACATCGCGCACATCGCCCACGGCAACTCGTTCTCTCACGATGAACATGCGGGACGAAACTTTGACTATCTGCTTGCCAACCCGCCGTTTGGAGTGGAGTGGAAGAAGATCAAGGACGCGGTGGAGGACGAACATAATAGGCTCGGGTTCGCCGGGCGGTTCGGGGCGGGGCTGCCACGCATCAACGACGGCAGCTTCCTGTTCTTGCAGCACATGATCTCCAAGATGAAGCCCGTGGAGGGGGGCGGCTCGCGCGTCGCCATTGTCTTCAATGGTTCGCCGCTCTTTACGGGTGCGGCTGGTTCGGGGGAGTCGGAGATCCGGCGTTGGATCCTGGAAGACGACTTGCTGGAAGCCGTAGTCGCCCTGCCCGACCAACTCTTCTACAACACCGGCATCTCCACCTACTTCTGGATCGTCACCAACCGCAAGAGCCCCGAGCGCCGGGGCAAAGTCCAGCTAGTGGACGCCCGCGCCTCCTGGGAGAAGATGCGCAAGAGCCTCGGCGAGAAACGCAAGCGCATAAGCGACGCTGGCTTAGCCGACATAGTGAACCTCTACGGAGACCTCGAAGGCAACGACCGCGTAAAGATACTGCCAAACGAATCCTTCGGCGCAATGCGCATCACCGTAGAACGACCCCTGCGCATGCGCTGGGAAGTAACCGAAGAGACCCTGGCCGCCGTAGCCGCCGAAAAGAAACTCTCGAAACTCAACGACGCGATCCGCGAAGGACTCCAGACCGGCCTCGCGGAGTACACCGGCCTCTCCGGTACCGACCGGGAGGCGCTGGCCATGAAGCTCGCCTCGGTCTTCACGGAGTTCGGCCTGACCCGACCGCAGGAGACCGACGTGTGGGATGCTCTGGCCGTCCGCGACCCGGAAGCCCCGATCATCACCGACCGCAAGGGCGAGCCGCTGCCCGACCCCGGTTTGCGCGACCACGAGAACGTGCCGCTGCCGGAGAAGAAAGTCGTCTACGAGGCCGACGTGACAGCGCGGCTGGAGTCCGTCGAGTACCGGACGGCGATCCGGGACTACATGGAAGAGGAAGTCCTGCCTTACGTCCCCGACGCTTGGGTCGACTACGACAAGACGAAGATCGGGTACGAGATCCCGCTGACGAGACACTTCTACGTCTACAAACCCCCGCGCCCCCTGGAGGAGATAGACGCCGAGATAAAGACACTCGAAGGCGAGATCCAGGATCTTCTGGCAGAGGTTACGGAGTGAACATAGGGTTGGCGTCTGCTGCAGCGTTTCCGTCAACTTCTGTTGGACGGATTGCAGAGGTCCGACTTGGCAAAATGCTTCAGCCAAAGCCGAATGCGCCCACCGATTCAGAGGTTCATTATCTGCGTGCCGGATCTCTTGAAGGATTGACCGGAGACAATGCGCTTCGGAAGATGTGGGCTTCTCCAATGGAGCGCGCGAATTACTGTGTGCGACGGGGAGACTTGATTGTTGCGGAAGGCGGCGATGTTGGGCGTTCGGCATTTGTGCCAGAGGTGCCGGATGACACGATCATTCAGAATTCATTGCATCGGGTTCGACCCAGAAGCGGAGACATTCGGTTTCTGAAGTATGCATTAAATGCAGTTTACACTTCGGGGTGGCTGGATGTACTCTGCAATAAAGCTACATTTGGGCATCTCACACGTGAAAAGCTATCGGCCTTGAGCATCTCTTGGCCTTCAGACAATCAACAACGAGCAATCGCCGACTACCTCGACGCCGAGACCGCCCGCATAGACGCCCTCATCGAGAAGAAGCGGCGGATGATCGAACTGCTTGAAGAGCGGCGCACACTCATACTCGAAGAACTTTGCGCAGAAGCTGGGATGACGCTTCCGAAGAAGCTAGACCCGAGTGAATTCGATTCATTGGCCAGCCCTGTGGGTTGGCGTGTCATGCGGCTCTCGCAAGCTCTAAAACAGCTTACGAATGGCTATGTAGGTCCAACGCGAGACATCTTGCAACTAGACGGCGTACCATATATTCAGAGCTTGCATATCAAGCGCGGGCGCATCGACTTCAATCGGCGGCCATACTATGTGAGTAGAGAGTGGCACTTAGCGCGTCCGCGAATTGCACTTCGCCCTAACGACGTTCTTATTGTTCAGACAGGCGATATAGGCCAAGTAGCCCTCGTTCCAGAGGCGATTGGTGAAGCGAGTTGCCACGCATTGTTAATAGCCCGCGTCAATCAAGATGTTGTTACCGGTCCATACCTCGCAGCTTACTTGCAAAGCTATCTCGGTTATCACTCACTTCTCCGCATGGCGACAGGCGCACTCCACCCGCATCTCGAGTCTAGTATCAGAGATGTACGAATCGTCGCACCGCCGGTAGAGAATCAGGAATCCTTCGTTCTTGAGATCAAGCGTCGTCAGGGATTACTTGACCTAACCGCAGATAAACTAGCGCAGCAGATCGAACTCCTCACCGAACACCGTCAGGCGCTCATCACCGCTGCTGTTACGGGGCAGGTGGAGGTTCCGGGCAAACTAGGACATAAACCCTATCCTCTGTAGGCGCTATGAGCTTTGCGGAAACAAACTAAGGAACGCCAAGTCTACCGATGTGGAATCTCTAAAATCGAGGATACTTGGTCATACGATCAGTTATAAATTGGAGTGAACGCAATGGCTAACGAGACCTCCAAGAAGTCAACTAAGGGCGTAAAGTGGGCTCTATCCGCAGTCGGCCACCCTCAGATCTCGAAGACCGATGGCGATGGTCCGCCGGTCTTGCGCTTCGAGGCACAGCTCTTTCAGCATTCCAAGATGGCGAAGACCGATCTCCAGACCCTGCTCGACGTTCCGGAGTGGCTCAGCAAGCAATTTCCCTCGCACGTCTCGACTAAGGTCGAAGGCACCATCAACGGACATCCTTTCCGAGCGCCACTGGAACCCAACACCTCCGGAAGTCACTGGCTGCGTGTTAACAAAGCTATGCTCAAGGGCGCTGGTGCCGACGCGAGCGACACGGTGAAACTCGCCATCTTGGGACCACAGCCTGAACCGACAGTCCCCGCCGATCTCCGGGTCGCCTTTACCACTTCTCACGAGGCGAAGATGTTGTGGGACGAGCTCACGACCATGGGTCGTCGCGATTGGGTCCGCTGGATCGAATCGGCCAAGAAACCTGAGACCAGGGCTCGCCGGGTCACACGAACCGTCGAACAGCTTTCCTCGGGAAAACGGCGCGCTTGTTGTGTGAATGTCTATGAATATATGCTGGGTCGCATTCAAGAAGAAGAGCAGACCAAAGAGTCTTAAATCAAACAAATTCTCGTGCATTCGTGTGGGCGGATGCGCATGAGGTTAGGGCCAGACGACGAACACCGGCAGGCGAACACGACAGCCGCTGTTACGGAGCAGTTGGAGGTTACAGAGCTTTGGTAGAATACGCAAACGAGTATTTACGCATTGCCGGAGGTGCGGAGTGGCGAAAGTGAAGTTGACATTGGAGGTGGAGCCGGAGTTGCGGCGTCGGATCAAGATGTCCGCCACGGCCAGGGATGAGAGCTTGCGGGAGTGGGTACAGCGGGCGGTCTTGCACGAACTGGAGGCGGAGGGCTCCGGGAATGGCGAGACCTACGGAGATCTGGAACTTCCGGCGGCGGGAACAAAGCCCCGAGGAAGCCGAAATCCGGTGCGGCCTAGAGATGGGGGCAACCCGGTTTCGGAGGCCATAATCGAGGACCGCCGCTAGGCGTTTGATCTTGTACCTCGACACTAGCGCGTTGGTGAAGCTCTATGTCGATGAGGAGGTGGGACTCTCTGAGGGGCTACGACGCCGTACATCTGGCGAGCGCCATCCAACTTTCGGAGAGGTTCGATGTCGTGCGCTCTCTAGCTTTCGATGACCGCCTCAACGAGGCTGCCAGGAGTGTCGAACTGACCGTGTACGGAGAGACGGAGAAACTAGCAGGATGATAAACATCGGTGCCCTACATGAAGCCTGACGAGCGTGCGTTCGAAGATCACATCGCGGGCTCGCTCCTGCAGCGTGGCGGATACCGCGAGGTAAAGACCGGCAACGCTTCGGGAGACTTCGATGCGGTTCGGGGCCTGGACTTGGCAGAGCTTTTCGGGTTTGTTGAAGAGACGCAACTGGAGACGTGGGACCGGCTCGCGAAGCTGCACGGCGGGGAAGCGAAAGCGCGGGGACAGTTCGCAAACCGGCTCGTGAAGGAGTTAGACAGTCGCGGGACGGTGGACGTGTTGCGGCATGGGGTCGTGGACCTCGGCGTTACGCTGCGGCTCGCCTTCTTCAAGCCCGCGCACGGCCTGACGCCGCAGCTCGTCGGGCGCTACGAGGCCAACCGGCTCACCGTCACCCGGCAACTGCCCTACGAGCCCGGCACGAACAAGACCCTGGACCTCACGCTCTTCGTCAACGGTCTTCCGGTTGCGACGGCGGAGCTGAAGAATGCGCTCACCGGCCAGGATGTCGAGAAGGCGAAGGCGCAGTACCGCAAGGACCGCGACCCGAAGAACGTCACCCTCGGTCGCCGAGCGGTCGTACACTTCGCGGTGGATACCGAACAGGCCGCCATGACTACCCGGCTCGCGGGTGGTTCGACGCGCTTTCTGCCGTTTAATAGGGGACATGGGCTCGGCAAGGGCAACCCGCCAAACCCGCAGGGGCATCGCACGGCGTATCTGTGGGAGCGGGTTTGGGAGCGGGATGCCTGGTTGGACCTGCTGGGACGGTTCGTTCACGTCGAGAAGCCGGGCAAGGGGGCGAAGTTCGCTGGGGTCGTGATCTTCCCCCGATACCATCAGTGGGACGCGGTACTCTCGATCTCCGACCACGCCCGCCGCCACGGCGCGGGCGAACACTACCTCGTCCAGCACTCCGCAGGCTCCGGCAAGTCCAACACCATCGCCTGGCTCGCCCACCGCCTCTCAAGCCTCCACAACGCGGAGAACACGAAGGTCTTCGATAAAGTCGTCGTCATAACCGACCGGGTCGTGCTGGACAAACAGCTCCAGGACACCATCTACCAGTTCGAGCACGCCCACGGCGTCGTCCAGAAGATAGACGAGTCCTCTACCCAACTCGCCGAGACCCTCGCCGGAGAATCCGCCCGCATCATCATCACCACACTCCAAAAATTCCCGTTCATCCTGGACAAAGTCTCGGACCTCGCAACCCGCTCCTACGCCATACTCGTGGACGAGGCTCACTCCTCCCAGACCGGCGAGACGGCCAAAGACCTTCGAAAAGTCCTCGGTTCTGGTCCTGTGCAGAGCGGAGATCTCGCCGCCGAAGGGCCGGAAGATTATGAGACCGGCGAAGCCGTCGCGGACCCGGCGGAGGAGGCGCTCACCCGCGAGGTCGAGGCCCGCGGCCAGCAAGAGAACATCAGCTTCTTCGCGTTCACCGCCACGCCAAAGGGCCGCACCCTGGAGATGTTCGGTAACTACGACGAGGAGCTGGATCACAACGTCCCGTTCCACCTCTACTCCATGCGCCAGGCGATAGAAGAAGGTTTCATCCACGATGTGCTAGCCAGCTACCTCACGTATGCGACTTACTGGAAGATCGAGAAGGCCGTGAAGGAAGACCCGGACTACGATCCCAGCAAGGCCGGCGCGGCAATCGCCCGCTTCATAACCCTCCACGACTACAACCTCTCCCAGAAAGCCGGGATCATCGTCGAGCACTTCCGGCGGCACGTCGCCCGCAAGATCGGGGGCAAAGCCAAGGCGATGGTCGTTACCTCCTCGCGCAAACACGCCGTTCGCATGACGCTCGCCCTGCGCCGGTACGCCGACGATCACGGCTACGACAGCATGGGTATCCTCGTCGCGTTCTCCGGCACGGTCGATGACGACGGTGTCTCCTACACCGAGCCGCAGATGAACGGCTTCCCCGAGGGACAGACCCCGCGTGAGTTCGAGGAGAACGACTGGCGTTTCCTCGTAGTAGCGGACAAGTACCAGACGGGCTTCGACCAGCCGCTTCTGTACGCGATGTACGTGGACAAAGTGCTAACCGGGCTCGCCGCTGTCCAAACGCTCTCGCGCCTCAATCGTCGCACCGAGAATAAGGACGGCACGTTCGTCCTCGACTTCCGCAACGACGCCGAGGCCATCCGGGCCGAGTTCGAACCCTACTACGGCGAGACGGTAGCCCCACCCACCGACCCGAACCTGCTCTACGATACCCGCCGCGCGCTAGACGAGTACGGTGTGCTGCGCCCCGAAGAGATAGAAAAGGTCGCAGCTCTGCTCGTCGCCGAAAACAACAACTCGAACCACGCCCGCATCCACGCGGCACTTGCCCCGGCCATCGATCGCTTCTATGCTCTCGAAGACGTCGAGCAGGATGATTTCCGGGACGTCCTGGACCGGTTCGTGCGGACCTATTCGTTTCTCTCGCAGGTCGTAAGGTTTGCGGACGTTGGGTTGGAGCGCGATTACCGGTTCTGCCGGGCTTTATCGGCGTTTGTGCGACGCGATGTTGGGGCGAGCCTGGATCTCGGTTCCGAGGTCGAGCTGACGCACCTGCACTTCGAGCAGACTTTCGAGGGTTCCGTGGCTCTGGAGTCGGAGCAGGGGGCCGTCACGGCGATCTACGGTGACGGTACGGGCACGCAACAGGAGCCGGAGGCTTCGCCACTCTCCCAGATCATCTCGAAGCTCAACGAGCGCTTCGGACTCAAACTCACCGAGGCCGACCGGCTCCACCTGGACAGCATCGCCCGAGAATTAGCGGACGACACGTCTGTGCAGCGCCAGGCCGCCGCCAACACGCTCGGCAACTTCGAAGTGCAGTTCCCCCAGCACTTCCAGAAAGCCGTCGTGGATCGCCTCACCGGCGCTGAAGACTTCTCCTACAAACTACTCGGAGACGAAGATATGGCAGAGCAGGTCCGGCAAGTTTACTTGCCTCTCGTCTACGGACTGGCGAAGGTCGCCTGGCAAGAACACTGTCCCATCGGAGATTTACTAGGCCCACCGCCAGAGGAGGGTCCGCACCTCGAATACAAATCCACCTTTCGCACCCACGCCTCAAGCGGTGAGTTGTTCAAGCCGCTCCAGACGGCGTCGCTCAAGACCGTTGCCGCCTTTCTCAATAGCCGGGAAGGTGGGACGCTGCTTATAGGGGTGGCCGATGACGGATCTGTTTTCGGCCTCGAATCTGATTACGCCACGCTCCGCAAGGAAGGTAAGGATGACCGGGATATGTTCCAATTGCATCTGGGTCAGGCTGTGATCAACGCCGTCGGTCTGGCTGCCGCCGCGAATGTTTCCCAAGAGATCCTGGAGGTCGGCGGTAGAGACCTCTGTCGGGTCCACGTAAAGCCTTCGAGTTTTCCGGTCGAAGCTGAGGTAGTCGAAGTAGATAAGAAAGACCAACACACAAAGAAAACCGTCTTCTACGGTCGCTTCGGCAACGGTACGCGGGCGATACCGAACCCCTCCGAACGCGAGAGATATAAAGTCCAGGTCTGGGGCAACTGAGGGCCGCCCGGCGACAGGCCGGGGCGTTCTGTAGAATGGACATCGTTCTTTGGATGAGGGAGACAATTTGAAACGCCTGCGCGTCCTGATGACCCGACAAGAGATACTGCCGGAGCGTCTCCCCGGTTCGACCGTCGTGGTCTTTGACGTGTTCATGGCGACGACGACGTTGCTGACGATCCTTGAGAACGGTGCTCGCAACGTCTACCCGGTCGCCAGCTTGGAAGAGGCCGATGAGGTGCGGGCGAAGCTGGATCCGGAGAGCGTGCTGCGTGGGGGAGAGCAGGGCGCGGCTCGCATAGACGGCTACGATTGCGGGCCGTTTCCGGAGGAGTACGCGCCGGAAGTGGTGCGGGATAAAGATGTGATCTTCGTGACCACCAACGGCACCCGAGCCCTCTCCGACGCTTCCACCGCCGACCGCGTCTTGGCCGGATGTTTGCGCAACGCTCCCGCCGTGGCTCGACATCTCGAAGAGAGTGCAACGGATTCCATCTACCTCGTCTGCGCGGGTTCCGCCGGACGGTTCACTGTGGAGGATTTTTTGGGGGCTTCAGCTGTGATCTCGCACCTGGACCTCACCGACTGGCACCTTAACGACGGAGCCTGGATGGCGCGGGATTTCGCGCAACGCTACAGTGGAAACGAACGCGAAGCCCTAAAACAGAGCCGCGCCGGACGATGGTTCTCCGAGAACGACCAACGGGAAGCCTTCGATTTCGTCTCCGAAGTAGGGGCCAGCGATGTCGTCCCGGAGATAATGGGCGGTCGGTTGCAGCCGGTCAAGAAAGAAAGTTAGAGAGGAGCGCATGTCCGAGACCATAGATGTACGCGAGGGGGAAGGCTTCGACGAGAAACAGGTCGAGAGCTATCTGCGCGAGCGCCTGGAAGGATTGCCCGACGGTGACTTGCAAGTCCGGCAGTTTCCATCCGGCGCGTCGAACCTCACTTTCCTGCTGGAAATCGCCGACTGGAAGGGCGTGCTTCGTCGTCCGCCGCTCGGTCCCATCCCGCCAAAGGCCCACGACATGGGCCGCGAGTCGGGCATCCTTGCCAAGCTCAATGCGGCTTATCCGCTCGCGCCGATGCCGCATTTCTTCTGTGACGACGGGGATGTTATTGGAGCGCCGTTCTATGTGATGGAGCATCGCGATGGAGTGGTTATCAACGAGTCGTTCCCCGAGGGCGTGGAGCCGGATGAGGAGCTTTGCCGGGGGATTTCAGAGACCGTTGTGGATACGCTTGTGGAGTTGCACGCGGTTGATCCCGAAAAGGCCGGACTCGGGGATCTCGGTCGGCCAGAGGGGTTCTTGGAGCGGCAAACTGAAGGTTGGATCCAACGCTACGACAAAGCCAAAACGGACGAGATAGAAGAGGTCGCCCCGCTCACCGACTGGCTCGCCGCCAACGTCCCGGAAAGCCCACCGCCGACCGTCATCCACAACGACTACAAACTCAACAACCTCGTCCTCGACCCGAGCGACCTGACGCAAGTACGGGCCGTTCTGGACTGGGAGATGGCTACGGTCGGTGACCCGCTCTTCGACTTAGCCGTTTCGCTAACCTACTGGATCGAACCAGGAGACCCCGAGGATCTCAAAAAGGTTATGCCGACCGTTACGGACACCCCCGGCTTCCTGACACGCAAAGGACTCATAGACCGCTACGCCGAAAGGAGCGGTCGCGACCTGACCGAGATGCATTGGCATCTCGTCTTCGGCTACTTCAAACTCGCTGGAATTTTGCAGCAGATCTACGCGCGTTACGCGAAGGGCCAAACTAAGGACGAACGCTTCGCAGATTTTGGAGATCGGGTCCAGAGCCTCATCCAGCACGCCTACTCTCTCTCCCGTACCGGAGACGTCTGATGAATAAGATAGGCGTACTCGGAACCGGAACAATGGGTGCTGGCATAGTACAACTAGCCGCCCAAACATCCCACGATGTAACTGCCTGCGACACCAACACAACCTCCCTCGAACGCGCCCAAAACTACGTCCGACAAGGTCTGTCACGCTTCGCCGAGCGAGGCGCGTTCTCCGAAGATGAAGCCGAAGCCGCCTTCGACCGCATCACCTGGACCACCGACCTTCACGACCTACAATCTTCCGAAGCCGTCATAGAAGCCATCGTCGAGAGGGTCGCCCCGAAGAAGGAAGCTTTCGCCGCTCTGGACGATCTGCTCTCACCAGAGGCGTACATCTTCACCAACACCTCGTCCATCTCCATCACAGACCTAGCAAGCTCCACAGACCGCCCGGTCAGGGTCTGCGGAACCCACTTCTTTACGCCGCCACCCATACGTGAGGCCGTCGAGTTGCCGCGAGGGTTGCTCACGAGCGACGAAACGGTGGAGGCTGCGAAAGCCCTGATCTCAGCTTTCGGCAAGTTGCCCATCGTCGTCGAGAAAGATGTGCCGGGATTTGTGGCGAATCGGTTTTTGATGCCCATGATCCTGGAAGCCTGCAAACTCCTCGAAGAGGGCGTAGCCAGCAAGGAGGACATAGATCTCCTGGTAAAGAAGGGTCTCGGATTTCCGATAGGCCCGTTCGAACTCGGAGATTTCATCGGCCTGGACGTAGCCCTGGACGTAAATACCTACATCCACGACGAGACCGCCGACCCCTACTACAACCCGCCACGCATCCTAAAAGAGATGGTCCGCGCCGGAAGACTCGGCCACAAGACCGGCGAGGGTTTCTACAGCTATTGACCCGCCAGTCAGCCAGTCAGAAGAAGCTGACAAACTGAGACGCTCATAAAACCGAAGGGAGAACATTTTGGGAAGGTTGGATGGCAAGGTTGCGTTGGTTACGGGGGCGGCGCGGGGGATCGGACGCGCCACCGCGGTACGTCTGGCTCGCGAGGGTGCTCGGGTCTGTCTGACGGATGTGGATGAAGGTGGTGCCCTGGAGGTCGCCGGGCTTCTGGTGGATGGCGGTATGGATGCTTTCGCTCAACGCCTGGACGTAACCAGTCGCACCGAGGTCGAGAACACGTTCTCGCGGGTCGTGGATCGCTACAATTCCCTGGATATTCTCGTAAACAACGCAGGCGTCACCCGCGACAACCTCGTCCACAAACTCTCCGACGAGGACTGGCGCACCGTCCTTAACGTCCACCTCTCCGGCGCGTTCCTGTGCAGCCGCGAAGCCCAAAAATACATGGTCCAGAACACCTACGGGCGCATCGTCAACGTCTCATCCACCTCGGCTCTCGGCAACCGCGGCCAGGCTAATTACTCCGCCGCGAAGGCCGGGCTTCAGGGCTTCACCAAGACTCTGGCTATAGAGCTTGGACGGTTTGGCATAACGGTAAACGCCGTCGCCCCCGGCTTTATCCAGACCGAGATGACGCAAGCGACCGCCGCCCGTATGGGTGTTGACTGGGACGACTTTATCGCCGGTCGGGTGGCGGAGATACCAGTCGGTCGTGGCGGCAAGCCTGAAGACGTAGCTTCGGCCATCCTGTACTTCGCCTCTGAGGAAGCCTCGTTCGTGAGCGGGCAAGTCCTGTACGTCGCCGGTGGTCCGAGAGCATAGTGCTGTACGAAGAGTTTGTCGGCCAACGCTCGGTGGCGGTAAAGAACCTCGTCGAGCGTGGCGCCGTCCAGAAATTCGCCGAAGCCATCGCTGACCCGAGCCCGCTGTACACAGACGAAGAGGCCGCGAGTGAGAGCCGCTACGGATGCTTGCTCGCTCCACCAACCTTTCCGCGCACCTTCGATTACGGAGCGGTGGACGGGCTCTCGCTACCGGCGGCGGGCCTCATTCACGGCGAATTCCGCATAGACTACGAGCGTCCGTTGCTGGTCGGGGATGAAGTTCTGTGTCGGATGGAATTGAAAGAGTCCTACGATAAGGAGAGTCGTCGCGGGTTGCTTGGGTTTTTGATCTTCGAGCGAACCGGCGAGAGTTCCGAGGGTGAACTCATCTTCACCACAACCGACACCGTAGTCGTAACCGAAACTGTCCGAAAGAAGATACAGGCATGAGCGCCCCAGTCTGGAACATCGGTGACGAGCTACCGGAGCAAACCCTACCGCCCATCGACCGCCTGCAACTCATAAAGTACGCCGGAGCCTCTGGGGATTTCAACCCTATCCACACCATAGATGTCGCCGCCGAAGAGGCTGGCCTCGACGGCATCATCGCCCACGGAATGCTCACCGTCGCCACTATGGGACTCCTCTTCTCACCGTATCTCGAATACGGTTACGTAAAGATTTTCCGCAGCCGGTTCTCCGGGATGGTCTTTCTCGATGATACGCTTCAAGTCGAGGGTCGGGCCACGGAGATCGAGGACAACGCCGCTGGAAAACTCTACACTTTCGAAGTCGTTGCTCGGCGTGGCGAGGATCGGGTAGCTTCGGGCGAAGTCGGATTTCTAGTATACGGAGAGAGTTAGAGGAAAGGGCATATTTTGCAGAACGAAGATTCTTTGGACCGGGAGCAACTAGATAAACTCGCGTGGTACTTCGATGAAGAAGTCACTTTTTCCAAGCATATCGGGGCGAAGGTCGATGAGGTCAAGCCGGGCTGGGCGGTTATTGGAATAGAGATCGAAGACGTACACCTGAACGGGGCCGGAACCTTGCACGGCGGTGTATACGCCTCGCTCATGGACAATGCGATGGGCCTAGCGGTACTCGCGCTCGTGGGGACTCGCACCGCTACCATCGAGATGAACACGCATTTCTTGGGAGCGGTAAAGGAAGGCCGGATCGTGTGTCGCAGCGAGGTCGTGCACCGAACTCGGCGCACGGCCACCGCCGAGTCCAAAGTCTACGACGACGCTGGAAATCTCGTGGCGATGGGTACGGGAGCGTTTCGGGTTTTCGAGAAGAAAGGTAACGCCATCGTCTAGCTGCGATCTGAGGATCGACTGTGCTCGCAGAGGACGTTTTACCTGTAGAATTTACAGTTAGATAGAGGGAAAAGGGACAACTGTCGTCGGGGGTTGACTCTGGCGCGGAAGGAGGATCATGTCGAGTGCCGAGAAACCCTGGGTGAAGGTATACGGCAAGTATGCGGAGCCGGAGACGAATATCTTCGAGGGTTCGCTCTCGGATTTCTTTCGGGAGTCGGTCGAGCGGCACGCAGATAAGATCGCGCTGACGTTCTACGGGACTGAGTTTCCGTTTCCGAGGCTCGAAGCGTTGGCCGAGAAGATGGCCGCCTCGCTCGCGGCCAGCGGAGTGGGGAAAGGGGATCGGGTCGCCCTCATGCTCCCCAACTGTCCGCAGTACGTGATCTCGTTCTTCGCTGTGGTCCGTCTCGGGGCTATCGTGACGCAGCTAAACCCGATGTACGTGGAGCGCGAGATCGAACACATCCTTAAAGACTCGGAAGCCGAGACCATCGTAGTCTACGCGGATATGTACTCTCGCGTCCAAGCCGTCCTGCCAGAGACCAATATCAAGAACGTGATCGTGGTGGACTTCAAGCCTGAGCCAGGCGATCTCGATGAGGGCCATCACTCGTTCGGGGACTTTATGGCGATAGACGCGGACCCGGCTCCGACGGTCGAGATAAACCCCGCTGAAGACGTGGCCGCGCTGCAGTACACGGGCGGCACGACCGGCGTATCGAAGGGCGCGATGCTTACCCATCGCAACCTTACGGCGAACGTGCAACAGGCTCTGGATCTCTTTATCGACGACGAAGGCGCGTTCTCCAACAATCAGACGGTCATGGGAATCTTGCCGATGTTCCACATCTTCGGGCTTACGTGCGTGATGCTCTTCGGCATCCGTCAGGGACTCAACCAAGTACTGCTACCCAAGTTCGATCCCGCCGAAGTGATGGGCGTTGTCAACGAGCATAGGCCCGTGATGTTCAGCGGTGTCCCAACAATGTACATGGCGCTCAACGCCAGCGGTGAAGACTTGCTTCAGTACGGATTCGGCAATGTCCGAACCTACAACTCCGGTGGCGCCGCGCTGCCCGTCAACCTGAAGCGGTCGTTCGAGGAGAAGACGGGTCGGCCACTGTACGAAGGCTACGGACTCTCCGAAGCTTCGCCGGTCACGCACTTCAATCCGCCGTTCGTGGGCGTTGGGCGCGAGGGGAGCATGGGAATCCCGGTGCCTAGTACGGACGCCAAGATCATCAACGTCGAGGACGGCGAGAGCGAGATGCCGGTCGGCGAGTCCGGGGAGCTGGTGATACAGGGTCCTCAGGTGATGAAAGGCTACTGGAACATGCCCGATGAGACGGCTGGCACGCTCAAAGACGGTTGGCTCTACACCGGGGATGTCGCGACGATGGACGAAGAGGGATACTTCTACATAGTGGACCGGAAGAAGGACATGATCGTGGCTTCTGGCTACAACGTTTATCCGAGGGAGATCGAGGAGATACTCTTCGAGCATCCCGAGGTCTCCGAAGCCGTAGCCGTCGGCATCCCCGACGAATATCGCGGCGAGACTGTCAAAGCCTTTATCGTTCGCAAGCCCGACAGCGGCGTGACGGAAGAGGAGATACTGGCCTTCTGCAAGGAACGTCTGGCTCCCTATAAGACTCCAAAATTCGTCGAGTTTCGCGAAGAGTTGCCAAAGAGCACCGTCGGCAAGCTTCTGCGCCGCGTACTGGCGGACGAGGAGAAAGAGAAGTCTGGCGCGACCGCTGGAGCAAGTGTCGAGACTGGCACGGACGCTCCCGCGCCGCCATCCCCGAGCTAGAGAGGAAGTTGGATTTGAACACTCTGGATCTCTTCCGCCTCGACGGAAAAACCGCCATCGTAACCGGTGGCGGGCGGGGTCTCGGTCGCTATATGGCCGAGGCTCTCTCCGATGCGGGAGCCAACGTCGTGCTCTGCTCCCGCAAACAAGAACCCCTCGACGAAGTACAACGCGAGATAGAAGCCGGAGGCGGTAAAGCCCTAGCCATAGCCGCCGACGTAACCGACCCCGATGACGTCGAGAAAGTAGTCTCGGCGGCGGTCGAGACCTACGGGAGTCTCGATATAGTCGTCAACAATAGTGGGGCCACGTGGGGTGCTCCAGCGGTGGACATGCCGCTCGAAAAATTCGATGGGGTGATGAGCGTCAATGTGCGGGGAACCTTTCTCATGTGCCAGGCGGCTGCGAAGCGCATGATCGAAGCCGAAAACGGCGGCAGCATAATCAATATCTCCTCCGTAGCCGGACTAGTCGGCGGTCACCCGGACTTCATGCAGACCGTTGGCTACAACGCATCTAAGGGCGCGATCATCTCCATGACCCGCGACCTCGCCACGAGTTGGTCGCCCCACAACATCACAGTCAACGCTATAGCCCCCGGATGGTTCCCGACCCGCATGTCCGGCGGTCTCATAGAGAAGCACGAGGAGAGGATGCTCGCTGGGATTCCACTCCACCGCTTCGGAAATCCCGAAGACTTGAAGGGCGTGATCGTGTTTCTAGCCTCGTCCGCCGCTGGCTACATAACCGGTCAGACCGTCGTCGTGGATGGTGGAGCTACGGCCTGGTAGCGGTCGCGTGACACTGGACTCGTCTGGCGTAGAATAACCCTCCGATCAGACAGATTCTCTCATGGAGGAAAACCTCAAATGCCCGATGTAACAGTTATTGGTGGCGGATTAGCGGGAGCGGAAGCGGCCTGGCAAGCGGCGGAGGCCGGATGCTCGGTCGAACTCTGGGAGATGCGGCCGGTAAAAGAGACGCCCGCGCATCGCACGGAGCACTTCGCTGAGTTAGTCTGCTCGAACTCTCTGGGGAATCGGTCGCTCGAAACCGCTTCCGGGTTGTTGAAAGAGGAGTTGCGGCGGTTGGGCTCTGTGATCCTCCGCTGCGCCGAAGAACATTCTGTACCCGCAGGTGGCGCTCTGGGCGTGGCTCGTGAGGATTTCCCTCGGGCCGTCACCGAGACCGTTCATGCGCACCCGAATATCGAGGTGGTGCGGGGCGAGCGGACGGATCTCCCCGACGGTCCAACGGTCATAGCCACCGGACCGCTCACCTCGGATGCGCTGGTCGAGAAGATCGAAGCTCTCTCCGGCGAAACGTTGTACTTCTACGACGCGGCTTCTCCCATTATCCACCGAGATTCTCTGGACGAGTCCGTCGTGTATCTCGCTTCCCGCTACGGAAAAGGCGACGCCGCGTATCTAAACTGTCCGATGAACGAGGAACAGTACTATGCCTTTATAGAGGAATTGGCGACGGCTGAACTCAGCCCGATCAAGGACTTCGAAGAGGATATGTACTTTGAGGGCTGTCTCCCCGTGGAGACCATAGCCCGCCGGGGAAAACAGACTCTGAGCTTCGGCCCAATGAAGCCCGTAGGCTTGCCGGACCCGCGCACGGGCGGAATTCCTTATGCCGTTGTTCAACTCAGGCAAGATGACGCTGAGGGACGGCTCTTCAACATCGTTGGATTTCAGACCCGCTTGAAGTGGGGTGAGCAACGCCGCGTCTTCCGCACCATACCCGGCCTCGAAAACGCCGAGTTCGCCCGCATGGGCGTCATGCATCGCAACACGTATCTACCATCCAACACGATGCTAGATGCCACCATGCGAATACGCGCCGATCGTTCCGACGCGCCGTTGTTCTTCGCCGGGCAACTGACGGGCGTGGAAGGCTACACCGAGAGCACCGCTATGGGGCATATCGCGGGGACTAACGCAGCGAGGATCGCCCGCGGCGAAGAGCCGATCACGCTGCCGCAAGGCACCATGATGGGCGCACTCGCGCACTACATCACCACTAAAGAAGGCACATTGCAACCCATAAACTCCAACTGGGGTCTCGTGCCAACGGTGCCTAAGAAAGAGAACGGCAAGCGTCTTACAAAGCCCGAGCGTCGCCAGCGGCAGGCCCGGACGGCGCTCGCAGCATTAGACGAGTTCTTGGCGGTGGGAGAGCAGGCTGCTGTAGCCGGATAGTCGCCGGTTAGAGGCTACTGCCACAGCTCGCTCGCACGGTACCAGCTCTTCTGGAAGAACCCGGCGTCCTCGTAGCCCTTCGCCGCGACCAGCGCAGTCTCTCCGACATTCTGGCCGTCCAACAGGACTTCGATCTTTCCGACTTCGTCGCCTTTGCGAACGGCATCCGGGGGTTTGTCTTTGGTGACGCGGCGCTCTATTTTTCCGCTGGGACCAACCAAGACTTCCACGTCTTCCGCAGCGGCAATTTTGACCGATTCGTCGCGGCGGAAGGGTGCGTCTATTTGTTCATAGGTCTTGTCTTTAGGGACGAGGACTTCGCGTTTGTAGTTGTCGAAGGCGTATTCGAGGACGCGCTCGGAACCGGCGAAGCGCTCGTCTTCGCTCGTGGCTCCTATTACGGCGGCTATGTAGGATTCCTCGCCAGCTTCGGCGGAGGAGATCAGGGACGCCCCGGCCCCCGGTGTCGTGCCGGTTTTTACGCCGGTGGCGGATGGATAGGTGTTTAGCAGGTAGTTGGTGTTGGTGAATTCTATTTTCCGATCCTTGGTCGTGATAGAGGCATCGACCGTGTCGACCATCTCGCGAAACTCTTTGTATTCGAGTGCGGCGGAGGTAATCTCCAACATATCCCGCGCACTCGAAAAGTGCTTGTTTGAATCGAGTCCCGCAGGATTCTCGAACTGGGTGTTTTCGAGGCCCATCTCTTCTGCCTTATCGTTCATCTTCTCTACAAATCCACCGACCCGACCATCACCGAGATGCTCGGCCAGAGCATAGACTGCGTCGGTCGCGGAAGGTACGAGCGAGGCGAGCAGCAGCTCTCGCACGCTCACTTTCTCTCCGGCTATGAGGCCGATGTTGCTGTACGTGAAACCTGCGTAAGAGGCGGCGTTCTGGGAGATGGTGACTTCTTCTTCGAGATCCGCGCCTTCATCTAGCGCGACTAGGGCAGCCATTACTTTTGTGGTCGAGGCTATGGGGAGTTTTTTGTCCGGGTTGTTGCTCGCTAGCACCCGCCCGGATTCCGCGTCCGCAACGGCCCACGAACCGGCATCCACCGTCGGGGGTTTGACGGTTGTGTCTTTATTGTCCTGCGCAAGAGCCGCCGTTCCATCGCCCAGAGTTCCCAGGCAGAGGAAGACCAAAAGGACCACGAAAGTTCTGGATAACGTTGTCCGGTGCTCCGCCACGCTTCGCTCCTTATCGTTCGGACAGTGCATGTTATTGTGCACCGCCTGCGGTGCGTTCGCCACCTCAGAGCCGCGTTCGCCGGGGAAAATCTATATCTTTACTCCATCTTTGTTTCTCAAAGCTTCATTTAGGATCGTCTGGACAAGATCCTCGAATGTCATTCCGGCGGCTTCGGCGGCCAATGGTAAGGTCGAGGTCTCCGTGAAACCGGGGATGGTTTTGGCGTCCAGGATCCAAACTTCTCCATCATCGTCGACGATGGTATCGACCCGTGCGAAACCCGAACAACCTAAAGCGTCGTAGGCCGCGAGCGCAGTCTCCTCCAGCCGGATGGCGGTTTCCGCAGGTATCTCCGCTGGTATCGCGAAGTCGGTCGCGCCGGGCGTGTATTTTGCCTCGAAGTCGTACTCGCCTTCCCTGGGCCGTATCTCGACGAGTCCCAAAGCCCGAGCTTCTTCCCCGGCGGGTTCGAGGATGGGGATGGATACCTCGCTGCCAGAGACCCAGTGTTCCAGCAAGATCTTGGAATCGTATCCGAACGCCTCGTAGACGGCCTCGAAGAGCGTGTCCGGTCCCTCCACCCGCGTGAGCCCGAGCCCCGAACCCTCGCGGGCGGGCTTGACCGCGAGCGGATAACCGACCGAATCAGCCGCCGTCCCGAGAGCCGCCGAGGCTCCCATCTCGCTCATGGCTCGCTTGAGGAACGTCCGAAACGGCGGGGTCGGCAATCCGGCGGCCCGCAAGGCTCGTTTCGCGTAGTCCTTATCCATGCACCGGATGCTGGACAGCGGCCCGCTACCGGTGTACGGAATGCCGAGCGTTTCGAGGAGAGCTTGTACCGTGCCGTCTTCACCGCCCGGCCCGTGCAGGCACACGAAAGCCGCGTCGGGCGGGTTCTCCATGAGCGTGGCGGTAGTGTCGTCCTCTATATCCAGGGGAATGACTTCGTGGCCGAGGCGCTCGAGGGCGTGTTGGACGCGGCGACCGGTGAGGAAAGAGACGTCGCGCTCCATCGAGTGTCCGCCGCGCAGGACCGCTACTCGGGCCATCTCTAGCTTTCCGAGCGGGTGCTAGCGGTGCGAGCCGCTGGGCGGTGACTCTGTTGAGAGCCGCGTTCGAGGTCGCCGCGAAGTTCCATCCGGTCGCGGATGACCTCTGACAGGATCTCGATTCCGCGCCGGATCTTGTCGGGTTCGACGAACGAGAAGTTGAGTCTCATGCAGTTCTTGCCTTCGCCTCCGTCGTAGAAGCCCTCGCCCGGCACGTAGGCGACGTTCTTGGCGATGGCTCGCGGCAGCATAGCCGTTGCGTCGAGGTAAGTTGGCAGCGTGGCCCACACAAAAAGACCGCCTTCGGGATGCGTCCAGTGGACTTCCTTGGGCATAAATTCCGCCAGCGCGTCGAGCATCGCTCGCTGGCGTTCCTTGTAGAGTTTGTTCAGTCGGGTTACGTAGGCCAGCCAGTCCGAGTTTTGAAAGAAAGAGGCGATCATCATCTGCGACAGGTTCGAGGAGCAGAGGTCCGCGCCTTGTTTGCCGATGTTTATCTTGTGCAAGATTCCTGGTTGCGCATGGACCCATCCAAGCCGCACGCCCGGAGCGAATATCTTAGAGAACGTACCGAGGTAGATCACCCGATCGACATCCCCATCTTGCTGTTCGAGGGCTGAGATCGTTGGCAACGCCTCGCCCTCGAAGCGGAGCATCCCATAAGGATTATCTTCGAGGATTATGAGGTCGAACTCCCGGGCGATCTCCAACAGCTCCCGGCGACGCTCGGCGGCCATCGTCACGCCAGTCGGATTTTGGAAGTTTGGAACGGTGTAGATGAACTTGGTGTGAATGCCCTGCTTGCGAGCCCTCAAGAGAGCCTCGCGAGCGGCGACCGGGATCATGCCCGCCCGATCCATCGGCACGTGTATGATCCTGGGCCTATAAGCCGCGAACGCATTCAAAGCCCCCGCGTAGGTCGGTCCCTCGCATAGCACCGCGTCACCCTCGTCCAGAAAGACTCGCGCTACGAGATCCAGGGCTTGCTGCGCTCCTGTGGTCGTAAAGACTTCTCCTTGAGTGGCTGGCGTTCCTTCGGCGGCCATCACCTCGACTATTACGTCTTTGATCTTCTCTAACCCACCCGTTGGTCCGTACTGCAACGCTTGCGCACTCTCGGCGGCCACGTTCTCCGAGATCGCTCGAAACGCCTCCTCGCCGAAGGCCCGCGTATCCGGGAAACCTCCCGCCAGCGAGATGATGCCGGGCCGCGAGAGGGTCGCCATCAGGTCACGTATCGCGCCGCTTTTCATTCCGCGCACGCGGTTCGCGTACAAGAAATCGAATCTATCGAGGTCTACGAGGGGCATAGGATTACCTCTTCTCCGTCGCTGCTGTCTGTACGTCTCTCCAACCAAGTTTCTCGTGCAATACTCGCCACAATTCCGGGGCCATCTC